>JAOUMY010000001.1:0-300000 GCA_029881255.1 Gammaproteobacteria bacterium | reverse complement strand
GAGGCGCTGGAGGAGGAATTGCCGTTCAAAAAAGACAACGTCGAATAATCTTCGCCTTATTTGGATTGGGCTGGGGTATGTCTAGCGGGCAGCTATTTGCGTCCAACTATATTTTCAATCACTGGCATTCTGATCCGCTGGCGTTTTCATTTTCATTGCTGAGGATGCCCGTGCTTATTGGCTCTGGCACGCCGGTAAAGCTTGGATACGCGACTGGTGTTCGCACAGAGTTGTTAGAAAGCTATTTCCGGTCGCATATGCATCTCGGATTGCTTGCAGGTCGTTATTGGATGTCAGATGTCGGTAACGAAGATCTATCGGGTTCAGGAGCAATAGTTGGTCTGAGTCTCAATCTGGTTAGCCCTCAATGGAAACGACTGCGTCTGGCGCATCGAACATCGTATCAATATGATTTGGGCCGTGGAGATGCGGAGGAATTTTCACTGCGCTTGCACACTCTGGAAACAGAAGTGCTCACGCAGATCGCGCTGAGCCAAAATATACGGCTGCAAACCGCAGTGGGTGCCTACGCTCAGCAGGGAGGGGGTACAGGCCAAGTGACAGCACAAGCCTCATGGAATGGGCCTATTAATTCATTTTATAAAGTTGGTGTGGATATTTTGGTTGAACAAAGTGGGCATATAGGTATAGAAAGTAAGATAAAATTATACCCGAGCCTGGAGGTGTACTTTCAGCGCCGATATTAGCTAGTCGGCATGGTAGATGCAGATTGCTCACGAAATAACGTTGAACGAGAGGAAATGGTCGTGAATACAAAAGAAGTCTTGATTGAACGTCGTGCTGAATCCCATCGGGCCATAGAGCAGTTGGTTAGTCATCGCACCGAGATGCTGGCCTTGTACGGAGAGTTGGCCGCCCACCGACCATTTTCCTCAACGCCGGAGCTCGTCGATTTGCTTCAACGTTTTTGCCAGTCGCTCATAGACTACACTGCCGACGCGCATTTCCGACTCTATCGTTTTTTTGATGCGAATCAGGAGCGTAGAATGTCGGTTGCGAAGCTGGCTAAGCATGTTTATCCCCATATTGAAGATTCCACCCAGAAAATTCTCGATTTCAATGATCGTTATGACACGCCTGAACATTGTGATGATCTATCGCAATTGGAAGATGAGCTGTCGATGTTGGGTGAGAAGCTTGCCGACAGGATTGAACTTGAAGACAAGCTGGTTGAGGTATTGTGTCGCCCACGTGATTAGTCTCGTGTCAACACGGTGGCGGCAAAAATTCGCCGCCACCAGATCAGAAAACTAGCCAGTAAAACTATAGTGCTTTCTTAAGTCCTGAGTGATCTCCCAGGAGCAATCAAGACCTTTAGGAAAGGTTACCAGGTCACCCTTGCCCAAGGTAACCGTGGTGCCATCTTTGGGTTTTACTGTCACTTCACCTTCCAAAATGTAACACACCTCTGTTTCGTTGTAGTGCCAGGGAAATGTTGATTTTTCTTTTTCCCATATGGGCCAGTTATGCACGCCCAGTTGTTTTAGTTTTGAAGTCTCAGGGTTGCTGATTATTAGTATTTCCACTTAATCCTCCAAATAGGTATAGCCGTTTAAGCCAGCCTCCAGTTCACTCAGAATTTGTTGAGATTCAACATCGTCAAGTTCTGACAGCCCAAGCTTGCTGCGATACCGCTGCATCAAGACATCCTTGTTGTAATGCACGTAACTTAATACCTCGTTCACGGTATCACCTTCCTCTGCTTCGGCAAAGTGGTAACTTCCGTCTATGTTTAGTTCGACGTTAATCGAATGCGTGTCACCGAATAAATTGTGCAGATCACCGAGAATTTCCTGGTAAGCGCCAACTAGAAAAATACCGAATAGATATGTTTCTCCGGTGGCGAAACTGTGCACTGGTAAGGTCGATTCAATGCCATCGCAATCAACATAATGTTCTACGGCACCGTCTGAATCGCAAGTCATATCGTGAATGGTCGCGCGGCGTTCAGGCTGCTCATCAAGACGATGCAGTGGCATGATCGGAAAGATTTGATCGATTGCCCATACGTCAGGCATAGACTGGAAAATAGAAAGATTGCAGAAAAACTTGTCCGCAAGTTTTTCGTTCAACTCATCAAGAATCTCACGATGGCTGCGACGTGAACTCTGTAACATTGGCTGGATTTTGCGACAAATTGCCGTATACAGTTGTTCGGCGTGGGCGCGCTGCTCCAGAGACACCAGACCATGTAGAAAAGCGGTCTGTGCTTCAGATATTAAATGAATGGCGTCGTGATAGGCTTCGAGTTCTGATCTGTCGCTCAATTCGCTATACGTGTGCCACATGTTATGAATGACAATCGGCGCATCGTTGTCTGGCCGAGTAGGCGGCGCCATATTGGCTGTTGTTTCCTGATCGACGACATTAGTGATTAAAACAGCGTGATGCGCTGTTAGCGCACGTCCCGATTCGCTAATGATGTTTGGATGCGGCAGTTGTTTATCGTCGCATATTTGCCACAGGCTATGCACAACATCGTTGGCGTATTCCTGAATGCTGTAGTTCATCGAACAATAATTTCGGGAACGAGTGCCTTCGTAATCGATACCCAGGCCTCCGCCGATATCGACGGTCTCGATCGGGATGCCGAGTTTATGTAGTTCTGCATAGTAACGCGCAACTTCGCTTAAGCCTTTTTGGATATCGCGAATATTGGCCAGCTGCGACCCGAGATGACAGTGAACCAGACGCAGGGTGTGTTCGGCCTTATGTGCTTTGAGTTGTTCGGCAACTTCTAGTACTTGAGAGGACGACAGCCCAAACTTGGACTTTTCGCCACCGGTGTTCTGCCATTTGCCTTTGCCGATGGATGACAGACGCACACGCACGCCAAGTAGTGGCTCGATTCCCAGGCTGGCGCTTTCTTCAAGTATCAGTTTAAGTTCGGAGAGTTTTTCGATAACGATGTAAATACGATGACCGAGTTTGCGCCCTATCAGGGCCAGTCGGATATATTCACGGTCCTTATAGCCATTGCAGATGATCGTGTCTGTATTGCTGCGACTGTGCGCAAGCACGACCATCAGTTCGGGTTTGCTACCTGCTTCCAGGCCAACGTTTTTTCGATCGGATGACAACAGATGCTCTACGACAGTTCGCTGCTGATTGACCTTGATCGGGTAGATTGCTGTGTAGTGGCCCTTATATTCCTGCGACCTGATGGCCTGATCAAAGGCTCCACACAATTCGCCCACCCGTTGATGCAGGATATCTGTAAAGCGAACGAGGACTGGCCACGTCAGACCGCTGTCCTTAATTTCATGGGCAATGCGGAACAGGTCAATAGCAGGACCGTCTTTCCCTTGAGGCAGGGCGCAGGCGTTACCATCGCTATTAATATCGAAGTAACCGCTGCTCCAGTGATGGATGTTATAGGTGTTACGGGAATCCTGGGTAGACCATTTCATAGACGATTCTCTTTACTGCGAGTGACAAAATTAGAAATTCTGAGGCGTGTGCCATTATAATGAGCTCCCTTTTTAAATCCTATTCTTTTGGAGTCCATGAATGACATTGTCGGGAGACTGGTGGTCTGAGGTCAGCAAGATCTCAAATAGTGCCTTTGCTTTTGAAATCAATGAGAAACTCGAGGATATACAGACCGAGTTTCAGCATATTGAAATCTTCAGCACCAAAGGCTTCGGTAATCTGATGGTCATTGATGGCTGTATTATGCTGACCCAGAGAGACAACTTTATCTACCATGAGATGATTAGCCACACGGCTTTGTTCTCTCATCCTAACCCCAGAAGGGTGCTGATTATCGGCGGTGGAGACTGCGGCACGCTGCGTGAGGTGTTGAAACACTCTGAAGTGGAAACCGTGCAACAGATTGATATCGACGAGCAGGTCACGCGCATGGCGGAAAAACACTTTCCGGAGCTTTGCGAATCCAATGACGACCCGCGCGCAGAGCTAATGTTTATTGATGGCGTGCAGTGGATCAAGGACGCTGCTGATGCGAGTTATGATTTGATTATCGTCGATAGCACTGATCCAGTTGGCCCAGCGGAAGGTTTGTTTTCAAAACCATTCTTTGAGCAATGTATGCGCGTGCTGGACAGTAATGGCATGTTGATTCAGCAAAGCGAATCACCTCTTATTCACATGGATATCTTGAAGGGTATGTATAAGGCGATGCGTGGCGGCGGTTTCGTCGATACCATGACCTTCTTTTTTCCTCAATGCACTTATCCTTCAGGTTGGTGGTCAACTACATTGGCATGCAAGGACAGGCCAATTAGTGAATTTCGCGAAAAAGATGCCGAGGCCAAAACCTTCAGTACACAGTATTACAATGCTGCTATTCACCGCGCAGCAATGGCGGCGCCAGAGTTCTTTTATCCGGAGATCATGAAGTCACTGGACAGTTAATTCCGGTAGCCCGTTTTGTAGGGCTTGTTTTGTTGTCGAAACAAGGCCGATAGTATTTTTCAGCGGAGTCGAAGGCGGGCGGAGTATGTAAGTGCTCATATGTCCAAAGCCTTTGACTTCGACGGAAGAGCGTTTTTCACAGAAATAGTCGTGGCGAACAACTTCGTAACTGTGTGCTGAAAGTTGTATGCAACCCGGTATACCGGTACTTTCCATACGGTTGGCAATGTTCACCGTATCTCCCCAAATGTCGAAGTAAAATTTCTTTGTACCTATCACTCCGGCGATGACAGGTCCGTTGTGTATGCCCACGCGCATAGAAATTTTTAAACCTTCGGTGGTATTAAACTCTTTTAGGTGGCGCAACATGGCAAGTGAAAATTCCACCGCACGAAGAACCGGGTGAGCGTTTCCCGGTTCTTCGTCCAGGCCTCCAGCTACCATATAGCAATCGCCTATGGTTTTGATTTTCTCCAGACCAAACTCATCGCATAGTGAATCAAAATGGGTGAAAAGTGCGCCAAGTATGGAGACAGTTTCTGCTGCTGATTGATTTCTCGCCAGAGAAGAGAAGTTCACGATATCGGCAAATATCACAGTTACGTCTTCGTGGCGTTCGGCGATTGTCCCGGGATTTTGCTTAAGTTTCGCGGCAATCGAAGATGGCAGTATGTTGTGCAGCAATCGTTCGTTTTCACGTCGCTTTTCATCAATGATACGCGATTGAATAAAATCTCGCCGTGCGTAGCGTTCAATTGTGTAGCCGCCAATGACACCAACCAGAGATAACGTGATGAGAAAAAAGTTGTAGCTGATAAGCGTTTCCGTCGAATAGTCACTGAAAAAAATCAATGTTATTTCATAGGAAGCGACTAGCAAGACACAGGTAGTCACAATCGCAATGAAGCGTAAGCCGGAAAACATGAATGCCCAGAATACTGGGATTAATGTTCCAGCCAGATACAGGTCGCTCATGCTTTCCTGATATAAAACCGAAATCACTGCAACGCCTAGCCCTGCAACGACAGCCAGTGCAGCAACAAGAAACTGTAGTCGTTCGCGAAAATAATCTGTAAAGCTGAGGGCTAAGCCGATCAAGAAGGCAGGAACGGCAAAAGCAAAGCGGATCGCAATCGCCTCCAGCTGTTCTTCCTGTAAAACGATATAGTCCAGTATGGAAAACAATGCGTAAATAATAGCGCCCAACATCAATGCAAGACGCACCAGCATAAGCGTTCTGCGTGTATGTGAGGCACGATACGCCCGTTCCAGACGTTTATCACGGAACCATAGCGTGAATCGACTTTGCGTCATGTCATGGTGGATATTTTTGCGCATTGTTGAATAGCGGCATCTCTGGTACAAACCAACTGTAGCAAAACAACTTTTGCTTTTATAGCTGTTGTAGGTAGAAGTTATTCGTCATAAAACGTAAGGAGTTAAAATGACAAAGCCGGATATTGCACAAAAAGGCCCCTATGCCGTCGATGTAGAACCGGGAGATTACTTCTGGTGTGCATGTGGTAAATCAAAGAAGCAGCCATTTTGCGACGGTTCGCACAAGGGTTCTGGTTTCTCGCCGGTTAAAGTTACCGTAGACAAGGCCAAAACGTTGTTTCTGTGTGGTTGTAAACACACAGCAAATCCACCTTTCTGTGATGGTAGTCACGGCAGCCTTTAACGGTAGTGTAAATGGTTTAAAAACGTCTTCGCGGGTAGCGTCGGCCAGGATAGAGATTGTTGATAATCACGGCCAAGCATAACAAAACGATGGCGTTGAACAGTACGGGCGTTAACACGTAATAAAATCCCAGGGAGGTGACGCTGTCCCCTCCCAGTACTGCACCCAATGCAGCTGCACCGCCGGGTGGATGAAGACATCTAAAAGCCAGCATGCCTGCAATGGCGAGTGCAACGGCGGTCGCCGCCGCCAGCGCGGGGTCTGAAATAAGTAATGCTGCCATGACACCTGCACTTGATGAGACCAGATGACCGCCAACCAGCGCCCAGGGTTGGGACATGCTGCTATTTGGTTGGGTAAACAATAACACGCTAGCCGCACCCATAGAGGCCACCATATAAAGCGAACCTCCGGTACCAATGAATTTGTTGCTGATCCATGTGGTAATGAATATGGCGATAAAGCCACATGCTGTTGCACCAAGGATTTCAATAGCGCTTAATGGCTTGCTTGTTTCGATTTGGGCCTTAGGCTTGTCTGGTTCCGAGCTCAATTATTATTTCTCGCGTGGATCTATTGTTGTTCATCGGTAGCGAGTATCTGGTTTTTACATTAATGAATGCAAGGGATTTGTGCTGATAAAAAGAAAACGGGCACCCTGAGGTGCCCGTCGCGCTTCTGGGAGAGAGGAGGATTTAGCGCGAAGAAGTAAATTCCGGGTAGGCTTCCAGGCCGCATTCGGAGATGTCCACGCCTTGGTATTCTTCTTCTTCACTGACGCGGATGCCCATAACCATCTTGATTACATACCAGACGATGAGGGCCATAACAAATGTCCAGGCAAAAATTGTAGCAATACCTGCCAACTGGCCAGTAACGGTTGCGTCACTATTGGAAAATAGTACTGCGATCAATCCCCAGATACCGACCACGCCGTGAACCGAAATAGCGCCGACTGGGTCATCGATTTTCAGTTTATCCAGAGACACGATAGAGAACACCACTAAGGCACCGCCTATACCGCCAATAATAGTCGCCACCAAAGGCGATGGCGCAAGAGGTTCGGCAGTGATAGCAACCAGGCCTGCCAACGCTCCGTTTAGTGCCATAGTCAAATCTGTCTTACCAAACATCAGTCGAGCTACCATCATTGCCACGATTACGCCGCCAGCTGCTGCCATATTGGTATTGACGAAAACGGAGGCAACCGAATTGGCTTCGCCAACGTCGGAAATTTTAAGCTCTGAACCACCGTTAAATCCAAACCAACCCATCCATAGAATGAAAGTTCCAAGCGTGGCCAGAGGCATGTTGGCACCGGGGATTGCGTTGACGACACCGTTAGCGCCATATTTGCCTTTACGTGGGCCAAGGAGCAGAACACCGGCAAGTGCTGCCGCTGCGCCGCACATGTGCACAACGCCGGAGCCAGCGAAGTCCTGGAAACCCAGACCATCAAGAAAACCGCCGCCCCATTTCCAGAAACCTTGAACCGGGTAGATAAAGCCCGTCATTACCACTGCGAAGGCGAGAAACGCCCACAACTTCATGCGTTCGGCAACCGCACCGGATACGATAGACATGGCAGTAGCAACAAATACCACCTGGAAAAAGAAATCTGAAAGTTTGGAATAATACGGTGCATCCTCTCCACCTTTCAGAACTGCATCCAATGTATGATCGGAACCAATCAGAAATCCGAAATTTGGAATGAAGCCGCTGTCTGATGCGCCGTACATGATGCTGTAACCAACTAACATATACATGATGCAGGCAATGGCAAACAGTGAGACGTTCTTGATCAGAATCTCGGCAGTGTTTTTTGCGCGCACCATGCCTGCTTCGAGCATGGCGAAGCCGGCTGCCATCCACATAACTAAAACGCCGGATATTAGAAAATAAAAGGTGTCTAGTGCATAACTGAGTTCTACTAATTTTTCCACTTTCTTTCTCCTCTTTACAGCGCTTCGTTACCTGTTTCGCCGGTACGAATACGTATGACTTCTTCCAACGGATAAACAAAGATTTTTCCGTCACCGATCTTGCCGGTGCGAGCGGCTTTTATAATAGCTTCGGTCACTTGTGCGACGAGATCATCGCTTACAGCGATGTCGACTTTGACCTTAGGCAGAAAATCCACCACATATTCAGCGCCGCGATAGAGTTCGGTGTGTCCTTTTTGACGTCCAAATCCTTTGACTTCAGTGACGGTGATGCCTTGAACCCCAATCTCTGAGAGTGCCTCCCTCACATCATCGAGCTTGAACGGTTTAATAACTGCAGAAATAAGTTTCATGTTTAAAAGTCTCCTTCAGACGAAAGCCACCGATTTCCGGACACCTGTGGCGGCGTATATTATTTTGAGCCCTGTCAGCCTTAGAGCATTGTGTGTGCCACTTGTAAATAATGTTGTAAATTAGAGAGTTAGAGCGGACGGTGTTTGGTTTGTCCAAATCTGGCGCACCATCATGCGCACTCCCTATAAAAAGATGCACAGTAATGGGGCAGGATCGGCTGGTGAGTGTTTGAGCCTGTTCGTCTCTATCCGCTATACTGGCCAGCCTCAAATTCAACAGGTGTAAACAATGTTTGATCCCAAGATTCTCGACGATATTGCAAAGAAATTTTCAGATGCTCTGCCTGGCGGGCTAAAGGATTTACAGGCCGATCTGGAGAAAAATGTACGTTCAGCGGTACAAGGCGGTTTGTCGCGACTGGATCTCGTTACGCGAGAGGAATTCGAAGTGCAATCACAAGTGTTGGCCAAAACACGCGCCAAACTCGAAGCGCTGGAACGTCAAATCGAAGCACTTGAAAAACGCGAAAGCTGAATCACAAGCTTGAGCTAAGAAAAGTCTTTCTATAATCCCGCCTCACTAAAGGAAAACAAGAATAAGAAGGGATTATGTCACTTGCTATTGTCTATAGCCGTGCCGCAGTTGGGGTCGATGCGCCACTGGTCACGGTTGAAGTTCACATGTCAAATGGTCTACCAGCACTCTCGGTGGTAGGTCTCCCGGAAACAACTGTTAAAGAAAGTCGAGATCGCGTTCGCAGCGCATTGCTTAACGCGGGTTTCGAATTTCCGGCGCGTCGTCTAACGGTAAATCTTGCGCCAGCGGATCTGCCTAAGGAGGGAGGGCGTTTCGACTTACCGATTGCGATTGGCATACTTGCAGCGTCCGGGCAAATTCCAGTAGAGGTGTTGTCCAAATTTGAGTTTCTCGGAGAGCTTGCCTTAGGCAGCCAGCTTCGTCCCGTGCGTGGTGTGTTGCCGGCGGCACTTAAATCCAGACAAGCGGGACGAAATTTAATTGTTCCTTTTGCAAATGCAGGCGAAGCGGATATCGTCAAGTCATTGCGTTATGGCGCTGCCGAAAGCTTGCTTGATGTGTGCGCATATCTTAGTGAAGAAAAGCCTTTGGTCTGCGCACATGGTGGGCTGAATAGAAGCAGCAACAGCGGTGAGGATGATTTGTGTGAGGTTAACGGACAGGCCAGGGCAAAGCGTGCATTGGAAATCGCCGCAGCAGGCAGGCACAATCTATTGTTTATTGGGCCGCCGGGGACGGGTAAGACCATGCTCGCCAGTCGCTTGCCCGGTATTCTGCCGGATATGAGTGAAGAAGAGGCGATACAAACAGCGGCGTTGTATTCAATTAGTAACACGGGGTTTGACGTTGCACAGTGGGGAAAGCGCTTTTTTCGCGCACCTCACCATACCGCCTCCGCTGTCGCGCTTGTGGGTGGCGGGAGCGTGCCACGGCCTGGAGAGGTTTCGCTGGCGCACAATGGCGTCTTGTTTCTCGATGAGTTACCCGAATTTGATCGGCGGGTGTTGGAAGTTTTACGCGAGCCATTGGAGTCCGGTGGCATTACGATCTCTCGCGCGACACGCCAAATCGACTTTCCTGCGCGCTTTCAATTGATCGCGGCGATGAATCCTTGTCCGTGCGGCTATCTCGGTGATAGTGACGGACGATGTCGTTGTACATCTGAGCAAGTCAGTCGCTACCGCAATAAGATCTCTGGGCCCTTGCTTGATCGGATAGACTTGCACATAGAAGTGCCGCGTATTCCATTGTCGAATCTGCACAACAACGCGAATAATGCAGAAAACTCCCAAACCGTCAGGGCTCGCGTCGTCAATGCTAGAAAGAGACAGATAGATCGGAGTGGCAAAGCCAATAGTCTGTTACGAAACCAGGAAATAAAGCAATACGTGAAACTTACGCAAGCGGACGAGTTGCTTATGAACACGGTTATGGATCGTTTTCGCTTGTCATCGCGTGCCTACTTTCGGATACTCAAAGTTGCCCGCACTATTGCGGATCTTGATGGAAGCGAAGAGGTTCATTCACCTCACATATCGGAAGCGATTACATATCGCTGTCTTGATCGAGGCTTGAGTATTTAAAAGGTTGGCTATGCTATCACTACGTTGTCCGGTTTGCCGTAAGAGCCTTTTGCACGCAGACGCGCGTCTCCTATGTGAGTCTGGGCATAGTTTTGATCGTGCGAAAGAGGGCTATTACAATTTGATGCTTGCGCACAAGAAAAAAAGCCGTCATCCGGGTGATAGTAAAGAAATGCTCATCAGTCGACGGCGCTTTCTGGAAAACGGATATTATGACAAACTGGTTGAAAATATTGCGCAGGAACTCTCGAAGGGTAATGACTCGGTAAACAGTGTGTTGGATATTGGTTGCGGAGAAGGATATTTTACGCGGAGAGTGAATATGCTTTTGCCAGGTACGCAACTGACCGGTATTGATATATCAAAAGACGCCGTGCGTATGGCAGCAAAGCGTTCGGCTAATGAACAATATATAGTCGCCAGCAGCAGTGATTTACCATTCACCGATGAGCAGTTCTCCTTTGTCTATAGCATAAACTCACCCACCAATAGTGCCGAGATTTTGCGCGTTCTACAAAACAATGGCTGTTTTTTGAGAATTACATCAGCAGCAGAACATCTAATCGAACTTAAAGAACTCATTTACGAAACTCCCCGACCGCATAAAGATGCAGCGCCAGATTTTCCAGGCTTAGAACTCAAATCAAGCAGTGTTTGGCAATGGGAGATGGTAGTTGAAAATGCATTTATCTTTGACTTGCTGAAAATGACGCCATACTACTGGCATGCAAGTGAGCAACGGCAACAGCGTGTGAAAGAGTTGAAGTTACTAAATACGACGGTGGTGTTTGGTGTGGAGCAATATTCGAAAGCTGTTTAAACTCCGTTTCTGAGTCTTCGCTAGCGTGAGGCTTCCGCGGAAATATCTTTCGCTTTCTTGATATAGTCCGCGATGTTTTCCATGAAGGCGTTCGTTTCGATAGGTTTGGTGATATAGCCATCGCATCCCGCTGAAAAGAAAGAATCAATATCCTCTTTCATTGCGAAAGCTGTTAAAGCGACAATTAACGGTGCGGGTTTGAAGCGCTTGATAATCCGAGTGGCTTCAAGGCCATCCATAACCGGCATCTGAATGTCCATCAGTACCAGGTCATACCTTGTCTTTTCGCAGGCCTCGACTGCGAGCTTGCCATTTTCTACCTCGTCAACGTCATATCCCGCTCGTTCTAAAAGAAACCGAACCAGGTACATATTTTGTTGATTGTCGTCGGCAATCAGAATTCGACTCATTTCGCAAATGCTCCTTCAGTGCGCGTGTAAATATTGAGATA
This sequence comes from Gammaproteobacteria bacterium, assembly GCA_029881255.1. Taxonomy (NCBI): domain Bacteria; kingdom Pseudomonadati; phylum Pseudomonadota; class Gammaproteobacteria; species Gammaproteobacteria bacterium. Next base: position 288,233 of record JAOUMY010000001.1, on the reverse strand, counting down.
ACTCTGAAATGGAACCAAGAGCAAGCCAAGTGTATAAAATAATACAGCGCATATCAAAAAAGCTTTTGTGAAAGAAGAAAAATCTTAAACCCGTGCTGTGTAGCGTCAAGGATGACTGTCGGCGGTGTGAAATAAGGTGGGCGTTTGTGGTAGTGCAGGTGTTCCATTGGCTTCGGAACGATGCTTTAGCGAAATTCTGTGACTGTGAAATTATGGATAAGGAAAAGATAGAACGAGCACAGCGTAAATTCGGGACTAATATTAAAGCGGCTCCGGCATATGTATCGAATACCCTTGCATATAGTCGATACCGATCTCCTCTAATATGCTTCTGATTTCATCAGACTCCACATACTCAGCAATAGTCTTGATGTTCATGGTTTTGCCAAGGCTATTTATTGCTTTGACGACTTCGCGATTAATATTATCGTTGGCGATATTGCGCACAAACGAGCCATCTATCTTGAGAAAGTCGACATTGAAGTTTCTTAAATAGGTGAAAGACGACATGCCGCTGCCGAAGTCATCGAGTGCAAATTTGCAGCCCATGCCTCGCAACACCGAAATGAAGCGTGTGACCAGTGGCCAGTTGGCAATAGCAGCCGTTTCAGTGATTTCAAAACAGATTCGCTCTGGCTCGATCTGAAAGCGGTCCAACTCGTTAACCACGAATTCCAGGAATTTATTTTGACTAAGTGACTGACCAGACAAATTTATGCTGACCATGTCATGAGGTGTAAGTAATTCCTGGTGATCTCTTAATACCGAAAACGAGGCGGTAATCATCCAGCGATCTATACTCGGCATGATGGTGTATCGTTCCGCTGCAGGAATAAAAGCCATTGGCAGCAAATGTCCGCCGTTCTGGCGTTCCATGCGTATCAGTAATTCGTACATGTCAGGCGCGTCATTGCCAGGCATAGACAGAATTTTTTGTTTGAAGATGCAGAATTTCCCTTCTTCCAAGGCCTGGGTGATGAGCGTGGTCAAAGCCATTTCGCCATGGCGTTGTATAATCTCGCGGTCATCTATGCGATGTACCCAGATGCGGTTGCGCCCCTTGTCCTTGGCGACATAGCAGGCGGAGTCGGCGTTACTCATGATCTTGACCACGCTTTCGCTGTTTTTGTCCACGGGTACCGCGCCTATGCTGGCGCCGACCTTGAACACGTGATTTTTCCAGGAAAAGCGGTATTCCTGTATCGCTTCGAGAATCTCAGTTGCAATGGTTTTCGCCTTGTCCATATTGCAGGATTCCAGAAGTACGCCAAACTCGTCACCACCCAATCGCGCGATCACATCGCTGCTGCGAATCTTGCCCTGTAAAATACTGGTGAGTTGTTGTAGCAACATATCGCCAGCGATATGGCCGCAGGTGTCATTGACGACTTTGAATTGATCGAGATCGACGTACAACATCGCGTGTTGACGACGACAGCTTTTGGCATCGTCGAGTTGGCTGGAAAGAAGGCGTTCGAACTCGCGTCGATTGACTAGCCCGGTGAGTGGGTCGTGTGTGGCCTGCCACGATAACATGTCTGATAAAGAGCGGTTTTCAGAAACATCTCTGAAGATAAGTACCTTACCAATAATGTTTCCATTGTCATCGTAAATCAGTGAGCCTGAGCCTTCGACGGCGATTTCTTTATCTTCGCCGAGCAAAAGAGAGGCGTCATTTAATTTTAATTTTTCATTGTTGAAGGCATTCAACTGGGTATTTAAATCGACCGCGTTTCTTTTATCGTCTAGGATGCGCGCAACAGATGAGAAGGGTTTGTGTAGCGCTTCTTGCGCCGAAATTCCTATCAGCTTTTCGGCGATAGGATTTATGTAATTTATCTGGCTGCTCGGTGTGGTGGTAATTACCGCGTCACCAATTGCATGCAGCGTTATCTCGGCCTGTAACTTTTGTTGAATCAGTTTTTTCTCAAAAGACGAGGCGCGACGCACCACCAGAAAGGTAATCAGCAGACTGATAAACAGCACTGTACCTCCCAGCGTAGACAAGAGTTTCATCGTGTCGCTATAGGATGCGCTGGCGCTATCGATGCCCATGCGCGATAGATTGTTTTCCAGGGCAATCAAGTCGTCGAGTTTTTGAAATAGCATCTGTTCCTGTCGACGATCGGCTTCAATGAGTTGTCCCGCTTCGGTGAGTGGTTCCCCTTTAAGCAAAGTCTGTGCGATGCGATCTTCCAGTTGTGCATTTTCATGCATTAACTGCATCGCCTGTTCAAAGAGGACGCGCTCATTTGTGACCAGAGGCATCGCTGCGAACTGTGATTGCAACAGGCTTAACTGCTGGTTGAATTGTTCGAAATCCTGCTGCAGTTCATTCTGAATTTCCGGCTGGCTAGGCGGCGGTATGTACAAGACTGAATTCGAACGTTCGCTGATGTTGAAATGGATTTTGTGAATGATGTCAGACTTAAGGTGGTAGAGCGTTGAAATCTTGTCGATTTCGGTATTGAGGGCATTAAGGCGAAAGTAGCCGACAGCGATAATCCCGCTCATAAGCAGCAATATCGCGCCAAAGCCCAGCGAGATTGCTAAATTGGAACCGTTACCGGTCCCGTCAGGCGTTTGCATGGTTAATTTGCGATTTCATATCTGATATCCAACCCTGACGTTCAAAAAGCACGGCACATTGTATGCCGATTACAATGGGAAAAGAAGGGGGGGGTTGTTCTCCAATGCTTATAACAAGTTAGGACAAATTCGATCAAAATTACACCAATGACGACGATTTCCTGCTTCGACAAGCCACGCCTGAGTCTATAAAATACGCCTCCCCCGAAGTGAATACTGGTGTTGGAATGGCAGACCTGAATCCCCGCCAAAAAGCCGCAGTCAACTATATCGATGGACCGTTGTTAGTGCTGGCTGGCGCTGGAAGTGGCAAGACCCGTGTAATCACGCAAAAAATCGCCTATCTGATTAAGGAATGCGGGATTTCTGCGCGCAATATCGCGGCGGTGACCTTTACCAATAAGGCGGCGCGGGAAATGAAAGAACGCGTCAGCCAATTGCTGCAGGGCAAAGAAGGGTATGGCCTGCAGGTGTCTACGTTTCACACGCTTGGCCTGAATATATTGCGCCGTGAGCACAAAGCTCTCGGTTATAAGTCCGGGTTCTCGATATTCGATACCCAGGACGTCATTGGCCTGTTAAAGGAAATCGTCAATCGCGACACCGGTGGTGACACCGATGTGTTACAGCAAATCCAGTGGCAGATCTCCCGTTGGAAAAATGGTCTGACCTCACCCGAAGAGGCACTGGAGCAGGTTGAGGATGAGGCGCAACGTGTTGCGGCGGTGATCTACCAACACTATCAGCGCTATCTCAAGGCCTATAACGCCCTCGACTTTGATGATTTGATCTATCTACCGGTACAGCTGTTTCGCCAACACCCGGAGATCCTCGAAAAATGGCAGAACCGGATACGTTATCTACTGGTCGATGAATACCAGGACACCAATGGTTGCCAATACCAGTTGGTCAAGCAGTTGGTGGGCAGGACTGGTGGTCTGACCGTGGTTGGTGATGACGATCAATCGATATATGCCTGGCGCGGCGCGCAGCCGGAAAATCTACGCCTGTTGTCGGAAGACTATCCGCGTCTCAAACTGATTAAGCTGGAACAGAACTATCGCTCCATGGGGCGCATACTCAAGGCGGCCAACCACGTTATTGCCAACAATCCCCACGTGTTTGAAAAGGCGCTGTGGAGTGAGATGGGATTCGGTGATCCGCTACGCGTCATTCAGTGTCGTAACGAAGAACACGAAGCCGAGCGCGTGGTCACCGAGATCCTCAGTCATCGTTTTAAACACCGCACCAATTACAGTGACTACGCCATCTTATATCGCGGCAATCACCAATCGCGTTTGCTCGAGGCCACCTTGCGCGAGAATCGTATTCCGTATTTTTTGAGCGGCGGCACCTCGTTTTTCGAGAAGAGTGAAGTCAAAGACATCATGTCTTACCTACGCCTGCTCGCCAATCCAAATGACGATATGGCGTTCCTGCGCGTGATCAACACGCCACGACGCGAGATCGGCGCGAGTACGGTGGAGCGTATCGGCAGCTATGCCCAGGAGCGTAATATCAGCCTGATGGACGCCATACATGAATTCGGCCTGGCGCAAGTACTCCCGGAAAAGGCGCTCAACAATCTACGTCAATTCGCTGAATGGGTATCACGGATTACCGAGCGCGCCGAACGCGGTGACTTCATGAGCGCGATACGCGACATGGTCAAAGAGATCGACTATGAAACCTGGCTCAATGATTCGTCCAAGGACTTGAAGCAGGCCGAAAAGCGCATGCAAAACGTCAATGACTTACTCGACTGGATAGAAAAGATTCAGGACAACGGTGGTGAGCCAGGGCAAGAGCGCGATTTGGGCGGTGTGGTCAATCACCTGTCACTGATGAACATCCTCGACCGCCAGGAAGAAGAGAACACCGCCGACTGTGTAAACCTGATGACGCTACACGCCTCCAAGGGTCTGGAGTTTCCGCACGTCTTTATCATCGGCATGGAAGAAGAGATTCTGCCCCATCGTTCCAGCCTGGACGAAGGCAATGTCGAAGAAGAACGCCGCCTCGCCTACGTCGGCATCACCCGCGCCCAACGGACACTGACCTTCTCATATGCCGGTCGACGCAAGAAATACGGCGACAACACCCCATGCGAACCCAGCCGATTCCTCGATGAAATCCCCGAAGACGACATCATCTGGGAAGGCGGACGCGGCGAGGCGGTCAGCCCCGAGGAACAGAAACAACGCGGCCAGGCCCACCTGGCCAACCTCAAGGGTTTGCTTGCGGGTAGCGAGGCCTGATAATTGACGGAATTAGACTGCAAGTACCCAACGCGGTATGCTATGCCGGTTTTCACACCACGCGTCGATCAAAGACGTGCGGGCTGGGGTATCTAGCTACTCCAGGGTAAAAGTTAAGGCGCCCGTAGCTCAGCTGGATAGAGCGTTGCCCTCCGGAGGCAAAGGTCGGACGTTCGAATCGTCTCGGGCGCGCCACATTACAAAAGGGTTCTTCTGAAAGGGAGAACCCTTTTTCATTTAACGAAGGCAAGATTCGAACGTCCGACCGCTCAATCAGTCCGTTCGAGAAGCGAGCATCGCGAGCGAAATCGTTGCGAATGCAACGACCCGATAGGGTGAGGCGTAGCCGAGTAATCGTCTCGGGCGCGCCATATAACAAAAGGGTTCTCCAAACCAGGAGAACCCTTTTTCATTTAACGAAGGCAAGATTCGAACGTCCGACCGCTCAATCAGTCCGTTCGAGAAGCGAGCATCGCGAGCGAAATCGTTGCGAATGCAACGACCCGATAGGGTGAGGCGTAGCCGAGTAATCGTCTCGGGCGCGCCATACAACAAAAGGGTTCTCCAAACCAGGAGAACCCTTTTTTATTTAACAAAGCCGCGATTCGAACATCCGACCGCTTAAGTAGTTCGTTCGACGAGAACGCCAACGAATTTGAGATACATGCAGCGTGAGCAAGTAGCGTCTGCTCATACATCGTAAATCCAAGTCTCTCCCTTACCTTGCACCAACCACCTGGTCGGTATAAACTCAACACACAAAAACTAGGCTAATAAAGCCGTCACTTAACCTCTCTTGTGGGGATGTTGGTTAAAAATAAACAACAAGAAGGGACTAGCCGTTTCGATCCCCGTCAATGTGTAACTGTGTTTTCTTTGGAATCGATCAGAGAAATGGTTCTGAATTTCTAGTGCTGGATCTGTTGTCGACCTAAAGCGGATACTGGGGCCTAATAGATAAATACATATTTTATGAATAGTTTATGGACAGTTCCAATTTTAACAGTCGCTTCACTTAGCCCTGAACGCGCTGTTTCCATATCTCGAGCAATACTACGTTCTGAATGCGCCTACGCAAAGCTAGGGCCTGCTGCACTAACCATTTCTGATAAATTGATGACCCCAGATGGCGGCATAGATGCTGAAGTCAATGTGCCTCATGGACATAACGTGAATGCAGACTGTATTTTTCAATTTGGTATTACAGGATTCCAAATAAAAGCAGGAACCACATTTAAACCCTGGAAGTTAACTTCGATTCGACAAGAATTACTTAGCAGTAAAGGAGAGTTAAACTCTGAAGTTAAGCGGCTTGTGGAACGACAAGGTCGTTATTCGCTCATCTGCACGGGACATGACTTGACTCCAGAGCAACGTAACAACTCTAAAGAATTAATTGTCGCAACTCTGGCTGAAAAAGGGTTTGAAGCATATGAAAGCAAAGTCGAAGTTTTTGGTGCAAGTCAAATTACAGAATTTGCAGAACGTTATCCAGGAGTTGCATCTTTATTATCAGCTGATCCAATTCAGGAAGCCTGGACACTCGATGAATGGCAGCATGATGCGCATATGGCAAACGATTACGAGGAGTCTTCAGAACAAACAGAGATAATCACTCAGCTGCGATCTGGCCTACAGGCGGAAGCAAAACACATCCGTATTCTTGGTGAACCTGGTTTAGGTAAAACTCGTATTGTTCTAGAGGCATTGAATGTTGAAACTATTTCTCCGCATGTTCTTTACATCCAGCATGGATCTCAGTTTGGACAAACAAAACTCTTCCGACAATTAGTGAAATCAGGTCGTGACAAACCACTTATTTTGGTTATAGATGAGCTACCGGAGATGGAGCTTTCAGATATATGGAGACATCTTAAGCCACGCTGCGGTCAATTGAAGATTGTATCGATGGATCACGGACAGGATGAAACCCGAGATGAAGATATTGATCGAATACAAGTACCATACTTGCCAGACGATATCATAAAAAAAATACTTATTCGCCGTATTGGGGAATCTCACGAACTTGATCGTTGGATTAGTATCTGCGAAGGATCGCCTCGAGTTGCGCAAGCGGTTGCCGACAATCTGTACGCAAACCCGTCAGACTTGTTAAAGCCACCAGCCACAGTACCGATTTGGACAAGGTTTCTGCACGGCTATGGAAAGAGAGATGAAATAGGTGCAAGACAAGTTGAGTGCGTTGCACAGCACATTGCGTTGTTCAATCGTTTTGGATATGAGGCACCAGTTGGAGAGGAGGCCGCTTATATCGCCGAGTTAGTTAGAAATGTTGACCCCACAATTGGCTGGGCTCGTTTTCAGGAAATAATTAAGAATCTTCGCGCTAGAAGAGTATTGCAAGGTAGTCGTACACTGTTTTTTGTTCCCAAGGCTCTTCATATTTACTTATGGAAGCAGTTTTGGGAGTGTTATGGACGAGGATTTGATTTTAATAAAACTTTTTTAAACATGCCTAAGTCGCTGCATGCATGGTTTCTGAATATGTTTAAGTACGCCGGAGAAGCCAGTGCTTCTCACGTTATTAACGACATTCTTAAGTCAGATGGAATTTTCTCTAAAAAGGAGTTTTTAGAATCTGAAAAAGGATCTCGATTTCTATCCATCCTGGCAGAGGCCAATCCTAGCGCTGTATTAAAACTACTTGAAGCTACTATTGGCAAATGGACAAACGACGACTTATTGAGCTTAAGTGAAAACAGACAAAATTTTGTCTGGACTCTTGAAAAGATTGCGGTGTGGCCTGCCTATACGACTAGAGCGCTAAATTTGTTAATTCGATTAGCTGTGAATGAGAACTCCCATTATTCTAATAACTCTACAGGCACCTTGGTAGGGCTTTTTCGTATAGGTCCAGAATGGGCCGCAACAGAGTCTACGCCAGAAACTCGACTTTCAGCACTGCTACAACTTCTTCGGTCTTCTAGTGATGTAGAGCGTTTACTTGGGCTTAAAATTGTCGAAGCGGCCCTTGATACGCGTGGTGGATTTCGAACAGTTGGACCGGAGTATCAAGGGCTAAAAGAGAGAGCAAAACTATGGATTCCTGAAACTTATGGCGAATGGTGGCAGGCGTACTTCACCTATTTTCAGGCGTTGGTCAATGAAACGAAAAACTGGCCATCTAGGCTTCGTCGAGATGTTTGTAATACATTATTCTATGCCGTTGAAGAGCAAATAAGAACACCACCGTGTACAGAGCTAGCTTTCCAAGTTATGAATTCTCTTGTTAAAGAGAGCGCCATGTTGCCGGAAAAACTGAATAAGTTTTTTTGGAATTGGAGAGCGTACAAGGATGATGATAATCATCCAGAAATAACGAAGAGGTTGCAATTAATTGAGCGCCAGTTCACTAGGCGCGATCTAGTAAGCAGATTTAATCGCTACGTAATTGACGTTGATTGGATGGAGTGGGATGAAGATTTTCGTGACAGACACAATAAACCAAAAAATCGATCCAAATTGCTTGTTAGTGCATTAGCTAAGCGGATTGTACGATATCCAGAAAAGCTGAGTGAGATCAGACATCTCCTTGCTCCTGAGAAAGGCGTGCCCGCGTTATGGTTTTTTGGTGAAAAGTTAGAGCAATATGACGCAGATAGATGCCTTCTACCTGAACTCATAAAAATAGCACTAGAAACAAAACACCAAGTTTGTCTACACGGATACCTATCAGAAGTAGGTAAAGTCGATCCAGAGTTGTATGGCTCTGTGATAAACAATTTTCTTGATGTTGAAAATACTGCTTGGCTGGGGGTTACAATTACCCTTAGTTCAGATTATAGAGATGCCTTGTTTTCGAAGTGTTTAATCGCATTGGAAAATAACTGGGTTTCGTCTCAGCAGTTCAATTCGCTAAGGTATGGGAGATCAATCGATAAGGTTCCGCAAAAAAGAATTAAAACACTACTTGATTTGCTAAAAGCAGATGGCTCAGAGGAGTCTTTTCGACTGTTGATAGAGCTGCTTGACTCTACTCCGTTGGACGGATCATCCCCAATTGGTTCGGAATTTGTATTTGACGTGTTATCAAGGTCTATACCAGGAGAGGAAGGCCGAGATCCTATGAAGGGCTATCATTGGAAGAACGTTTGCCAGAAGCTGATCAAGTGGGATGATAGTCGTGTGCTACCACTTCTCGAATGTTTACTGAATAAAATGGGGGATTGTTACAGATTAAGTTATGACTCCTATGTAGAACCACTTGCAAGTGAGCTTGTACGAACTAATCCATCCGGAGCATGGAACGTTATAAAAACGCAATTAGAGGAAACTTTACCCCAGTGGCGGAGTGATATTTTGAATTGGCTTAAAGGTGGACTTTCTAGGAATGAAGAAAGTAATTCTACCGCCGCGATATCAGAATTGCCGATATCTCAAATTGTTGAGTGGATTGATGAAGACCCTAAGTCTCGGGCAGCGCTTATAGCACATGCAGCACCACCGACACTCGACGATTCGAATGGAGGTAAATTAACACGTATAATTCTTCAGAAATATAGCAAATATGAGGGCGTAAACAGCGGAATCAGTTGTAATTTTCATTCTGGTTCTTGGTCGGGGCTTACAAGCAGCTATTTAAAAAAGAAAAGAGACAAATTTCGTCGTTGGTTGGGAGCTGGTTTTGAGAGTGAAGTGAGTCGGTGGATAGAGTCGGAGATTGAGTACCTAGACAAAAACATCGAGCGTGAGGAGATTGATGAGGAGCGGTCACGATTCGACTAGAAATTTACTAATAACTCGTTTTGAGTGTCCGCTTATAGGAAGTCTGTGCGTCGGCTTCCGGCTGATTCCTACAGATGCAACCCGCAAAAACAAGGTCGGAACAATTGCTTCCAATATAGGCCAGCTTGAATATATGGAACAATTGTTCTATCGACCCGATTTGCGTTCAATTGCCTAATGTTAGAAAACCCAACCACTAATAAAGCCGAAGTTAACCATAAGTTCGCCTAGAATGCCTTCCATCGTATTCTCCTTTTTTGATCGTGTAGTTGATGAATGATTCGTTTTTGAATCTGACGTGATTGTCTTCGATATCGGCGATCGGTGTATGTGCAATATGTCACGGCTTGAGTCTTGACAGATACCCCGTGGGGGTATAAGGTTTCGACATGACTGCTAACCTACAACAAATACCGAATATCCTCGAACTGCCTATCGAAGGCATGACCTGCGCGTCTTGCGCAACAAGACTGGAAAAGGTCTTGAACCGTGTCCCAGGTACCGATGCGACGGTTAATTTCGCTTCGGAAACCGCGCGTTTTGAATACGATCCCACCACAGTACAACCCGATGAATTTGTCGAGGCGATACGTGGCGCGGGTTTTCAGGTGCCGACGCGACAGGTGCAACTCGCGATTGATGGTATGACCTGCGCGGCGTGTGCGGCGCGTATCGAGAAGGTGTTGAACCGTATACCCGGTGTCGAAGCGACGGTGAACTTTGCCACCGAGCAGGCCACAGTGCATTACATGCCCCTGGTAAGCGTGGAAGAAATTATTGCCGGTGTGCAGCGCGCCGGCTATCAGGCCTTTGTGCGCGAAGACGACACGCAGCAAGCGGACAAGGAACGGAAAGAAGCGGATGCGAAAAAAGAGTTTCGCTTGTTTATTGCTTCTGCAGTTCTCACCGCGCCCTTTATGCTGCAAATGGTTTTCATGTTTGTCGGTACTGCTCATGAATTGTTTTCGCCATGGTGGCAAATGGCCCTGGCGACACCGGTGCAGTTCTGGATAGGTAAACGCTTTTACGTTGGTGCGTGGCACTCGCTACGTGGTGGTAGCGCGAATATGGATGTGTTGGTGGCCCTGGGAACCTCCATGGCCTATCTGTTTAGCGCCGTCGTCACTATCGCGGGTATTCATGAACATGTCTATTTTGAGGCCAGCGCCGCGATCATCACTTTGATACTGCTCGGTAAGATACTCGAATCGCGCGCCAAACGAAAAACCTCGGCAGCGATTGAGGCCTTAATCAAACTGCAACCGAAAACTGCGCGCCTGTTACGCGATGGTGAAATTGTTGAAGTCAATGTCAGCGATATCGTCATCGGTGATGTGTTTGTGGTGCGCGCCGGTGAAAACGTGCCGGTCGATGGTGAAGTCATCGATGGCTCGTCGAGTATTAATGAATCGATGTTGACCGGTGAAAGCATGCCTGTTTCCAAGCAAAGCGGTGATCATGTGTTTGCCGGGACTATGAATCAACAAGGGCAATTGCAGTGTCGCGCCATCGGTGTCGGCAAGCATACCCAATTGGCCGGCATTATTCGTCTGGTCGAACAGGCGCAAGGTTCAAAGGCACCAATACAACGCCTGGCGGATCAGATCGCCGCAGTGTTTGTTCCGGTCGTTGTCGCCGTGGCGGTACTGACCTTTATTTTAAACTGGGCGATTGTTGGTGAGTTTACCCAGGCCTTAATCAATGCGGTCGCGGTGTTAGTGATTGCCTGTCCGTGCGCGCTGGGCTTGGCAACGCCCACAGCGATTATGGTCGGAACCGGTCGTGGCGCACAGGTCGGCGTGTTGGTGAAGAATGCGCAGGCCCTGGAGTTGGCAGAGCATGTGAACACGGTTATCGTCGATAAGACCGGTACGCTTACCGAGGGCAAACCGCGTGTGACAGATATCTGGGCATCGCCAACGAGTAGTCCTGATTCAGTGCTGTCGATTGCCGCGGCGCTGGAGCAAGGCTCCGAACATCCACTCGCGCGCGCCGTATTGGCCTACGCAAAAGACAAATCAATCGCTGTTGAACGGGTAGAAAACTTTCAGGCACACGCCGGTGTTGGTGTGTCTGGCGAAGTCGCTGGCGAACAATACTGGTTGTGTTCCCCCAATGGTGCGAAAGAACAAGGAATCACCTTGGACGATACGCAACTAGTCGCGCTGCAACAGCAAGGCAAGACGGTGGTGGTGTTGAGCCGTGGACAGGAAAGTCTGGGACTATTAGCGATTGCAGACAAATTACGCGAAAGCTCGTTAAAAGCTGTTCAACGCTTGCATGCCTTAAATGTTGATATCGTGATGTTGACCGGTGATAACGAAAACACCGCGCGTGCGGTTGCCAATGAAGCGGGTATCAAACACTTTTCGGCGAATGTGAAACCACAGGATAAAGCCTCGGCGGTACAGAGTTTTCGCAGCGAGGGTAAACGGGTTGCAATGGTCGGCGACGGTGTCAACGACGCACCAGCTTTGGCCGCGGCCGACGTTAGTTTTGCGATCGGTGCTGGTTCTGATGTCGCCATAGAAGCCGCCGATGTCACACTGATGCGCAATGATCTCAATGGCGTGGTCGACGCAATTAGCTTGTCCCGCGCAACCCTGGGCAAGATACGTCAGAATTTGTTCTTTGCATTTATCTATAACATTTTGGGTATACCTTTGGCCGCGTTGGGTATGTTGAATCCGGTAATCGCCGGTGCAGCGATGGCGATGTCGTCGGTATCGGTGGTAACAAATTCTTTATTGTTAAAACGCTGGAAGAATTCAGCCTAATCAAGTAGCGAAATACAGGAGATAAAAAATGGAAAATATCACCATCAAAATTTCGGGCATGACCTGTGGTGGTTGCGTGAACAGTGTGACCAATGTGTTACAACAACTTGCTGGTGTAAATTCTGTAGATGTCAGCCTTGAACCAGGTGAAGCAAAGATCGCATATGATGCTTCTGCTATTGGTCCCGATGAGCTCAAGAGTGCTATCGAAGGCGCAGGATACGATGTCGCCTAAAGCTACAAACGAAAAACGTGTAGTACAACCGCGCAAAAAGGCCTTGCTGAGTCGCATGAAGCGTATCGAAGGTCAGGTGCGTGGTGTCTACACGATGATCGAAGAGGATCGTTATTGCATTGATGTGTTAACGCAAATCGCCGCACTGCGTTCTGCCCTTGGCGCGGTGTCCCTGCAATTATTGGAAGATCATACCCGCCATTGTGTCAGTCACGCGATAAAGCACAATGATGATGCTGTTATCGAAGAACTTATCGAAGTGACCCGCCGCCTGACCCGCTAATTGTAAAATTTATTTTCTCATTCATTAGAAATTTACTCGGATACAACCTAGAATTAATCCATTCGCGACAGGAAAAAGAGGTGTAAGCCTGTAGTCACGATGTGGGGATGGACATTGGCGGGTAGTCTACACGAAACCGACCATATCAAGGAGGACATGATGTCCAAGGCAAACGAATCGCCTGTGGTCGATGATTGGGAGTTATCCCTTGAAAACGAACATGCGATGGCGATCTACCCCGATGCCCTTTCAAATGAAGAGCTCAGAATGCTGCTTGAGATGAGGGAGGCAATCAAAACGGCACAGACTGGCGTGCTGGTGCAGAAGGAAGAACAAGTGTACTAGCATTAGTCGATGCCAGATGGAAGGCGGACAGTTTAGGCTGTTCGCCTTTTTTCATTTTTGCATCACAGTGTTGGATCATATATTGAATGTGTAGAATAAAACACGGACGAACGCACAGGTAGTGGCGGCGGCTGGAACAGGTGTCCCACGGAGTGTGACTCGCAGTACAGATACAAAATCAATAAATTACAAGAATCGGTGGGAACATGAGCGGTTTTATCAATACAGGCAGACTTTTCAAGTCAATGCGCATGGTTGTGGCTTTTGCCACAGTGATTGCGTCATTTCACACAGGTGTGGCTTTCGCAGCGGAGATCCCCCCTGGATTTCACCGCATGCCCGATGGGCGTATCATGGCCAATAACCCGGCGACAGCGATCGCACCGCCCGGGTATTTTCTGCGATCCAACGGCGTGTTGGTCAAACTCGACGACCAGCCATCACAGGCACCGCAACTGATCACGCCAGGTGAAGTCCCTCCCGGTTTTCATCGCATACCCGATGGCCGTTTAATGGCCAATAATCCCGCAACCGCAATCGCGCCCGTTGGCTATCATCTCATGCCGGATGGCACCTTGATGTCGAATAGCGGCGGTGGAGCAGCGGTGCATAAACACGGTGCAGGTATGTGGATGTTTGATATCAAATACGAACGCATGCATATGAGCGGCATGTTAGATACCACCAAGCCAGTCAGTGCCGCGCAGGTGACGGATTCAAACGGCATATATAATTACATGATGGCACCGACGACGATGGACATGGACATGGTGATGTTTATGGCCATGTACGGCGTTAGCGATGATTTTATGCTGATGTTGATGCCGCACTATATGCGCAACTCTATGGGTATGCGTTCCTCTGACGGCACGGTTTCGCAAATGAGCACGAGTGGTGTTGCCGATACGATTTTTTCAGCGATGTTTCGCGGACCGATGAAGCTGACATTTACTACTGGCCTGAGCTTGCCCACTGGCAGTATTGATGAGATCGGCCCCATGACGCATACCGCGACGTTTACCGAGGCCGGAGTGAAATATCCCTATGGTATGCAACTGGGCTCGGGGACATTGGATATCAAACAAGGTATAAGCTACGAAGACGACTGGCGTATGTTGGCTGGGGTTTGAGCTATGAATATACTGCAGCGCTGAATCGCAACAAACACGGTTATCGTCGTGGTAATCAATTAATAGCCGATGGCTGGATGGAATTGCGTCCCTTGGATTACCTGAGTATGCGCGGCAAAATGCGGATGCGCTCGAACGGACAAATCGATGGCAAAGATGTCGAAATAACCGATACCTTTGTCACCATGTCGCCGACCATGAACGCCAACAATTACGGTGGTACGCGTATCGACGCGATTGGTACGATGAAGATACACACGCCCTCGAAAATGTTTGGCATCAATCTGGAGCTGACATTGCCTGTTTATCAAAACCTGTGGGGTCCGCAGATGGCGACGAAATGGATACTTGGCGTGAACATAGGAGCTATGTTTCACTAGCGCCTGGCTAGATTAAGAGTATCAGGATGTGATTCAGTTTCCGCAGTCCTTATGCGCGATAGACGGCGAGGGTTTCGAACGCCGCTTTGTCGCCTTTGTTCAAACGCTTTCCACCGATGCGTTGCTATTGCAACAGGGATTGCAATACAGCAGTGTGGTGAGTGAAAGTCCTTTCAGCGCCATGTTGCTCAGTACCACGCAAGACGACACTCGCATTTATGTGCGAGTGCGGATTCTATATAGCGGTGTGATAGCTGGTTGCGCGTGTGCAGATGATCCGTCGCCACCAATAGAGAATCCGGAACAGTGTGATCTGGAGTTTTCGATCGAGAAAAGGACGGGGCAGGCGAAGCTCGTCTTATTGGAGCAGTAATCCTTCGGAGAGAATGTAAGGATTGCGCCTACACCCATAGGGTATGGGTGCGTGCGCTTCCTAACGGGAAGACGTTTTCTTGCCCCAGTCGTTGGTGATACGCATGATCCCAGCGTCCCCAGACTTCACAACGTGGTTGCTGCTCGCAGGAGTTGAAAGACTGAACTGATGTTTGTATTTCATTGATCCCACAGCAAGCATGCCAAATACGACGCTAACCCCAGCGTAAAATGCGATAGTTTTCAACATAATAGTCACCTCGCTCTTGTGACGTTTCCATTTTTATTTACGTGACTTTTCGCCGAAAGCTTAACCCTGAGGTGGTTACAATTTGAAACAGTTGGCACTATTTTTTGAAACAAATGGAGAGAATTTGGCTTGATTTAGACTGAGCTGGAGTTAGTCCCCCAGAAGTACTAGAAAGCCACCGGCTAAGTCATATCGTGAGTGAGCGCATAAATTAACAAACCCTAATTTCTCAATTTATACGTGGTAAATAGTGTTTCCAACCTTTACCGAACTCTTCTCATTTACTGACCTAGCCAGAGGCTGTCTTGAAATATTTGTACAGCAACTTCCAGCATCTACTGCGATTCAACGGCCCAGACATGATGCATAGTCATGGTGCCCATCTGCATCTGTTGGTCCCAGGTAATGGCCGCGCGACCGTTAGCATCCACGGCAATATCCGTCCTGGCAGCATGTCCCTCGCTCGCCGTGTCGTATTCCACTAGCATTTCTGGCGTCTGATTCCATGTAGCACCAGCGCTTGCCCTATTGGCGTAGACATGACTCTTGCTTGCGTCTGTATTGAGGCTGGTCCACACCGCAAATGCATTGCCTGTTTGATCAACAGCAAGTGAGAGTTGGCTTTCGCTCTCACTGTTGCCGCCGCTAATCGCAGACGGTGTACCCCAATGCCACATAGGCATATTGTTGTTCGTCATCAGGTGCGCTTGTACGCTACGATAGTGAATTTGATTACCCATGGCTTCACGCCAGGCCACCATAAACTGTCCACTGCCACCGGTAACGACTTGTATCGTATTGTGGGCGGTAATAATGGTGTTTGCATCGGCGGCGTTGATATTTTCGTGGCGTGTCCAGCTACCATCGCTATTGATGATGTAGGCGTCAATCATATAACTTTGCTCATTGGCTACGACGACAAGTTTCTGATCACCATTACTGACACTTTTCACCACGATGTTTGAACTGCCTATACAGGCAGGGCCATCAAAAATCGACGACCAACCACTCATCGTTGTGTACGTAGACATCTTGATATCAAAGCCATTGCATGCTGTATCAGTGCTCTGCAGCAACCATGCAGCGTGAATCTTTGCCTGAAGGTCGACATAGTGTGGAGTTAATACTTTCTCTGTGACTACTGGCAGTGAGTGAATGGTTTCCCATGCGCCGTTCATAAAATGTCTGGCGTTCAAAACAATATCGTAAGAGGTCGTCGACGGTTGATGCCAGGTTAAGGTTATCATACCGGTCTCACTCATAATCATCTGCATATCGTCTCGGGATATGCCGGTAGGTAAATCCGGGATCACATCTTTCTGCCAGTTGTTGCTGTTACTGAGCTGTCTGGCAAGATAGAAATTGTTTGTGTCACGAATGAGTCCATAGAGATTGCCTGTAGCCGGGGCAATATCGATGAATTCCAATGTTGCGCTGGCACTAAGCCCGTTAAACAAATTGGTATTGCTTAACGCGTTCATCCAGCCAGTAGTTGTTGCGCGCGCTACATGGTTTTCGGGTGTGGATGCGCCATTGGCAGTGTTATCCACCCACATGTTGATTACGCCGCTGTGATTGTTGTCTACATGAATGTTTAGGGCCATCTCGGTAAGCGGGTTCATGGCGCCCGCATGAGAGACGTTCATTACGGCCGCTGGTTGCGTCCAATTCTGAGTGCTTGGCGTGGTGCCACCAGTATTGTTGTTATTATCGTTGTTACCGGTGTTGCCATTGTTAGATCCGGCTTGTACCGAAGCGATACTGTTGCCACGGACACTCACCCAGTGATGAATCGTATTGTTCATCTTCAAGGCGCCGGTGACAACTGGAATATGGCTGTCGCTCAGTGCGATGCGATGATTGCCTTCTATTGTGCCGCTATTATTGGCGAAGCTGCGAATCCGCTCACGAGTCGACCAGCCTTGTCCCATCAACTTATGACTGGCGTAAAGGTTACTGCTTCCATCGGTTGCCGATTCCAGCCACAGGGCGCTGACATAACCCATGGCATTAAGCGAAGCACTAAGATCATTGCCGGCAATATTGTGTCCGAGCGTGGCGACTTTCTCCGCCGTATGCCATCCCATATTAGGCATATACTCGACGGCATAAATGCTGTCCATCGGCATACCGCTGCCGTTATCAGTTTCTATCCACACGATTGCCATTGCGCCATTGTTGTTGTGTACGATGGCCGGTGTAGATGAAATAGTTTTTTGATTGTCTCGACGCATGAAGGTTTGCCAGGCAGCAGGATTTGCCGAGGCATTGTAATCCGCAGTAAAAATCGCCGTTGCAGTACCCGACTTCTGATATAGCACTAGTTGAGCATTGCCGCTGGCGTTGGTGTTAAGTGAGATCGAAACCGTTTTGCTTAGATCGAGTCCTGTCACGTTACTGGCGACGGTGCTTACGCTTCCCCAGGCGAGATTGCTGGTAGTGTATGTCGCAGTTTTCACGCTATAACTGCCAGTGTTTTCTTCTATCCAGGCAGCTACGATGTTGCCACTCGAGTTTAGCTCGGCGTCGAAGAGGTCGGCGGGCATGGTAGCGTTATTCATGCGGTGAAGCATATCGCTGGCTACATGATTCCAAACAGCCGGCGTTGAACTGGCATCACGTCTATAGACACTCATACCAAAACCGCCAGTCATAGTTGCATGGCTGAGCAAATAGGAATTGCCGGAGGCGCTCGTTAACACTTTCGGCGAATAGCCACTGGCAATATTGCCTGGCGCATACATCACATGCGTCATGCTGCCCATGTATTCGGTAGAATAAATCTGGTCAACGTTTTGCCAAATATAATAACCGTCATTCGTTACCGGATTAAGAACAAGGCTGGCGTTATCGGTAACCGTCATGCCGTCATCCAATAAACTGCTTGAGTCCATCTTGTTCCAGGACATCGTCGCGGTGTTACTCAAAACAGAACGATAGCCGTTGATAACGTCGGTGCGCAGGCTCAGGTTAACAGCTGTGCTATTCCAGTTGATAACAACCATGCCTGATGCGCCGAACTGGATGTTACTGGAATTTATTGCAGTACCAGGGGCGTTACTAATGTCATCATTAATCGCGTTGCTCGGCGTAGACCAGGCGTCGGTAATGATGGTGGCAGTGTTGTTGTTTGAGCCAGTATTGGTATTGTCCGAGTTATTGTTAGTGTTGTCATTACTGGTGGTGTCGTTGTTGTTATTCCCGCCAGTGTTGTCATTGTTTCCACTGCTGCCGTTACTATTTGTATTGTCGGTGTTGCCATTTGAGTTCTGGCCGGAATTATTCGTTGTGCCTGAATCGTTAGTGGCGACGGAATCGATATTGGTCTTGCGTCCACTTTTTAGCAATGAGAAGACTTTGTTGTCACCACTGGCACTGGAGTCTAGCCACAGTACCCACGGCGTGCCATCGCTATGCATTGCCACTGAAGTGCTATAAATATTAGGTAGCGAGGAGATAGTAGTAATAATCTCCTTTTTGCCCCACGTGCCTGCGGGTTTTTGTAAGGCTATGAGCAATCGATTCTCGTTGGTTTCGCTTTCTGTCCAACTGACGGCCGCATGTCCACTGCCATTAATATTGGTAACTAGATTGAGTACATTCACTCCAGTTTTTGATTTTTGTACGTCGCCGACGCTTCCCCAGCCGGTGCCGGGAATATAGCGTAGATATTTGACGCGATGAACGTCAGTGCCTGCTCTCCCTTGAACTTTCTGAGAAGTTTGATTGCTAGCGGGAGGTGTTGAGTCGATATCAATCCAGGAGAGTAAAGCGTGACCGCTATTGCTGGCAGCAAAGGTCAAACCGCCAGAAATAGAATGATTGGTTTTCGGAATATCGCGACGTACTGGCGTTCCCCACACGTCGCTAATTCGGTCGACAGTATAAATTGAGCGAGGTGTGTCGTATTGGAATGCGATATGTAGATTGTTGCCACTGCTTTCTATGCTCGTGTAGAAATCTAAAACATCGGCTGGGTTCAGGTTGAGTGAATTTCCAGACTCCAGTACTGTTTCGGCGGCACCCCAAGTGTTGCCGCCTGTGTTATAGAATGCGCTCATGATGCGAGAGCTGCTGGATGTCTGCTCGATCCAGACTACGTTGAGGCTACTGTCACCAGTAATTAAAGCGCGTAGTTTGCTGTTGACGACGCTCGCACCATTCATGCGATGCAATGTTATGGGTGCTGTAGGCCATACACCTTGAGAGTTCTTGCTATAGATGTCGATGCTGAATCCACCATCCATAGTGCTGATTGCGACGACATGGGGAGTTCCATCGGGTGATGTGAGTAGTTTGATCGGTATGCCGGCACCGAGATCCTTTTTGTTCATGTAGTGCGCGGTACTACCCATGACCATAAATTCGTTTACGATGATTTTGTTATTTTCTGGCCATAGTGCATAGCCTTCTGCTTCACCAGCGCTTGCGCCAGGGCTGACAAAAAATTGTGCATTGGTAACACCCGTCGGGATGCCTGCATCCGAGATGTCTGTCCAACCATAGGCGCCGTTCGCGAGCACGCCACGCAAAACCTTGAGCTCTTCCGTGGAGCTGCTGTTTACAATTCCTGTTTTGTACCAGGGGAGATAGATATTGCCGTTATCCGCAAGCTGAATTTTCAATCGACCAGGAGACGCTGATGTGCTGGCGGCAACGGTTTCCGTACTCAATGTGTTAATCGTATTCCAGTAACCTGTCGCGTAATCCGCGCCACTGGTTTCCGGTATCGTGGTGGGTTCGTCAGGATTGTGATTGTGTGCGGGGTCGTTGTTTGATTGGTCAGTGTTTTGACGGTCTGTAAACGGAATCGGGTTTTCCAGACACGCGCTAAGCATGAGTGACGAAAGCAATGTAAATAACACAGGCAGGCGCGCTGCACCCGCGACCGAGTTTGAGATAGTCATATTCCCCTCCACACGAGAACTCTGCGTCTATGGTGTTATTTGCGGCAGAGCGAGTTTGTTTAAATTATATATCTGATTAATGGTGTGATCACATTGTCCTGGAATGATTCATCTTTTTCTACTGTCTGATTCAGGACAACCAGTCTACAGGTAATAGCAAGATGGTTGCCAATAATTAAGTAAATTATAGTCACAAATTAGGGCGCGCAAGACGCTGTGGATTCTTATCTCTGAAAAAAACTTTTTACTGGATAGCAATGGCTTATGTTGTTTGCTGCGCGTGTTGCTCTATACCCTGAATATATAGTTGTTCGCCAGATATTGAATAAACCTGGGCGCTAACACACAGCAGGTGTGTTATATCACACAGTTTCACAATAAATAGCGTTGAGGATTAAACGGCACCTGGTTCTGGTTAAGCGTATCGACTATGTGTAGTGAAGGGAATTCATCCAGATAGA
The DNA here is from genome assembly GCA_029881255.1 of Gammaproteobacteria bacterium. NCBI lineage: Bacteria > Pseudomonadati > Pseudomonadota > Gammaproteobacteria > Gammaproteobacteria bacterium. The sequence continues at coordinate 267,500 of JAOUMY010000001.1, read as the reverse complement.
TGCGGCTCTCGGGGATGGGGCGCGAAGTGTTGTCATCATAAACGGCGATGATCGCAGGGCGTAATTCCTCGCGGCCTTTGCCAACAACAATGCCGATAATGCCATTACTGAGTTTGACCAAAGACCCATAGGGGTAAATGCCGATATGGCGAATAAAGCGTTGCACCAGTTCGCGATCAAATTTGTCTCGCCCGCGGTTGTGTAGATACTGCAAGGCGTTTAAAGGTTCAGATGCCGGGCGATAACAGCGATCCGAGGTAATGGCGTCATAGACGTCGGTTATTGCGGCGATTTTGCCTAGGGTCGAAATTTGATTCTGATCCAATCCCTCAGGATAGCCGCTGCCATCTGTGCGTTCGTGATGTTGCAGGGCGATTTGCCGTGTGAGGGGGCTGCTGATGTGAAGGCGATACAGGATGAGTTCGGAGAATTTAATGTGCTCCTGTATCTTATTAAATTCACCTAGCGTCAGGCGACCGCTCTTGTTGAGTAAGCTATTCGGTATCCACATTTTCCCCGCATCATGTAAAAGAGCGCCAACGCCAATGTGTAGCAGGTCCGATTCGGAATATCCTAGGGATCTGCAAAAACTCAGCGTGATAATGCAAAAACTGACACTGCGCATAAACACATATTCATCTTTTCTTTTGTCACGGCACAGTAGCAACAGGGTATCTTCATTGGAATCGAGGTGCTTGATGATCTTCTTGACCAATACATATAAATGATCTATTGGGATGTCGCTTCCTTGTGAAATTCGCACAAGAATATTGTGCATGCTTTGTTGTGCATGTCGAATAAGAAAGCGAGCGTTTTTCAGTCGCTGCTCAAATGAAGCGCGTTTGTTCTTTCGCGCGATGATACGGTCTTTTTGCGCCTGTCGCTGATAGTGTGAATAGTCCTCGTGCGTATCAATCAGGCGATCTCTGAGGTCAGGTAGTTGAGAGAAACGACTTCTGGTTGAATTGGAGGTGGTCGAGCCCCGAGAGGCGGTTTTCTTGCGCGTAACATAACGAGGTAACTGCGTAATCATTTGGCCTCCGTCGACGCAACTTCATAGTCAAAAAAAGAGGCCGTCCCTGGTCTTTAAGGATAGCGAACATGCGAAGTAGCTGTTGCGCAAAGTGTGCCATATTCAATCTTTTCTCGACGCTACATTTTAAATCAAATAACTGTATGCGTTTCTGGATTGACGTCAAGACGGCAAAACTCTCGGCGGGCGGCAGTGGATTGCCGGGCCAATACGGTGTTGATGCTACTTTATTACCGGACTTTATCGCGCGCGATAAACAGCTTTAATTGATGTGCGCGTAAGACGTCGAGAATTTGCGTGGTCGTCAATATTTAGAGCAGAAAGATTCCAGGTCCAGGTCGTGATACATTGGTTTTCAATTCAAAATTTCGTGTATTGCCTGCAGGAAAATTAATAGGCGATTGATTGTTTGAGATATTTTTATCAGTAAATCGGCGGGATTAAACTAACTGAATCACTGGCACATTCCATGCTGTTTTCATAATTACGTAAAGATGTCGCGCTGGTTTCCGACATTATATTAGGTAGGAAAGTTTGTCAGTCATAGATGGCCGCCGCAGGAGGTGTCACATGGACTTAATGTATGCCGTAATCGAAGCTGTAGTAATTTCGTTTTTCGTCGGAGCAATCCTTGGTGGCGTTATTGCCACGCACCTGAGCCATAAGCGCCAGGAGCAGGATGTGCGTCATGATGTACCTGACATGCAGCCTGTAAAGATCAAGGTCAAAGACAGATAAGTTAGATTGCCTCCAGGCTAGACAAATCCCAACGAGGTTTTGCGCTGAAGGCTAATGGCTCCCTGCAACCGGCCTTCAAGCGGAGAAACCCGGCGTACGCTATCATTGCGCCATTATCCGTGCTGAATTCCATGGATGGAAAATACACCGCACCGCCATATTGATCGCCAAATTGTTGTAATCGCTCCCGCAGTCGCTTGTTGGCGCTGACGCCGCCGGCAACTACAAGTTGCTTTACCCCAGTCTGTTCGATGACTCGTCGACACTTGATGACCATGGTGTCGACCACAGCATCCTCGAAGGCTCTACAGATATCGGCCTTGATGTTGGGACTATCTTTGTTTTCGTAATAGGTGTTGAGGGCAAAGGTTTTGAGCCCGCTGAAACTAAAATCCAGGCCAGGGCGATTAGTCATAGGCCGGGGAAAGCGAAAGCGTTTTGGATCTCCCTGCTCGGCTAGCTTGGCGACATTCGGTCCGCCGGGATAACCGAGGTCGAGCATCTTGGCGACTTTATCGAAGGCCTCGCCGACGGCGTCATCAAGGGATTCACCAAGTAATTCGTAGTCGCCCAGCTTCTTGGCGAGTAGCAACATGGTATGGCCGCCTGACACCAGTAGCGCATTAAAGGGAAAGGCAATATCCGGTTTTTCGAGTAAGGGCGCGAGCAGGTGCCCCTCCATATGGTGGACGGCGACAGCGGGAATATCCCAGGCCCAGGCGAGACTCCGACCCAAGGCTGCGCCAACCAGTAGCGCCCCGGCAAGGCCCGGGCCGCTGGTATAAGCTATGCCGTTGATTTGTTTGGCGTCAACGCCACAGTCTTGTAGTAGTGAGTGTATGAGCGGCAAGGCCTTGCGAACGTGATCTCGAGAAGCCAGTTCAGGGACCACTCCACCATAATCGGCGTGTAGCGCGATTTGACTATGAATTCGGTGCCCGATCAGTCCCTGTTCACTATCGTAGAGGGCGATTCCTGTCTCGTCACACGAGCTTTCGATACCGAGTACCAGCATGTTTTTGGAAATTCTCCATGTATTTTGGTTTTTGCCAATTGCGATTGGCCATACAAATGGGTAGAATTCGCGGTTCTCTGGGGCCTGTGCTCGTATTTCTGGCCCGGAAACAGCAAAAGTCGCTGACCTTTTCCCGAAGAGGGGCAGCATTTAATCGAGGTGATTTTACATAATGCCATCAGTAAAAGTTAGAGAAAACGAACCATTCGATATCGCTCTGCGTCGTTTCAAGCGTTCTTGTGAAAAGGCGGGTGTACTGTCTGAAGTACGTCGCCGTGAATTCTACGAGAAGCCAACCCAGGTACGTAAGCGCAAGCAAGCAGCAGCCGTTAAGCGTCAGCTGAAGAAAAATGCACGTGACAACGCCATGCGTACACGCACCGGTCGCGGCTCGCGCCGAGTCGTAGGCAGTACCACTACTACTCGATAAATTACCTGCCAGAGGGAACACGTCATGAGCCAGTCGCTGAAGGAGCGTCTGCAAGACGCCGTCAAGGATGCAATGCGCAGCAAGGAAAAAGAACGCCTTGCAGTGATCCGTCTGGTTATGGCGGCAATCAAGCAACGGGAAGTGGATGAACGCATCGAGCTTGATGACGAGCAGGTGCTGGCGGTGCTGGATAAGATGGTTAAACAGCGTCGCGAATCCGTTGCCCAATTCGAAGTTGCCGGTCGTGATGACCTGGTTCAGAAAGAGAACCAGGAAATTACTGTCATACAGGAGTTCATGCCTGAGCCTTTATCCGAGCAGGAAATCGAGCAACTCATCAAGGATGCAATTGCTCAAACCGGCGCCGCTGGCATGAAAGATATGGGCAAGGTCATGGGTAGCCTGCAGGGCAAGATGAAAGGTCGAGCCGATATGGGTGCAGTAAGCGCTCGCATCAAATCACTGTTAACTGCCTAAGCATATATATAGAATAAGCAGTACCTGACACTCTTCCGGGGAGCACATGTCTGGCAGGATTCCCCAGCAATTTATCGATGATCTCCTTGCGCGCGTCGACATCGTCGCCATTATTGATTCGCGCGTTCCATTAAAAAAAGCAGGCCGTGAGTACAAGGCTTGTTGTCCTTTTCACCAGGAAAAAACCCCGTCATTTACAGTTAGCCAGCAAAAGCAGTTTTATCATTGTTTCGGATGCGGCGTTCATGGATCCGCCATTGGTTTTCTTATGGACTACGATCGCATGAGTTTTGTCGAGGCGATTGAAGAGTTGGCGTCGCAACTGGGCGTTGATGTTCCCTATGAGGGTGGTGAAAAATCTGCTCCTGTCCGTAATCGCGAACAGAGCCAGAATCTCTACGAGCTGATGGAGCAGGTTAGTCGTTATTACCAGAAGCAGTTGCGTTCTCATCCCGAAAAGGCGCGGGCAGTCGATTACCTTCGGCAGCGGGGTCTGAGCGGTGAAACCGCCAGGGCATTTGAATTAGGCTATGCCCCTTCTGGCTGGAATAGTCTGTTAGCCGCGTTTGGTGATAGTGAATACCTGCGTTTGAGTTTGCAGACGGCAGGCATGCTGATCGAAAAGGAGCGTAGTAATAATAGCTATGACCGCTTTCGTGATCGTATTATGTTTCCAATACGCGATCGGCGTGGTCGGGTGATTGCCTTCGGTGGTCGTGTAATCGATCAGGGTGAGCCCAAATATCTCAACTCGCCAGAGACGCCGATCTTTCATAAGGGGCGCGAGCTTTACGGGCTCTATCAGGCGCGTCAGGCCAACCGGGAGTTAGGTGCGGTTGTGGTGGTCGAAGGCTATATGGATGTTGTAGCGCTGGCGCAGCATGGCGTGACCAACGCAGTGGCCACTCTGGGAACGGCGATAACGGAACACCACATACAGGAGCTGGTCAGACATACAGATGAAGTGATTTTTTGCTTCGATGGCGACCGAGCGGGCAAGCAAGCGGCTTGGAGGGCGCTGGAGGCGTCACTGGAAGCGGTCGATGGAAAAACCCTGTTTAAATTCATGTTCTTGCCGGAAGGCGAAGATCCGGACAGTTTAGTCAGGTCATCGGGCAAGGAAAGCTTTGAAAAATATTTGCGCAACGCTTTACCGCTTTCTGAATTTTTCTATGAAAGTCTATTGCTTAAAGCCGATATACGAAAACTAGACGGCAAAGCACGTCTTTTGAATCTGGCTAAGCCATATGTGCTTAAACTCAAGGACGAAGGGTATAGGCGGCTGTTGGTAGAACGACTGGCGGATGGCGCAAGTCTCTCTGGTGAAGAAGTGATGCGGCAGTATGGTTTGGCGACAGGGGCCAGACTTGCGCCTCGGCAATCCCCTGCTACATTTACTAGGGGACAGCAACAGGTCGGCAGTGTCGCGCGTAGGGCGATCACCTTGCTGATACAACACCCAGCGTTGGCTGAAAAGGTCAAAAGACCTCAGGATATTGCCTCGTTGCAGGTTCCGGGTACATTGTTATTACATGAATTACTTGAATTTTTGAGAGACAGCCCCCAAATCAACACGGCCGCTTTGTTGGAGCGTTGGAGAGGCCGAGATGAATTTGGGCAGTTGGCAAAACTGGCGGCAGAGGAGTTGCCGTTACCACCTGAGGGATTAGGTCCGGAGTTTCTGGACACACTGAAACAACTAGAACAACAAGGATTGGAAGTACAGTTGGATCAATTGCTCAAGAAATCCCAATACACGGAATTGACGTCTGAGGAGAAGAGATCGCTGCGTGAGTTACTGGCTACGCGAGTCACGGTACCGCAGGCGTGACAAGGATGTTAAGAGGGCTAGCCGTTATCGGATTATTTCTGTATGATTGCCGGCTATTTTTTGATGTACGCGTATAATAAAGGTTGTTATTTCTCATATGAATTCACAACAGCAGTCGCAGATCAAACTTTTAATCGCAAAAGGTAAAGAACAAGGTTATCTGACGTATCGAGAGGTGAATGATCACCTTCCGGATGAAATTGTTGATCCGGAGCAAATCGAAGACATCATCAATATGATTAACGACATGGGTATCCCGGTGCATGAAGTCGCGCCCGATGCCGATGCGATGTTGATGTCTGATCAGGCGGTAACCGATGAAGACGCGGCTGAAGAAGCCGCAGCCGCACTGGCCTCTGTCGATAGTGAGTTTGGTCGAACCACCGATCCTGTGCGTATGTATATGCGCGAAATGGGAACGGTAGAGTTATTGACTCGCGAAGGCGAGATCAAACTGGCCAAGCGTATCGAAGAGGGTTTACGTCAAGTTCTGTCCGCACTTGGTGCATATCCGCGCACAATTGCGGCATTTCTCGAAGAATACCAGCGTATTGATAATGAAGAACTTCGCCTGACAGATCTCATTACAGGATTTATTGATCCCAATGAGGAGACTGCCGAGGTTCCATCCCAGTCCACTAGCGTCATGATTAATGCAAATAATTCTGCTAGCGCCAAAAGTGATGCGTCAGACGACGAAGATGGGGACGGGGATGGGGATGATGCTGAAGCTGAGATTGATACCGGGCCAGATCCGGAAGAAGCGCGTGAGCGTGTCGGCAAGTTGGCCGCATTGCACGAGAAATATACCAAGGCGGCAGCTAAGCATGGCAACGGTCACAAGAAATGTCGTGATCTGAACACTCAGATCGGCGAACAGTTTCTGGAATTCAAACTAGCGCCACGTTTTGTCGTGCAGATGGTGACTGAGCTGCGCGAGATTGTAGACAGAATACGTGCGGAAGAACGCAGCATTATGTCTATATGCGTCAGAGACGCGCGTATGCCGAAGAAGGAATTCGTTTCCAGCTTCCCCGAAAACGAAACCAACCTGGATTGGGTGAATGGTTTTATCGAGAAGGGCGAGAGCTATTCTACAAAATTGAAAGAACTGGCTCAGGATATTCTTGATCGTCAGGCTGTGCTGGCTGACGTTGAAGCTGAAAGCACCATGCCTATCTTCATGCTCAAGGAGATCAATCGCAATATGTCGATTGGTGAAGCCAAGGCACGTCGCGCCAAGAAGGAAATGGTCGAGGCCAACCTACGTCTGGTAATCGCGATTGCTAAAAAATACACCAACCGTGGTTTGCAGTTCCTTGATCTGATTCAGGAAGGCAATATCGGTCTGATGAAGGCGGTCGACAAGTTCGAATATCGTCGTGGTTACAAATTCTCGACCTATGCGACATGGTGGATACGTCAGGCAATTACCCGTTCTATTGCCGACCAGGCACGTACGATTCGTATACCGGTACACATGATTGAGACGATTAATAAGCTCAATCGCGTATCACGTCAGATGCTGCAGGAAATGGGTCGTGAGGCTACGCCTGAGGAATTGGCAGAGCGCATGGAAATGCCGGAAGACAAAATACGCAAGGTTCTGAAGATTGCCAAAGAGCCTATCTCCATGGAGACGCCGATTGGTGACGATGAAGATTCGCATCTTGGGGACTTTATCGAAGACCAGAATATGGTCGCACCAGGTGACTCAGCGACTTTCGAAGGTCTGCGTGAATCTACTACGCGCATACTCGAAAGCCTGACTGCAAGAGAAGCCAAGGTGTTGCGCATGCGTTTCGGTATCGATATGAATACCGACCATACTTTGGAAGAAGTTGGTAAGCAGTTTGATGTTACTCGTGAGCGTATTCGTCAGATTGAAGCCAAGGCATTGCGCAAGCTGCGTCATCCTTCGCGTTCGGAGCAGCTACGTAGCTTTCTTGAATAAGTAAAGTATTGTTGTCTGTGAATAAAGGGCGCTTTTAGCGCCCTTTTTTGTTTTCGGACTCCGGGTTATACTATCGCGGCTTGAAAATGTGAATATTTCGGGCGCCCGCTGTGTGCGCCCTCGACGTCTTGCCAGGGAAAGGCAAGACCGGAGTCTTAAGGACTCATCGCCAAGGATGGCTAGGTTTTTCTTGTCTTATATATAGCAGTCAGTGTTGTGTATTTCAGTATGGCAGTTGGAGCAAAGGAGCTGGCATTTTTCAACTTCTTTTTCTATCGCTTCCCACCTGCGGTTTGACAAAGATCTTAAATCAAGTTGGAATTTCTTTGACCCCGGGTTTATGTGATGAAATTCCAACGCCGCGAAATTTTTACTATATCCGCAGATACTGCATGCTGAGCCCATCTTTCTTATGAGTGTCAATTTGCGTTCTCGGCCCCTCTTTTGCTGAGCTAGATAGGATTGAAAGAAGAGATTATTGTGTGAGTTCTTGCACTCGCGGGAGCAATATTTTCTTTGGCGCCCGGAAAGTTTTTCTCCGCATTCGACACAAGTAGTGCATTTTGTGGTGCTTATGAACAATTTCATAACCGTATGGTATCAACGCTATTCAGGATATCCAAAGTAAAATTTACTTGTTAAAATGCATGCCCTAATGCCCCTGTAGCTCAGTTGGTTAGAGCAGCGGACTCATCAAAAAGGTGCGTTCATGCCGAAAGGCATGAAATGAATGGGATGAATTCAGGGAACCCTTAGCAGTATGGCTGAAGGCAATCCTGAGCCAAGCCAGCGGTACACCGCTGGAAGGTGCAGAGACTACCTGAGAACTTGAGTGTTCTTAATAACAGGCTAGAGCGTCCCACACCCAAACAAGTTATGTTGTGGGTGGTGAGATAGTCCGTGCTTACTGGAAACAGTGAGATTACATGAATCCGTTGGTCGCAGGTTCGAGTCCTGCCGGGGGCACCATTCTTTTCTATTCTGCTCAAGGTATTTGTTCCTAATCTCCGATTGTGCCTTCATTGAGACCGGACTCGAACTTCGTTCGCTTTTTCGCCAATCGCTATATCGGACTATTGAACAACTGCGATAACACCTGAGCCCAACTCGCTTGCGTGCTTGTGCTGTCAGGGATGCCGTCTCCATTCGTGTCAATCTCGACTAAAATACTGCCGTCTGCTTGTGCAGTGAGTGTCTGTGTTTCAGAATTTGTTGCAGAGCTGCGCTTTACCGTCATTTGGCCGGCTGTTGGCGCACTTCCGATGGTGCCATTAAACGGTGTTGGCGTTGCGACGGCGATGGTGGCGTCGCCGACAATGCTGATGCTAAGTGTAAAATTGAAGCTTTGATTAGTCTTGTCTGCCGCAAAATCAACATCAAAATTATATGTGTGAGATGTCGCTCCGGTGCTCGTGGTTTCTTCTGCGCTACCACTACCGCTTGCTGTCTGACTTTCATTTGTCGGTGAGACGGAAATTGAGGTGCTGGAGTTTCCAGATGCTATATGAGTGTTACCTGTGGTGGCATTTGCCCGACTGAGAGTTTTTCGAAACATAGATGTGTTGCTTGACCATGTTGGATCAACAAACGGTGTTCCTGTTGCTGCGTCTACTGAAAAACCACGACTGCCGTTTAAGGTGATGTTGCCGTTCAGGCCTCTTACGCAATTGGCAAAAGTGAAAGTGGTATTGTCACCAGTTGAAAAGCCAACTGGAGCGACGTCGTCCTTGAGTATGGTTACACTTCCGCCGCTTCTGCATGGGATAGTGGTTTCGGTGACCGCGAGAATCGAGAACGAAGGCGCAGACGAAGTTGCGCGTCCGACCAAAACCAAATCAATATCTGTATCGATAAAAGCGCTGCTTGTATCAGACAACTCCACGCTGCTCACAAATAGCGACGTGTCTGCTGTTGAAGCGGGAAGCGGCAGGCTCCCAGCGGGTGGAGTGAACGGTGGTGTGCCGCCGCCGATTCCTGGCGGTAGACCGGCGCCTAGACCCGGTGGTGGTGTTCCGTTTCCTAAGCCTGGTGGTAAAACGCCAGCTCCGCCACCGGGTGGAGAAACGGGCAAACTGCCAGTGAAAAAACTGATAAACGCGCCGAAGCCTCCAAAGCCACCGGTATTACCGATAATTCCTGCGATAGTACCGTTGAGGTTGTAGCCTCCGATATTTCCAACAAAGCCATTTGTTGGGAGGTTTGCCGCAGTCGTACGGAAACCACTTCCAATCGCACTCGTCAGTTGTTCGTCTACGGTGAGAGCCCGTGTACCGATGTGCTGTTGACCAGTATTGCTGGCTTGTTGTTTACCCGCATTAGTATCAGGTATGGACTCGGAGCATGCGCTAAGCGTGAGCAACGGTATGATGAGAAAACAGGACAACTTCGTCCCGTAGATAGACGGTTTTATTTGCTTATTCATTTAATCCCCACATGTAAATGCAAATTTGTATTGTTGTTATTGCTTTTTGTTCTTATTAATAAAGGTAGTTAAGGAGAAGCTGGAAATCAATTCGCATTTTCAAATTAGAAACGTGTCTGTATGGCACTGGTGGTTATAAAAACGAACGGCCCACATTCTAAAAGAAGTGTGGGCCGTTCGTTTGCTGATGCCAGTGTTGATTTATCAGCAATACAGGTATGTATTGGGATTAATTAATCACAACTATATGCTACCTGCGTATTGCTCGCTCATGTGACTAAAAACTCTCTATCGTTCCATCCGCATATCGAATGATCGGGCCAAGCTCCGTGTTCTCAATACTGGCAACCTGTTTTCCTTTAACCGTGATATTGCCGAGTATCAACTCCTTCGCATCCGGATCCAATATTGCCTCGACCATCGCACCTGCTCGGTTAGCAATATTGATTTGAGAGGAGCCGTCCTGATGTTCAAATGAAAAGTATTCGTTGTCGTAACGAATAGACATCGACTTTACCAGGCCGCGCCAGGAGTTCTTCTGTAGTCCGGCTTCAACTTTCACACTCTTGTACTGTGTATAGCTGGGTCTGTTTGGATCCGGTACACGCAGATAGGCATTAAAACTGGCGTTAACGCTAAAGTAGTTTGCATGGTGCTTTGCCCATTGCACTGGATCGTTGGAATAGTTCATCCAACTATTATTGTTATACGACAGGCGACCTCTGAAAGAGCTAATCGCATTGTCGTAGTCATAGTTATAGAAATAACCGTCGACGGCAACATAATCTACGGTTGGTAAAATCGTGCTGCCACCGTAAGGCCAACGCAGGCGTAAATCCATACCCGCATTGTTGATACGCAAGCTGTCCTTGGCGCCTGCTTTGTGTAGTGTTACCTCTATATCCGCATCACTAATATTCAAGGCGCGGGGGATATAGGTTTGTTGTGCCCAGCTCCAGCTACGATCAAGGTCTGCTCCCCAGGTGCGCATGGATATGCTGCCGTATTCGCCGCTCACCTTTAAGTTGATGCTGACGCGTTCGGAATTATAGCAGTAGTAACAGTAGTAATATCTCCAGGCTCTGACCTCCAGCTCGACCTGGCCAAGACCTTCGATAAAACCATTGTTTAACACCAGATAACGCGAGCCCCATTTGGTTGTGGCTGTCACCGTACCGCTGATGTCCAGGCCCTCGGGCAGGTAGTTGTCTTTGTCGAGGGCAAGGTCATACACGAGATCAGACTCGGCTTCACCCATCTTGATCATGGCCAGAACCACACCGCCAACTTTGGGATATAGGGTTTTGGCAATATCGACATAGCCAAGAAAGTCATCAGTGACTTGCTCTACGTTGATCTCCCCACCCATGCTGTTTAGAAGTTTCTTGCCTAGCAGCGCACTATTTTCGTCTATCGTGTGCCCCATTGTGCGTAATGAAGTGATCAGGCGTTTACCGGAATCGATTTCATTAAACAAGAGTTTTTCTATTTCAGAGTAGAAGCCGGTTTTTGTTGTCGCACTTTCGTCGACTTGTTCGTCATTATCATCATCGACAGGTTCTGGTTCTGGTTCTGGTTCTGGTTCCGGCTGTGGTCCGGGCTGATCCGGTCCAGTTTCAGAACTATCAGGTGTCGCTTCTTCCTTCTTCTTTTCAGATTTTTCTTTCTCCGGTTTCTTATCGGTATCGATATTTAGTTCATCGAGTTCAGACTCGATTTTTTGAAGATATGGTGAAAAAACCAGGTCTTGGTGAAAGCCTTCTATACCTTTAAGTTCTTCGCGCATGCCTTCCAGTAATGCTTGAACCGAAAAGCTTGCGGTCTTGCTGTATAGTTTTAGCTCACCATTGTTATCAATATAGGTTTTAGAGAAGCCACTTATGGTTTCGCTATAAAGTTTTGTGTCGGGTAATTGTTGTGTTATTAAGCGTGCAGTCGAAGCCTGTAACACGCCAAATAACACTTGACTATCCTTCTCATTTTCAATCGCGTTTGATATTTCCTGTTTGTTTGCTACATCTACCAACTCAATTGTATGTGCATCGTCAGATATACCGATGATATTCAGGTCTTGTAAAAGATCACTGATCTTGGAGTTGGCCTTGGCAACGGATAGAGCGTTAAACTTTTCTGTCTGTTGTTCAATTCGCTGTATCGCTAGTTTGCTGGCGAGGTGAGTGTAGAAATTAATATTGGAAAAGTTGTCCTCACCAATTTGTAGAATAGGTATGATCGCCTCAAGTTCAAATTTCTCATCAAGAATAAGGTCCTCGCCAAAAGCAATATCGCTATCGTCGGTAGCTTTACAACCAATCTGAGTATCACACTTCATCTTTGTGTCAGTATCAGCGCTGGCTTGAAGCAGGATAGGCTGAAGATGAGAGCCAGTTAATCTAATCTTATAGCGGCCGGAATTATCGGAGTGGGTGGTGCCGAGAAGTGTTTTCTTGCCTTCCTCGTTTAGAGAATATGCCGAGACTTTGGCCTTGCTGATGACGCCTTTGGAGATGCGTCCCGAAATTTCTGTGTATGTGTTTGCCCCACCACCACAACCAATAAGTAAAAGAACAATTAAAAGAATAAATGTGGAAGACGCTATTTTCATCCTGTATCCCTTTTATTTTATGAAAAAAACTATTTTCGTTTCTTGGGAGGTCCAGGCGGTTCGTTGTTAAGTATGCCTGGATTCCTTTGCAAGTATCGTATTACATACAACCCCAATTAACCTAATATTTTGTCTTGCCAAGGCTAGCTCGCCTGGGTTGCAAGATACTGACACGGGCTGCTACTACTTTAGTGCTATTTCTTCATGCTGACACCTTTCGACATGGATCGATCCTCCTGATACGTCGAATAGATTATTTTTACAAATAATTTACCCCACCCACTTATTGTGCAAAATACCACGCCATCGATGTGAACTATCTCACTTCAGTGAACGGGGTGTTAACCGTATTATTATTTGCAACAGAGACATGTTGTGCAGCGAAAAGGAAAGCGACATGACGACACAGTTTCAACAGGTAATGAATGGAATGATTGAGGCGATTCACAGTAAGGACCTGGAGAGCCTGATGGGATACTTTGGCGAGGAAGCTGAGTTGTACGATCCTCATTATCCCATGCCAAAAATGAAAGGAAAGTACGAGATTAGTTGTGGTTTGAAGTGGGCCTTTGGCGGAATCAAGAAGTTTGGTTTCACAGTCGAGCAGGTCTTTGTTTCACAAGATGCAAACAAAGGTGCTGTCGAGATCAACACTTCACACGTTATGAAGACAGGGCAGAAAATGAATTTTTCTCAGGTGTTTGTAGTGGAGTTGCAGGATGGAAAAATCAGTCGTATGCACGCCTATGTGCCATACGGACCGGGCGGAGCCAACGGTTTTGTGCTAGCACTGATTCGATTTTTCCGCAGATTTATTCCTCGCAAACCTGAGTGGGCCACTGGAGAAGTTGCGGGGGCCAGGTTTTAAACGAATTATTAGGAGTCGGACACTCCTCTCTCAACCCCCACCTCCCGGTGTCCGACTTCTGATATTCGTTACTAACAAGAAAAAGCTGCAGGATGCAGTTTAACAAGGAAGCTCCAAACGGAATCGCCCAGGGACGGGCTCAATCAGCGCGGGATGCGGAGGGATTCGCATTCCGCGTTATATTTTTACTTGTAAAAAAAGTAGATATTCCAGCGATGCCTTGTGCGCCGTGAGAAAACGCCTGGTTTAAAAACGCCTTTTCCATACCGCCAAGCGCATATGCTGGCACTGTGGATTCCTCACACAGACTTTTAAGCTTTTCCCATCCCAGCGGTGTTGCTTCGGGATGACTGCTGGTACGTAGCACCGGTGAAATCACGATAAAGTCGACACCTATTGTCAGCGCATGTTGTAATTCTGCGGATGAGTGACAGGAAGCGGAAAGCAAAAATTTTTCAGAAATCGGTCTTTGCTCAAGTGATAAAAGTTGCTGTGTATTCAAATGACGCCCGGCGCTACCAAATACCTCGTTAACAGGTAAATAGGTATTGAGCATGACACGCGCGCGATAGGCATCTGCGAGCGTTTGGACATTATCGATGATACGTCTGATATGTTGTTCTGATCGTTCCTTGATACGCAACTGGATGAGGCGAATACCGTCGCGCAACTGTCCTTCCAGTTGACGGTAAAAACTGTCTTCATCGCGGGGTTCAGGCGTAACTGCATAGCTATCGGGTAATTGTGCCGCCGTGATAATAGGCTGGTTGGCAGCAGGAAAGGGGTAGTTGTCGAGTGCATCGGGACGCACCCAGCTAGTTTCCTGACCTTCCTTGCCGTGGGCCTCGCCGGAAAATTCTGTCACTTTCCAGGTATCGAGTAAAACAGACTTGTCGGGGTAGTCGTGGTTAATCTGAATCAATGGGCGTGCGTCGATAACATCAATGCCGATCTCTTCGTGCAATTCGCGTTTTAATGCGTCGAGTGGTGTCTCGTCCGCTTCACGCTTGCCGCCCGGGAATTCCCATAAACCGCCCTGGTGCTTGTCTGCTGGACGTTTGGCGATGAAGATGTTGCCGCGTTCATCAGTAATAACTGCGGCAACGACATGAACTCTTGTGGTCATTGTTACAGTTCGCTACTCGGCTTGCGGTTACGTTCACTGATGAAGCTCATGACGATGAGAAATCCCGCACCGATAGTGATTGCCGAATCGGCAATATTGAATGCCGGCCAGTGATAATCACCAACATAGAAGTCGAGAAAGTCGACGACGTAGCCATAGGCGAGGCGATCAATCAGATTGCCGATCGCACCACCAAGTACCAGGCTAAGGCCTATTGCCATTTTGCCTTCGTGAGATTTGAGTGAACGTATCCAGAAAATTAATAAAATGCTGATGGCAACTGCGAGTACAGTAAAAAACCAGCGTTGCCAGCCACCCGCGTCTGCAAGAAAACTAAACGCCGCGCCAGGATTGTGCGCCAGCGTGAGATTGAAAAACGGGATCACCTCAACCGGTCGAAACATTTGCAGGTTGGCGCTGGCCGCAAGCTTGCTGAGCTGGTCGAGGATCACCACGACCAGCGATATCCAAGTCCACTTCAGCATCAGGCGTATTGCCTCTTTTCACCACTACCAGCAACGTTGTCTACGCAACGTCCACACAATTCCGGATGCTCGCTGTTTTGTCCAACGCTTTCCAGATGGTGCCAGCAACGTACACATTTGGCATGCTCTGAGGCTTGTGTACGTACCCACATCTCGTCGCCATTTTCTAATGTGATATGTGTGTCGCTCGAGGATTTTTCGGTTTCGCGATGTATACGCGCGCCTGAGGTAATCAACACAAAACGTAGTTCGTTTTCCAGTTTGCTCAAGCGTTGAAATAATTCCTGTCCGCAATACAAGTCCACCTCGGCATCAAGAGAAGATCCGATTTTGCCAGCCACGCGTAATTGTTCAAGCTGCTTGCTCACGGCTACTCGAACTTCGAGAACTTCCTGCCAGTAATCCAGAGTAAACACGCCATCGGTCTCGACTTTCGGTAAGTCATACCAGGTTTCCAGAAATACCGCATCGCTGCGTTGGCCAGGTATGTACTGCCACAATTCATCAGCAGTAAAACTCAAAATCGGCGCAACCCAACGGGTGAACGCTTCCATGATGTGGTACATCGCCGTCTGTGCGGAACGTCGAGCAATAGAATCGGTTTGGGTTGTGTATTGGCGGTCTTTAATAACGTCCAAATAAAAACTGCCCATATCTACCGAACAGAAATTATGAATTTTTTGGTAGATCAGATGAAATTCATAGCTGTCGTAGGCGGCTTTTATTTCATTTTGAACTTCTTGTGTTCTTTGAATCGCCCAACGGTCTAAGGCCAACATGTCGGTTACAGCAACACTGTGTTGAGCCGGGTCAAATTCACTCATATTGGCCAGCAAAAAGCGCGCGGTATTACGAATGCGACGATAGGCATCGGCGGTGCGCTTTAATATCTCCTGTGAGAAAGTCATCTCGCCGCGATAGTCAGTCGCGGCAATCCACAACCGCAAAATATCGGCACCGACGGTTTTAGTGATCTCGTCCGGCTCTACACCATTTCCGCGAGACTTGGACATCTTGTGTCCCTTCTCGTCAACAGTAAAACCGTGGGTCAACACCTGGCGATAAGGTTGAGTGTTATTGATCGCGATTGATGCCAACAACGACGATTGAAACCATCCACGATGCTGGTCCGAACCTTCCAGATATAAATCCGCCGGGAATTGCAAATCGTCACGCGGATTGAGCACGCAAAAATGTGTCACGCCGGAGTCAAACCACACATCGAGGGTATCGGTAACTTTTTGATACTGGGCAGCTTCGTCGCCGAGCAATTCCGCTGTATCGAGATCAAACCAGGCGTCGATACCGCCCTTGTCCATGCGTTGAGCCACTTGTTCAATTAATTCTGGCGTGTGTGGATGCAATTCCTGGGTGTCTTTGTCGATGAATACCGCAATCGGTACACCCCAGGTACGTTGACGCGAGATACACCAGTCCGGGCGTTTCGCGACCATACCTTCGATACGCGCCTTGCCCCAATCCGGTATCCACTGCACTTCCTGGATCGCCTTATTGGCATGGGCGCGCAGTTTGTTCTGTTCCATACTGATAAACCACTGCGGCGTGGCGCGGAAAATGATTGGCGTTTTGTGACGCCAGCAGTGTGGGTAGCTGTGCAATAAGGATTCGGCGTGAACCAGTCTGCCCTTGCTGCGTAAGACTTCTAACACCTGGTCATTGGCCTTGAACACATGTTCGCCGGCAAAGAATTCAGTACCGGGCAGGAATTTTCCGTCGGCACCGACCGGGTTTTCCACTGGCAATTTGTAGCGTGAACCGACGACGTAGTCGTCTTGGCCATGGGCGGGTGCGGTATGCACGGCACCGGTACCTGCATCAGTGGTCACGTGGTCGCCGAGTATTACCGGTACTTCTTTGTTATAAAACGGATGTTGTAACTTCAGGCCTTCCAATGCCTCGCCCTTGGCATAAGCGACGACGCGGTGTTCGTTAAAGTTCCAGCGACCCATGGCGTCTTTCAACAAGGCTTCGGCAATAACTAAACGTTCGGTGCCATGATCGCCATCACATTCAACCACGGCATAATCCAGTCCGGGGTTTAGACATACGGCTTCGTTTGCGGGAAGTGTCCACGGGGTAGTCGTCCAGATCACCAGCGAGATCGGGCCCTTGCCTTCGTTCTCGACATGATGACAACGTGACATCAATGCCGCATCGTCGAGTACCTCGAAACGTACGTCTATCGCAGGTGATTTTTTGTCTTCGTATTCAACCTCGGCTTCGGCCAGCGCCGAGCCGCAATCCACACACCAATGCACCGGCTTAAAGCCCTTGAGCAGATGGCCGTTTTCGATGATCTTGCCCAGGCCGCGTACGATATTGGCCTCGAATTGATAATTCATGGTCAGATAGGGATTTTCCCAATCGCCGAGTACGCCGAGGCGAATAAAGCCTTTGCGCTGTCTGTCGACCTGCTTGCCTGCATATTTGCGACATTCCTTGCGGAAGGTTTTGGCATCGACCTTGGCCCCTGCCTTACCCACGGTTTTTTCCACTTGAAGTTCGATCGGCAGCCCGTGGCAGTCCCAGCCGGGTACGTATGGGGCGTCAAAACCGCTCAAGGTTTTGGATTTGACGATAATGTCCTTGAGTATCTTGTTGACCGCGTGTCCGAGGTGGATATCGCCATTGGCGTAGGGCGGGCCGTCGTGCAAGATGAATTTATCGCGGCCGGCGCCGGTTTCACGCAGTTTCTGATAGAGATTCATGGCGCCCCAGCGCTTGAGAATCTCGGGTTCCTTCTGCGCAAGATTGCCCTTCATCGGGAATTTGGTCTGGGGAAGGTTGAGGGTGTCTTTATAACTCTTTTCGGACATGGTTTCCTGGTCGTCTGTGATTTAGCTGGTGTATCCGGCGGTTGAAACGGCTTCTTCCCCGGCAATTCTTCGGAACAGGGAAGCATAGCAAAATCACGGGCGGGATGTCGCCCAAAACGACGCAATTACCTAGGGGAAAGACTTTCGGCGCGCAAAGAATAGTGTTGGCACAAACCCTGTGCCGCAATAGATATCTATGCCCTGGCCAACATCCCCTTGTCTTTCAGAAAACCGATGATGTCAGTGAGACCTTCACGGGTCTTGAGATTGGTAAAGACATAGGGTTTTTCGCCGCGCATCCGTTGGGTGTCACTATTCATCACGGTAAGTGATGCACCCACGAGTTCAGCCAGGTCGATCTTATTGATGACGAGTAAATCAGAGCGGGTGATGCCGGGGCCGCCTTTGCGCGGGATCTTTTCACCGGACGCCACATCGATGACATATATCGTCAGATCTGCCAGTTCCGGACTGAAGGTGGCGCTGAGGTTGTCACCGCCGCTTTCGATAAAAATGACGTCCAGGTCTTCGAAACGCGCTGACAATTCGGCGACCGCCGCAAGATTCATCGAGGCATCTTCGCGGATGGCCGTGTGTGGACAGCCACCTGTTTCCACGCCGACAATGCGTTCCGGGGCTAAGGCCTGGGCCTCGGTTAAAATACGCTGGTCTTCACGGGTATAGATATCGTTGGTTACAACAGCGATGTTGTAGTCATCGCGCATGGTCTTGCACAGTTGCTCTAGCAAGGCTGTTTTACCCGAACCTACCGGTCCACCCACACCAACACGTAAAGGGGATTTATTATTCATGTTCACTCCATCAGGATCTAAATAGTCGGCAATATTGCGTTTCATGTCGGCTGCTGGCGATCGCCAGCGCCGGCGTACTAGGGCCTAGTTGTTCGTTATTTAATGCACAAGCAGAATCGATCAATGCCGGAATCTGTTCCGACAGTTCAAACAGCAAGGACTGTCCGGCGCTTTGTCCCAGTGGCACCAGTTTGATTGCACTATTGACCGCGTTTTCCAGCCAGCTCCACGCCAATCCCGCCATCAGTTCTTTTACATCGATCTGCCAGTGATATCCGGCGAGAGTATAGTCGGCGATTTGCGTCAGCAGTAATGCGTCGCGATGTGTTTGCAACGCCTGCTCACCGGTCCAGCGCGGTAGTTTTCTCAGTATTTCGAAAAAGGCTAAGGCGCGCTGGGTTTCCTCGGCCCGCAGTTCACTGGTTTCCCGATAACTCCACACGAACTCGCTCCAGTAGAAGAAGTCCTGTGTCGAATTTTCTTGCAGCGCCTGATGCATTCGTTGCATCACTGGCAATTCGAGTCGCGCCAGACTGTTGTCCAGCGTCGATAGTAACCATGCCTGCGTATCCTTTTCATTGCGCACCCAGCCGTTTTCGACTGCCCACTCCAGCCCTTGCGAGTAGGTGAAAGCGCCAATCGGCAGCGACGGGCTGATCATCTGAAACAGGCGCAGCTGCGACAGTTGGGGACTAGTGTTGCGCATGACCATGTCCGTGATGATGTGCGCCGCCCGTCATTTGCTGATAGGCACCGGCCTCTGGCTCAAAGGCGGCATGCGAGACTTCTACACACAATCCCATTTGCTCGAGCATGGCATCGAGAACATGATCGTGCAGATAGCGTATCCAGCCGCTTTCAATCTGTACCGGAACGTGGCGATTACCTAGATGATAGGTGGCACGCGCGAGCAGCGTTAAATCATCGCTGTGCACGGTGGACACACATTCTGCGGCGGCGACAACTTTTACTACCACACCCTGTTCATTGCTCAGGCGATCACCGTCGCGCAGTAAATTGCCGCGCTCGAGAAATAGTCCTGCGTCACGTCCGTCGTCCAGTTTTACCTTGAGCCGACTCTTGCCCCGTTGGTCGATGGGCAGACTCAGCGTAGTTTCGTAGTCACTGTCTTTGTCGGTGAGTATTTGTGTCAGTTCTATCATTGTCAGAATAAAAAGTAACGTTGGGCCATGGGCAACTCGTCGACCGGATCGCAGCTCAGCAGCTGGCCGTCGGCGCGCACCTCATAGGTTTGCGAATCGACTTCCACATGGGGTTGGTAGTCGTTGTGTATCATGTCGGCCTTTTTCACCTTGCGATTGCCGCGAGTAACGCCGATCAGATTCTGTAAACCCAGTTGTTGCGCAATGCCAGCCTTGCTTGCAGCCTCGGAAATAAACGTCATGCTGGTGGCGTTGCGCGCCTTGCCATAACTGCCGAACATGGAGCGATAGTGCACCGGTTGCGGTGTGGGTATCGAGGCATTGGGATCACCCATTGCGGCATAGGCAATCATGCCGCCCTTGATGATGAGTGATGGCTTTACGCCGAAAAACGCGGGATTCCACAACACCAGATCGGCCAGCTTGCCCTTCTCCACCGAACCGACTTCGTGTGCAATGCCGTGGGCGATTGCCGGGTTGATGGTGTACTTGGCGACATAGCGTTTGACGCGATGATTGTCATTGAATGCTGTGTCGCCGCTGAGCGCGCCACGCTGTATTTTCATCTTGTGCGCGGTCTGCCAGGTACGCATGATGACTTCGCCAACACGACCCATGGCCTGTGAATCGGAAGAGATCATGGAGAAGGCGCCGAGGTCGTGAAAGATATCTTCGGCGGCAATCGTCTCACGACGAATGCGCGATTCGGCAAAGGCGACGTCTTCGGCAATCGACGGATCGAGATGGTGACACACCATCAACATGTCGAGGTGTTCGTCGACGGTGTTAATCGTGTAAGGACGCGTCGGATTGGTCGACGAGGGCAGGACGTTGGGCAGGCCACACACGGTAATGATGTCCGGCGCATGTCCGCCACCGGCTCCCTCGGTGTGATAAGTATGTATGGTGCGATCCTTGAACGCGGCAATCGTGTCCTGCACAAATCCCGATTCGTTGAGTGTGTCGGTATGTATCGCGACTTGCACATCGAAGCGATCGGCAACGCTTAAACAGGTATCAATCGCGGCCGGTGTGGTGCCCCAGTCTTCGTGCAGTTTGAGTCCCATTGCACCGGCCTCGATTTGTTCTTCCAGTGGTGCGGCGACGCTGGCGTTACCCTTGCCAAGAAAACCCAGATTCATGGGGAAGGCATCGGCTGCTTGCAGCATGCGGTGAATATTCCACGGACCCGGCGTGCAGGTGGTGGCATTGGTTCCTGTCGACGGACCGGTGCCGCCACCGAGCATGGTGGTCACGCCGGACGCGAGTGCCTCTTCGATTTGCTGCGGACAGATAAAATGGATGTGCGAATCGATGCCACCGGCGGTGAGTATCTTGCCCTCACCGGCGACCACATCGGTGCCCGGACCGATGACGATGTCGACATTGTTCTGTATGTCCGGGTTGCCCGCCTTGCCTATCGCCGCGATGCGCCCGTTCTTGATGCCGACATCGGCCTTGATGATGCCCCAGTGATCGATGATCAGCGCGTTGGTGATGACCAGATCAACGACTTCACTGGCGCAGGCCTGCGACTGTCCCATGCCATCGCGGATGACTTTGCCACCGCCAAATTTGACTTCGTCGCCATAGGTCGTGAAATCTTTTTCAACTTCAATCCACAGTTCAGTATCGGCGAGACGCATCTTGTCGCCGGTGGTCGGGCCAAACATTTCCGCATAGGCGCGTCTGGACATTTTCGCCATGATTAATCCTCCAGTTGTCCCATGATGTCGCCACGAAAACCGTAGACCTGTCGCCTGCCGCTATAACTCACCAGTTCCACGCGTCGACGCTGGCCGGGTTCGAAACGCACCGCCGTACCGGCGGCGATATTCAGACGACATCCGCGGGTGGCCTCACGATCGAACTGCAGTGCTGGATTGGTTTCGTAAAAGTGGTAATGCGAACCGACCTGTACGGGACGGTCGCCGGTATTGGCGACATCGATCTGCACCGTTGTCAGGCCGACATTGATGTCGATATCGCCATCGGCAGTAATGATTTCTCCGGGTTTCATAAAATTCTCCTGCCTCTTTCCTAGACGATGGGATTGTGAACCGTGACCAGTTTGGTGCCGTCGGGAAAAGTAGCTTCCACTTGAACCTCGTGTACCATATCAGCCACCCCAACCATCACCTGATCGGCGTTTAATACTTCACGACCTTCGTTCATCAAGTCAGCAACGGTCTTTCCGTCGCGAGCGCCTTCCATGATTGCCGCGGTAATCATCGCGACGGCTTCGGGATAGTTGAGTTTAAGTCCGCGCGCCAGTCTTCTTTCTGCGAGTAGCGCAGCGGTGAAGATCAGCAATTTATCTTTTTCGCGTGGAGTCAATTCCATAGGTTTTCCTCATCTCATGTCGCCCAGATACGTGGAAGTACTGCTGGACGTTGTAGTAATTCGGGTCTGAGCATTTGCCAGATGGGTATCATTATTTGCTGGATCTTCTCGGTCTGATGTCCAAGTATGCGAACGATGAGTAAGTCATCGAGTAGTGTGACGCCACAACACAATTCGTCGAACTGTTGATGCAATTGTTGTTGTACGGATTCTTTTAGTTGTTGATTGCAGCCACTGGCGAAAAAACTTCCCATCATCGGGAAGCCGCGTAAACCAGTGGGTGAGTTCAAGTCAAACGCGTTCACCACGCGTAAGTTGTCACGCAACAATGGACGCTGTTGGCGGAAAATTTCGAATCGAGCGGAAAGTACGCCGGTATCGAATAGTTCACGGTTGCTTGGTCGCCCAAGGCAATTGATTTCCCAACCGACAAATTTCGCGCCGTGTTCGAGGTCGACACGAGTGCGGCAATCCGCACAAGCGCCGGGGAAAAAAATATTTTCCTGGGGAAACCACTCCAGGCACGCGTCTTTGTCGACAAAAAAATGCTGTCTGACTTTTGCGGTGTGACCAGCACTGCGATAGAACTTCGTCGAGCCGGGAGTTGTGATCAATGTTTGGGCGCCTGCTTCGAGTACAACGTCGATGTTCAGTTGATCGCTGGCGACGACGCCTCCAGGCGGGTGTAATAAATAAATGTGCGGTAGATTCGCTTCGGGATAAAACGGGCGTTGCACGCGCAAGGGACCGAGGCTGCGATTGCGCCTCATGACGGTGGTCCCCCGCCGAAGCGACAGAGTGAGTTCCAGTTCCGCCTTCCAGCCTGTCGCAGTTTTGTCTAATACCGCCACACTCATACTGTGAGATATTCCTTTACCAGAGACTCGCTCAATTCGTCGATATTGCCATTGGCGACACGTCTGCCACGATCAAGAATGTAATATCGGTCCGCTACCTTGCGCACAAAAGGTAGCTTCTGTTCAACAAGTAAAACCGTAAGCCCGATCTCTTTGTTGAGTTTGCGAATAACGTCGCCAATTTCTGCTACTACATTCGGTTGTATTCCTTCAGTTGGCTCATCCAGTATCAGTAGTTTTGGATCGAGTACCAGCGCACGACCTATCGCTAATTGCTGTTGTTGGCCGCCGGAGAGGTCACCGCCACGGCGTTGCAGCATTTCCTTTAAAACTGGAAACAGGTCGAAAATGAATTCAGGGATTTTTCGGATATTGTCGCGACGCGATGACAGACCAATTCTGAGATTTTCTTCGACCGTGAGTAACGGAAAAATCTGACGACCCTGCGGAACGTAGCCAATGCCATTGCGTGCGCGTTGCTCCATGCTCATGCTGTGTAGCGGCTTATCCTGGTAGACGATTTCACCGCTTTCCAGTGACAATGCCCCCATAATGCAATTCAGCAGCGTGGTTTTACCAACGCCATTGCGTCCCATCAGACAGGTGCATTGTCCCGGTGTTATTTCCATTTCGATATCCCAGAGTGTATGGCTCTGGCCGTAGAACTGGTTCACCCCAGAAAGTGTCAGCATCAGTCTTCCCCCAGATAAACTTCTTTCACGCGTGGATCGTTTTGCACCTGATCCATGGTGCCCTCGGATAAAACGCTTCCCTGATGCAGAACCGTTACCTTGCGTGCGATCGAGCGTACAAATTCCATGTCGTGTTCAACCACTATCACGGAGCGCTCACCGGCGAGCGAGGTTAGCAGTGCTGCCGTACGTTCCATTTCCTGATGGGTCATACCGGCAACAGGTTCATCAACCAGCAACAAAGCGGGTCTCTGCATGAGTAGCATGCCGATCTCCAACCACTGCTTCTGTCCGTGTGATAGTTTCGCCGCCAGTTCTTTTTGCATGTCGACGAGATTAATCGTGTGTAACACTTCGTCGATGTGATCCCGTTGTTCGCCACTTAGTCTGGCGAACAGCAAAGGGATGACACGTTTGTTCTGCGCCATCGCGAGTTCCAGATTCTGACACACCGTTAGTGACTCGAACACAGTTGGTTTCTGAAATTTTCTACCGATACCGGCTTCGGCGATACGCGGTTCATCCAGTTCGAGTAGATTGAGGCGTTGGCCAAACCATACTTGTCCGCTGTCTGGTTTGGTACGCCCCGTAATAATATCCATCATTGTCGATTTGCCGGCGCCATTCGGACCGATAATACAGCGCAATTCGCCTGCGTCGATGTAAAGATTCAAATCATTGATCGCTTTGAATCCATCGAAGCTCTTGTTCACGCCTTCGATATATAGTGCGATGTTATGTGAAAGATCTAGCTTCGGTGGCTCTGGTGGGACCAGAAAACTAAAGACCTTGTCGCGATTTCGAACTTCCTTGATGGTGTCAGTGAAACTCATGCGCCAACCCTCCGATTCCATCGCAATCCCGCCATGCCCTTAGGCAGATACATAGTGACAAGTACGAATAAGGCGCCGAGTGCAAATAGCCAGACTTCGGGTAATGCGGCGGTGAAATAGGTTTTGGAGTAATTGACCAACAATGCCCCTATGACCGCGCCAAACAGTGTTGCCCGACCACCGATTGCGACCCAAATAATAAGCTCAATGGAATTGAGCGGAGAGAATTCGCTTGGGTTAATAATGCCCACCTGTGGAACATAAAGTGCGCCGGCGATGCCTGCGAGTACAGCAGAAAAAGTGAAAATCCAAAGCTTGATGTTTTCGACCCGATAACCGATGAATCGCGTACGGCTCTCAGCGTCTCTGATTGCGACACAGGCAAGTCCGAGTCGCGAATTGACGATATAGCGCGAGGCGACATAACCGCCAGCCAGTGCGAATGCCGAAGCAATAAACAGAAAGACGCGTGTGCCATCTGAGCGTAAATCAAAACCGAGTATGTCTTTAAAATCGGTAAGTCCGTTATTGCCGCCAAAACCCATCTCATTGCGGAAAAAGGCGAGCATGAGTGCGTAAGTCAGTGCCTGGGTAATGATCGATAGATACACACCGGAAACGCGTGATCGAAAAGCGAGGTAACCGAATACAAAGGCCAACACACCGGGTACGACGATAATCATCAATGCAGCAAACCAGAACATATCGAAGCCATGCCAGAACCAGGGTAGCTCTTGCCAGTTCAGAAACACCATAAAGTCGGGTAATACCGGATTGCCGTAGACGCCGCGATCACCGATCTGGCGCATCAAATACATGCCCATGACATAGCCACCGAGTGCGAAGAAGGCTGCATGGCCAAGACTGAGTATGCCAAGATATCCCCACACCAGGTCGGCAGCGACAGCGAGCAAGGCGTAAGTTAAATACTTGCCTAATAGCGTCACACTATAGGTCGAAAAATGAAAAATACTGTCTTGTGGTACCAATAAATTGAATATCGGTACCAGAACACACACCAGCAACAACAGTCCGAGAAACCATTGACCAGCTTTGTCGTCTTGAATAAAGCGTGCTGTAAACATGGATCAATCCTCCGCCGCACGACCACGTTGGGGAAACAGTCCTTTGGGACGCTTCTGAATGAATAGAATGATGAAGACCAGAACAAGGATTTTGGCCAACACGGCGCCGGCCCAGGGTTCCATAATCTTGTTGGCAACGCCGAGACTCAGACCTGCTACCAGTGTTCCCCAGAGATTGCCGACGCCGCCAAATACCACGACCATAAACGAGTCGATGATGTATGCCTGCCCAAGATTTGGTCCGACATTGGTTAGCAGACTTAGGCCAACGCCAGCAATGCCTGCTATGCCTGCACCTAAACCAAAGGTGAGCGCATCGACCCAGTCTGAACGAACACCCATCGCGCGCGCCATGGTACGATTTTGTGAAACTGCTCTGACCTGTAGTCCCAATGGCGTTTTCTTCATGATGGCGATCAAGGCCATAAAGACGGCGAGGCAGAACAAGATGATGTAAAAGCGATTCCAGGTGAGTGCGAGCACTTCGTTAATCTGCCACGCACCGGACATCCACTGCGGTGTTTCTACGGTGCGATTTAGTGGTGAAAAAATACTGCGCACCGCTTGTTGCAGAACAAGACTTATCCCGAACGTTGCTAATAACGTTTCCAACGGTCGTCCATATAGATGGCGTATGATGCCACGCTCAATGGCAATGCCAACCAGGCCGGATACAATAAACGCCGCAGGGATAGCCACAACGATTGATAGCCCAATATTATTCGGCATGAGTTGTTGCACCACAAAAGTGGTATAGGCACCGATCATAATTAATTCGCCGTGGGCCATATTGATAACGCCCATGACACCAAAGGTAATAGCCAGTCCGATCGCGGCGAGCGCCAACACCGAGCCTAAACTGAGGCCGAAGAATATGGTTTCAAAAATGCCATAGATTTCCTTGCGATCCCGAATAGATTGCGCGGCGCGCTTTGCTGCATTTTGCAGTTGTTTGTCTGGCGAGGTATAGATTTTTAATGCGTTTAGTGCGGCAGGATTGAGACTTTCGCCCAAGGTCTCGATCGCGTTTAGGTGTTGTGTTGAATCCTCGTTTTGCAAGTCAACAATGGCAATCAAGGTTTGCATTGCGGTGCGTATCTCTTCGTTCTGCTCTTTGTCGACACGGGGGCGCAAGATGTCCGCGCTCTCTGTCTCGGGCTCTTTCAATAATTCAGTTACGGCGTTGAGTCTTACGCCAGCATCAGCGTGGTTGAGCTCCAGTCCAGCTAAAGCCTGTTTTAAAATGCCTCGAAGGGTGTTGTTGATTTTCGCTTTTTTAAATCCGCGTTTGCGTTCCTGAGTGATGACTTCTTCGTCGAGCAATGCGGAAAACTGATATCCGTCTTCTAGTTCCTTGATGCGATAGAGCTTCAGGGTTTCCTTTGAGAAATACAGTTCGCCTTGCAGCATTGTTCGCATAACCATAGCGGCCTGGGGTGGATTGTGCGTGACAATCGCATCTATTGCATCGGCCTTATCCGAATAACTGTCTTCGGTAAGCATTTCCCAGGCTTGCTGCAGCGTCAATTCTTGCGCATGTGCGTTAACGAGAAAGCAGCTGAGCAGAATGGCAAACAATGAACTCGCATTGAGTATTCCTGGTATTCGTTGACGGAGTATCCGAAGCATTACCATGTCATTCCATTTTGTTAGAAGTTAAAGAGGGAAGTATCACTATCGTGATACTTCCCAGGTGCGCGGTGAGTGAAAGAGGAGTTTGTTTTACCTTGCACCGTGATTACCAAATTAGAAATTTTGACCACTACACTTATTGGTTTTTACGTTGTAGTTTCCGCAGGACAGAGGTGCACGCCAATCAGCGATGATGTCTTTAGAGCCAGGAAGAAAATCTGACCAGGCGTCTCCGGCTACTAAACCTGAAGTTTTCCAGACCGTTTCGAACTGACCATTCTTTTGAATTTCACCGATGAGTACTGGCTTGGTGATGTGATGATTCGGCATCATAGCTGAGTAACCACCAGTCAGATTGGGAACGGTAATACCGATGATCGCATCCTTAACGGCTTTTGGATCGGTTGTGCCCGCCTTTTCGACTGCCTTTACCCACATATTGAAGCCGATATAGTGCGCTTCCATGGGATCGTTGGTAACGCGCTTCTTGTTCTTGATGTATTTGTGCCAGCTGCCAATAAACTCTTCGTTGACGTCAGATTCGACACTCATGAAGTAATTCCATGCAGCCAGGTGACCCACCAGTGGCTTGGTGTCGAGGCCGGAGAGTTCCTCTTCACCGACAGAGAAGGCGACGACTGGAATGTCTTCGGCAGATACACCCTGATTGCCTAACTCTTTGTAGAAAGGTACGTTGGCATCACCGTTGATAGTTGAAACCACCGCTGTTTTTTTGCCCGCGCTACCAAACTTCTTGATATCGGAAACGATAGACTGCCAGTCAGAATGACCGAACGGCGTATAGTTGATCATGATGTCTTTTTTGTCCACGCCTTTAGAAATCAAGTAGGCCTCTAAAATTTTGTTGGTAGTGCGCGGATAGACATAGTCAGTACCCGCCAGTACCCAGCGTTTGACTTTCAAATCATTCATTAAATAATCAACTGCAGGAATTGCCTGTTGGTTAGGTGATGCGCCGGTATAGAAAATATTTTCTGAAGACTCTTCGCCCTCATATTGAACCGGATAGAACAGCAAACTATTCAACTCTTCGAATACCGGTAAAACCGACTTGCGAGATACGGAAGTCCAGCAACCAAATACAACATCGGTTTTTTTCTTGCTGATCAGTTCGCGAGCCTTTTCCGCAAATAGTGGCCAGTTCGATGCGGGGTCGACGACTACGGCCTCGAGTTTCTTGCCGAGTAGACCACCTTTTTTGTTCTGCTCATCGATGAGCATTAACATGGTGTCTTTCAATGTGGTTTCGGAAATAGCCATGGTGCCTGACAAGGAATGCAGTACACCAACCTTGATAGTGTCTTTTGCCCAGGCGACGCTGTTGCTGGCAATAGTTGCGGCGACAGCTGCGGTGAGCATGAGTTTCTTGTAGCTAAATTTTTTCATCATCTTTCTCCTGAAGGAATGTGAACGCTTAGAGTTGCATTTGCATGCCGAATGACATGGTCTTGCTGTCGGTTCCAGCAGCACCGCTCGCGTTCGCGTCGCCACTAGTGAAATTGAGGTTGAGTTTCATGTTCTGCCCGGAAATCACATAGTTCATACCGAGCTCAGCCAGAGAGCTGGCGGCTCCAGTACTGGGTGAGTTGCCTGTGTAGCGCAGATAGGGTTGGATCTGACCCGGACCCATTTTTCCACCGAGTAGAAACCCGACAGTTGCAAAATAGGAATCACCGTCAAACATGCCAAACGTTGGTGTGGCTGCGGTGGTATCAACCATGAATTTCTTGTATTCACCTTCAAACGTTAGCGCCGAACCACCAGACAGTGTTTTTTCGAGCAAAGCATCTACGGCGACCCCCGTAAATGAGCCGTCGTTGGTAGCGTCGCCATAGCCATCAGCCTGGTATTGCGCAGAAAACCCCAGTGTGAGAATGTCGCTGCCCTTACCGAAATAGGTGCTGCTGGTGTAATAGGCAGGATTGCCCTCCATATCGAGGAAGTTGTAAGCAAGACGTGTTGCGATCAGCGGCATGTCTTTACCATTGGTCGGGCCACTCAGACCATCGAAGACGCCGATGGCGTATTGAAATTTCGCCAGTGTTCCCCACACGGTGACCCCATCATCGCGGCCATAGGTGCCGGCGACACCATTGCTGCCGTTGGCGATGTCATTGTCTGAAGGAAACAAGGGGACGGTATATTGGTTCCAACTCAAGGCGTAAAACGGGCCGTTCATTTCGATACGGTCGGCTGGCGTCAGCATGCGTCCCGCCCAGACATTGAATGCCTTGCTTGGTTCATATTGGATAACCGCGTCCAGAACGCCGTATTCGCCCCACATCTTTTCTGTGCCGAAGGAGAATTTCAGCGACTTGTTGGCCTGACCGGAAATATACAAACGCGTGCTTTGCATATCGATTCCAGTACTGGGGCTGTTGCCATTCGGTGAACCGTCCAGCGTACTGGACACGCCAAAACGCAACCCTGCGCCCAGCGAGATCCAGGTGTCTTCATCGACGCTAATCTTGGCGCCAGCCAGTGTCGTACCGCTTAGCGACGCGAGCGCACTAGCCAGCAGAAGCTTTTTGGTGATGGTTTTTTTGCTTGCTATCATTCGATCTTCCTTTTCTGTCAAACATTGAGAGGACTCAGCAGAAGCGACATGTTTCTGTTGGTACTCAGTATCCGATGAAGGGAAATCGTGGAGAATGCGAACAATACCCAGTAGGCATACGTCAAATTACGCATATCCTTATTGAACAATCTGCGGTATAGCTGGTGGTGCCGTAGTTAAACCAGTTTCTGAAGTTATGTCTCCAAAACCTCGTACTCCCAATTTCCGGCGAGAATACAGCCAGTGGATTGCTAATCAAACACTGGAGGACTATTCGCTACGCTATACCGCCAAGCGAGCTCGCCGCTGGAGTAACGCCCGTGTAGCGAATACAGCCCTGGGAATCGTGTCATTTCTGGCTTTGGAGGCGATCGGCGGTACCATCACCTTGAACTATGGCTTTATCAACGCGTTCTGGGCAATCATGGTGGTCGGGCTGATTATCTTCTTGTGCGGACTACCGATTTCGTATTATGCCGCCAAATATGGCGTGGACATTGACCTGCTCACACGTGGCACCGGCTTCGGCTACATCGGCTCGACAATTTCGTCACTGATCTATGCATCATTCACGTTTATCTTCTTTGCCATCGAAGCGGCGATTATGTCGATGGCGATACACATGGCGACAGATATTCCGCTGTCGATTGCCTATGTGATCAGCGCCTTGGTTGTGATTCCACTGGTGACACACGGCATTAGTCGTATCAGTACCTTTCAGGCATGGACGCAACCGTTGTGGATACTGCTGCAATTATTACCCTTGTTTTACGTTGCGAGTAATCAATCAGGTGTTTTTCAGCAATGGATGAATTTTGAAGGGGTTAAACAGGCGGCGAACGAGGGTCTCAGTTTGTATTTGTTTGGTGCATGTGCCGCAGTTATTTTTCCGCTGATTGCGCAAAATGGCGAACAGGCGGATTTTCTGCGTTTTCTGCCGGTAAACAAAGAAAGGCGTTTAAGCTGGTGGATGGCGGTCATTAGTGCAGGGCCAGGTTGGGTGATCGTCGGCGTTGCAAAATTACTACTCGGTTCCTTCCTCGCTGTACTTGCCTTGAACTATGGCCTGAGTCTTTCTGAAGCTGCTGACCCCGCGCATATGTATGCGGTGGTGTTTGAGTATCTGACGCAAAATCCGCAAACAGCGATATACGTAGCGGCGGTGTTTGTGGTCATCTCGCAATTAAAGATCAATGTGACTAATGCCTATGCCGGTTCGATTGCCTGGGGTAATTTTTTTTCCCGATTGACTCATCATCATCCAGGCCGGGTCGTGTGGCTGTTTTTCAATGTCGCGATTGCCTTGCTGCTGATGGAGCTGGGTTTATATCAGGCCTTTGAAGAAATCCTGGTGACGTATTCGATATTAGTGGTCGCCTGGATAGGCTGTGTGGTGGCGGATCTCGTGGTTAACAAACCGCTGGGATTGAGCCCTCGCCATATTGAGTTCAGGCGTAGTCATCTGTATGACATTAATCCCGTCGGCGTTGGCTCCATGATCATCGCGTCGGCCACGGGCTTTGGCGCGAGTCTTGGTCTACTTGGAGATACGTTTAAGGTGATGGCACCGTTCATCGCGTTGGGCTTGCCGTTTATCACCGTGCCTCTAATTGCCTGGTTGACGCAAAGTCGATTTTATCTGAACAACGTATCTGATCTCGAATGTAGTGCGGAAAACCTGGTGTCCTGTGTTGTGTGTGAAAACGCCTTTGATGTGGAAGATATGAGCGCCTGTCCCAGTTATAACGGCGCGATCTGTTCCTTGTGCTGTTCACTGGACGCGCGCTGCGGTGATCGTTGTCGTCCGCAGGCACATTTTGCAGCACAGACATCAAGTTTTCTCGGGCGAATTCTACCACCGCATCTGAATCAGAAACTGCATTCGACTACGAGTCAGTTCTTTGTGATTTTCAGTGTTACGGGTGTGGTGATCGCCGCCTTGTTGAGTCTGGTTTATTATGCGCAGGCCGATGCGTCCCTGCGTGATCTCTTGCTCATCGAGTCAACGCTGTGGCGTGTATTTTTTCTCTTGTTGGTCGTTGCTGGCGTGTTGGTGTGGCTGTATGTGCTTGCGCAACGCAGTGCACGACTGGCGCTAACCGAACTGGAATCGCAGGCGCAGTTGCTCGAAGATGAGGTAGACGCGCATGAAGAAACCAATCGCAAATTACTTGATGCCAAGAATGCCGCAGATACTGCCAATCAGGCAAAAAGTCGCTACCTCTCCGGAGTAAGTCATGAGTTAAGAACGCCATTGAATACCATCTTTGGCTATGCGCAACTCATGGAAACCAATGAAGACCTGGACGCGAAAACCCGTAACGTGGCAACGATAATTAGACGCAGCGGACAACACCTGTCGGACGTCGTCGAAAGCCTGCTCGATTTTTCGAAGATAGAGGCGAGACGTTTAGAAATACACCGGGAGCGCGTTGCGATAACCAAGCTGATTTCACAACTCGATGAAATGTTTTCGCAACAGGCCCGTGCAAAAGGAATAACGTTTAAAGTACATAACATTGAATGTCTACCAAGTTATGTTAATGCAGACGAGAAACGTCTGCGTCAGATCTTGTTAAATCTACTTTCCAATGCATTGAAGTATACCGAGCATGGCAGTGTCGATCTGATTGTGAGTTATCGCAATCAGGTCGCAACATTCCTTGTCAGGGATACAGGCGTGGGAATACCCAGGGAGGATCTTACGCGAATTTTTGAACCATTTGAGCGGGTCAAATCGAAAACTACCAGTAAAGTTAGCGGCACAGGATTGGGCTTGACGATTAGTCGTCTATTGGCAGAACTGATGGGCGGTCAGATCCTTGTTAGCAGTGAGGAGGGTAAGGGTAGTGAATTTAGTATTCAGCTGATGTTGCCCGGTGTGACAGGGGTTTATCGAAAGCACAACCAGGTGACCAAGATTCGAAAACTGGATGTGGAACGAACGCTGTTGCTGGTGGATGATGAAGAAGCTCATCGCAATGTGATCAAGGATCTGCTGGCGCCGGCGCGTTTTCGTATCGTCGAAGCTGATTGCACAGAAGCTGCGCTAAAAAAGGCAGAACAAGAACACATAGACCTGTATCTTCTCGATATTAATCTGCCCGACGCGAGCGGTTGGACGCTACTGCAAAGTTTGCGCAATAAACATGTGACGCAGCCAGTAATCATGTTGTCAGCCGATCCCTATGAAGCGGACGCAGTGAATCAAATGCGAGATAAATTTGACGCCTATATCAATAAACCCGTGGTGTTTGAAAAATTGATAGAGCAGTTGGAAAAGGCGCTAAAAATCAGTCTGCTTTCCGACGATGAGTCAGTCGATGCGCATGATATCGAGATCAGAACTGAGGATATGCGCGATCTTGGTGCAATGATCGAGTACGCGCGAATCGGTTATCTCAAAGGACTGAATGACTGTATCGCTCAGTTGGAAGAAAGATATTATTATGCAAATTGGTTTTCCCACTTGAAGTTGCTTGTCGAGGTGTGTGACCTAGATGGTATTGTTCAAGCGGTGAGTGAGCTGGGGGAGTTTGGTGATACAACAATTTAAAGGAAAATTCGTCGTTCTGGTCGTCGATGACGACCCGGGTTCGCTGAGCATGATTAATATGGCGTTAGACGATGTCGGCATAGCCGTGCTCGTCGCGCTAAATGGTCAACAGGCTCTGAATGTGTTGGACCAGGTGACCCCGGACGTAATTTTGCTGGATGCCTTGATGCCGGTCATGGATGGGTATGAAACCGCGAGAAATATTCGTCGGATCCTGCCTTTGGTGCCGGTAATTTTTATGACAGGTTTGAGCGAAGAAGAGGATATCGTTAAGGCATTTGAAAGCGGCGGTTCGGACTATATTGTGAAGCCTATTAAACCTCAAGAATTATTGGCGCGTATTCGGCAGCATAGTAATGCCGCAAAAATGTTGATCGAAGCACGACAAGCCCTGGATACAGCGAGTCAACATGTGTTCTGCATTGATGGTAGCGGTCATGTTTTGTGGGCAACGCCAGAGGCGCAGCAACTGCTAGATGAGTTTTGTACCGAGCAGAATGGCGATACACTTTCGACAAAATTTCGTTCCTGGCTGCCCAATGGAATGAGTGGACACGACCTTGCGTTACCCTATAAGCAGGAATTGCTGACAGTGCGATACTTTAAACAAGGGCGTGAGGATGAGTTTTTACTAAAGGTCCAATTACCAACCGCCGAGGTCAAGCCTGCTGTCTTGGAAAGTGCGTTGCGGATTACCCACCGTGAAGCGGAAGTGTTGTTGTGGGTGGCACACGGCAAAACGAACCGCGAAATAGCCGAAATCCTCGATATGAGCCCGAGAACGGTAAATAAACATCTTGAGCAAATGTATCCGAAAATCGGTGCGGATAATCGCACCTCCGCTGCGTCAATCGCCATTCAGTCTTTACTGGGTGGGCGTATTGGTCGACCGGTCTAGGTGTATTTTTCTAGCTTGTTCACTATCCCTGGCAATTTGTTGCTTGAGGGCGTCCAGCCCATCGAAGCGCATTTCTGGTCGAATGAAGTCGATGAAGTTTACTTTTACGTGTCGACCATAGATGTCATGGTCGAAATCAAACAAATGAACCTCTAGCAGGCTACGCGTTCCATCGACTGTCGGGCGATTACCGACGTTGGCGACACCTGTTACAGGGGTATTCCCGAGCCCTTCCATATTTACCGCATAAACCCCGCTAACTGGGACTGATTTACGGTGCAAATGGATGTTGGCCGTCGGGAAGCCGATAGTGCGCCCACGTTTATCACCATGCGCGACACGGCCAAGCATGGCATAGTCGCGACCCAATAGTCGTTTGACCGTCTGCATGTCGCCATCTGCCAGGGTTTTGCGCACCCGGGTACTACTGACGCGTTCATCGTCTATCGCTACAGTTTCGGTGTTTTCGATGCTATAGCCATATTCCTCACTCGAACGGGTAAGCATATCAAAATCACCGCGCCGCTGTCGCCCAAAACGGAAGTCATCACCGACGATAAGGTGGCGAATGGCCAGTTTTTCCGCCAATACCAGTTGTATAAATTGCTCGGGTTCTAATGAGGCCAGCCACTGGTTGAAACGCAGGCACAAAACCTGGTCTACGCCCCATTCTTTCAATAGGGTCATTTTCTCGCGAAAACGCGTCAAACGTGAAATCGCCGGATCGGGCCGCAGAAACTCCTGGGGATAGGGCTCAAAGGTGATGAGCGTCGCAGGCACACCACGCTCGGCGGCCACCTGCTTGAGGCGCACAATGATGTCCTGGTGCCCAAGGTGTAGGCCATCAAAATTGCCGATGGTCGCTACACACTGCTGGTGTTCGGCCCGAATATTATGTAGGCCGCGAATAATTTTCACTGTTCGTTCCGGGGTTTGAGCTAGTCGCTGGATTATAACCGAATTTGAGCTTGCGCACTGCGCTGGTATATTTGTCAGATTGGGCGAGCAGGTAGATACAATCACCGCCAGGTTTTGAGAATAATAGTTGATATCTGGAGTGTTGGATCGAACATAGTGGGGCAAGTGGCGCAGCATTTTGTCGGCGTCGTAACTGCAGAATGAATGGTGTTGACAGGATGTCAAAGGCGTAAACTTCAGGGAAGTCTCGAGCTTGGTTTAGAAGGTGTAGTCACTTGAATTTTCGATACGATATCTATCCGGAAAAACGGTTAGTGGTGTTGCACTACGGCAAAGAGCTAAGCGTTGATTTAGTGCAGGGAATACGTTCTGTCGTGATGCAGGATGCAGATTTTAATCCCGAGTTCAATGTTATCGAAGACGTAACCGAGGTAGTTGATGTTAAGTTAGACTTCCAGGAAATGTCTCAGATTGCCGGCAAAAGTGTGATCAAGAAAAAAACACGCCGAGCCTTTGTGGCGAAAACTGATTTGCAATACGGTTTGGCCCGAAGCTATCAGACATTAAGCGAAGCTGAGGGACAAGAGTTTATGGTGTTTAGAGATTTTGATGCGGCAATGATTTGGGTTTGTTCCGCAGAGAAGAAAAATTGAATGTCGCGTTTGTTATCTGTTGAAACGTTGTGTTTAAGCGACGGGATTAATTTAGCAAAGGCATGACTGTTTTAACTTCTGTGGCAAGTCACCGAAAACCAACACAATAGCAGTTAAACAAAATCACAATTCTGTGAACTGCTTTCCAATCTTCTCTTATGCTCATGTGTTTATGAGAAAAAATTCTCATGGCACATGGCGTGCAATCCTCGCGATCGGCAGCATACTGGTTCCGGAATTAGTATGTCGTGTCTTGTTGTTAAGTTTGTTAAACGCTGTTTGTTGCAGAGGGCACGGATGTTCTTTGCAACATACAGCACAGTCAATAAGCACCGCCAATCGTTGTAGGCGCCCATGAATTTTTTTGTGTCGTTTGTTATGCGCGCCGTGAAGTTCGCAAAAACTTCATCTATTAAGTTCCTACTCAAGGAGAGATAAATGAAAATGAAATTGTCGGTACGCCCTTTTATTCCTTTAGGGGCATTTTTTGTTGTCACCACACTGACAACCGCAATCACAGTGCCAGAAGCGCATGCGCGAGGTGCTTACGGAACAGCATGGAGTCAGGTCTATCCTGGATCGAGTTCCTATTTAAATGGCGATTGTCAGCTCTGTCATGCAGACAGTACTCAGAATCTTAATCCCTATGGTGAGGCGCTTTGCCTATCAACGGCGGGCGCTATTGATGCGCGTATTCGTGATGTTGAGACATTGGATTCAGATGGTGATGCGACCGGTTCAAATAATCTCGCTGAGATTATGGCTAGCACGCAACCGGGTTGGACTAGCGGTAGTGCAAACCCGACTTATGATCGAGATACCTGTATTGCAACGGGATTGGTGGAAACTGCACCGTCCTACATTATGGGTGATCTTGATCCGGCGGCGGGCAATCAAATGCCTGTTGCAAATGCCGGCGGTCCATACCCAGGCACCGTCAACATTCCGCTTACGTTTAACGGCAGTGGTTCACAAGACCCTGATGGAATCATCGTAATATACAGTTGGGATTTTGGCGATGGCAGTACGGGAAGTGGTGTTACGCCAACACATACGTATATTTCTGATGGCGTGTTTAACGTGACCTTGACGGTAACCGACGATGCAGGTGATTCAGCAACGGCATCGACAACAGCAACAATAGGCTTGGGCAATCAGGCGCCTGTTGCTAATGTGAATGGTCCATATAGCGGCATGGTGGGTGATGCAATCGCTTTCAATAGTAGTGGTTCAAACGATCCCGATGGAAGCATAGTTTCTTATGATTGGGATTTTGGTGACGGCAGCAGTGGTACAGGCCCAAACCCTTCGCATACTTACATAATGGCGGGCGTTTATAACGTAGTGTTAACTGTTATGGATGATGCAGGTGCGATGGATTCTGCGGCAACGTCAGCGACTATCGCGGAGATGCCAGTAAACCAGGCACCTGTTGCAAATGCTGGCGGTCCGTATGAAGGTTTTGCTGGCGACATGATTAATTTCGACGGAAGTGGTTCAACTGATACCGACGGAACTATCATTGACTACCATTGGGATTTTGGAGATGGTAGCACGGGAAGTGGTATGAACACCGGGCACATCTACGGCGGTGAAGGTGTCTACAATGTTGTTTTGACGGTTACTGATGATGCAGGCGATACAGGTAGTGCAACAACGACTGTTTCAATCGGTGTCGCTAACGTACCGCCAACTGCTAATGCCGGTGGTCCTTATTACGGAACTGCGGGTGTTGCGTTGATGTTGGATGGAAGTGCTTCCAGCGATTCCGATGGCACCATTACTGACTATGCCTGGGATTTTGGTGACGGCAATACCGGAACCGGTGCTATGCCTATGCATACCTATGCTAGCGATGGCGTTTATACAGTCAGCTTGACGGTAACCGACGACGCCGGTGCTAGCATGTCGGCAAGCACTACTGCAAACATAAGTGCAGGTAATCTACCACCGGTTGCCAATGCGGGTGGCCCATACATGGTGAAACTCGGTGAAGCGATTGCATTTGATTCTAGTGCTTCGGTCGATAATGACGGCTCTATTGTTTCCTACATGTGGGAATTTGGTGATGGCAACAGCTCTGCTGATGCGATGCCTATGCATACCTATGCCGATGCAGGAACCTACAATGTTGTGTTGACTGTGACCGACAATGAAGGTGCTGCAGATTCCGCAGGTACTACCGCAATCGTTACGCCGCTTGCTGATGTGTTCTTGAGTAAGCTTCAAGCGCCGAAAACGATAAAGACCAGTACTACTCGCACAGCAAGTCGAAGCGTTGTTACGATCGCTGGTGGTACAACAATGGCGCAGGACGCAGATGTTTCCCTAAGCGCTGATGTCACTGGTCCGGTAGTTGTTACAATCGCGCAAAATACTGTAACCGATGTGGTAACTCCTGGTAGTAGCACACGTTTCCGCTTCGGTGTTGAAGTTTCCTGTACAGGTTCAGGAACAGGAAATATCGACTGGACGGCGACAATTAGTGCCGCAGAAGACAGCGATACTGCAAACGACACACTGACTGGTTCGACTAGCGTGTCTTGCCGGTAGTTGTATTGTCTTAGAAGTAGAAAAGGGTTGGAGATTTCTCCAACCCTTTTTATTTTCAATATCGCCTTTGACAAGATGAGGTAAGTTTTAAGCCGCAACGGCAGCGGTGTAACCCTGCTTCAAGTTTAGTTCTTTCTTCTTGTACAGGTACAGATACCCCATGTCCAAAACAAATGAGATAACGCCCAGGGTATGAACGAAGTGATTGTCTGGGTAGTGTAGAAACATAAAAACAGTATTGGCGGCTGTGCCAAAGGTTCTCAGCCAGGCGAAATGGAATGATATCCCATCTAGCGTCTTTGCATTTAATAGCACCAACGGGCAGAGAACAGACAAAATAATCTGGCAGATATAGGCAGTGTTCGCACCAATCGGCATGTCATATCCTTGTTTGATGAAATAGTAATACACCACCATACAGGCAACCAGGGCAGCGGGGCACCATAGCGAATAGTATTTTCGTAGATATTCATTTTGAATTTGCTTATGCCCATACTTAAACAGCAAATAGACGATGTATACGTCCAGGAAAAACCACGCACGATAGGTCCAGACCATAAACTGTCCAGTATCAGGTGTGTACCACCATGACCACAATGCCTCCCAGGCGAAATTACTAACACCAGCAAACGCCGCCATTTCGATAAAGCGAAACTTGCGCGCGTTCTTAATCATGATGACATAAGCAACCACCCACATCAGGCATCCACCGGCAAACAAGACCATTTGTAGTTTTGTATAAGGAACGCAGTTGATGTCGACCCAATTAAAGAGATTGTCGGGGTTGTTGATCAGTCCGTTGTCACATATTACTTTGTTCATGGTCAGTCCTTAACGTTGCGTCAATGAAGCAGGAATTTGAAACGGTTTGCTGTCGTTTCTCATCCAATGGTTTGCCAGGCCTTCCATGAAAAGTATGCTATCGTGCTCCGCAATTTGTTTGATCGTCCTTGAGCAATCTATCAATGACTCTTTAAAGCCGAAGACACCACGTAAAACACAAATCAACCAACTGAAGAAGCCCGGCTTGGGAAACCCAAGATCATGTTCGGTAATTTTTCTTCCCATGAGATAGCGCATCAATGCGACAACAACACCATCGAATATATGGCCTGGCACCAGGCCTTCGAGAAAGTGAAGGTGCGCCTTCGCTAACTCTCGACCTGCCGCACTAGGCATAAAGTTACGTCTAGAAATTGCCGCCCATAGTTCTGCGGCGCTCTCGAGAGTCTCTGGAATAATTTCTGGACTGATGCCTAACAAGTGCCCGATCACTTTCCATGTATGGAAGTAGGCTTGCTTTTCCTCCTCGGTTGGTACTACGCCCATTTTGTTCAATCCGATTAATGCCTGGCTGGAAAATGCCAGTAGAGTACCAACCAATTCCTCTTGGTTTATCGGCACTCCCCAATCTGGTTTGGCCGGCCACTTGTCTGGACTATGTTTAGCGTAGTGGCGTATTGCTGCGTGCATCAATCGCACGCGTTGAATGGTTCGGATACCTTGGGCTTGCGGATCAAGGCCGCCTGGTTCCATAGCACTTAAAATAAATCGTAAGGTTTCACCTGCGCGGCGTTCGTAGTGCTTGCTCATTTGCCCGGTTGCGGCCAACACTTGCGCACCACCTAGGCCGCCGGCGTAGAGGACCGGTAGAGAACCACACAATAGAACAGCGCCAAAGACAGGGCCTCTGGTAGAAAAAAAGTGTTGTGCCAAAAGAATTTTTTGCCTGTCCGCCCATTCCGGTAGGTGTGATGTTTTGCCAATATAGCGTTGTAGTTCGGCGGGTAAATCGTTTAGGACGTGAGTGTTTGTTTCCGGTTGTGCGAAATATTTGTTCGCTAATTCGAGTTGTTTATTCCTATTCAGAGACTCAATAACACTCTCTGCTAAATCGTCACCAGTGTTTTTCATTCGATTGAGAAAATCATTGGACCATGTTTGAGACACACACTACTCCTTTTGGCGATGAGATTTAGATGTATATCGCGCTTTAGTTGTGTGTCTTTAGTCAAAAATCCCTCGAAAATTTTAATAATATTATTTTTATATAACTTTATTTGCCAAATTGGCTATTATTGTGAATTGTTGTCTTATTGCCATTTTCTCGTGGAAGGTGTAAAACGATGCCAAAATCTCGATCGCAAGATTCCATCCCAGTCGGCCGATGGGTATTTAATACTGAAAACAATACGCTTCACCTGACGGAAAATGCATTTAAGATAATTGGTCTGTCGAAAAACGACGCGCCAAACTTGCTTGATGTACTTAATCAAACGATTCAAGCTCCAGAGGACGGACTATCATTTGGTGACTACTTTATTTCAAGAGTGCGGCAAGGACAGAGATCTGATTTAGAAGCCCGTTTTAAGAGGAGTCATGGTGGCGAAGGTACGCTGTTAATTAGTTTTGAGCAGCCAAAACTCACAAGCAAGTCAACACGCCATGCTGGTTACATACAAGATGTATCTCAATTCAAGCACCATCAAGAACGTTTAATTCACTCTGAGAGTATATGGGATACCTTAACTCAGAATACTGCCGATATCATAATGCACGTTGATTACGACGGAAGAATACTGTTTATCAACTACCCCCTTCCGGAACATACCAAGGACGGTGTGATCAATATGAGTATGTATGACTTCCTTCCGCGTGAGCAGCAATACGATATAGAACGATGTTTGAACTATGTCAAACAGACCGGGGAGAAAGATATGTTTAATGTCGATTTTCCTGATCCGGAAGAAAATATACGACATTTTGAGGCGCATGTGTCTGCGTTCAAAGATTCGGAACAGGGTAAATCGGCTATCGTAGTCGTGCGAGATGTTACCAAGCGACGCAAAGCGGAAATTCAAATGGAAAAGCTTTCCCGTGCGCTAGAGAACACCGCGGACACCGTATTGATCACAGATTTGAAAGGAGATATTGAATACGTAAATAGAAGTTTTGAACATATGACGGGGTATAAAAGCGGAGATCTTATAGGTCAGTCAATAACGAGCTTGTCCTGTGATGAAAATGATTTTTACGCCAGGTTTCTGAGCAATATGGCCGATACAGATCAATACAATGACATTAGTCAGGAAAAAAGTGGTAATAGTAATGCTCTGCACGTACAAAAAACTGTAACCACCATTAGAAATCGAGATGCAGAACCCACCCACTACGTCGCGATCGGTAAAGATATTACTGAGCACATGCTCAACCAGGAAAAACTACAGCACATGGCTACCCATGATGCATTGACGCAGTTGCCGAATCGTTCCCTGTTTTACGACCGACTCGAACAGGCTTTGAGTCGTGCGCATTGGCATAATCGTTTCATCGCCGTTTTGTTCGTGGATATCGATGGGTTTAAATTTGTGAATGATACACTTGGACATGATACAGGTGATCAACTCCTGATAAAGATTTCCAGCCGCATGCAAAAGGTTGTGCGTAGTGGTGATACGGTTGCTAGGCTTGGCGGTGATGAATTTGCAATATTGCTTGATGACATCGCATCTGAAGAAGATATTTCTAAATTGGCACAAAAGATCATTGATAGCATGCGTCCCAAGTTTGTTGTCGATACTCAAAGCTTGCACATAACGGCCAGTGTTGGGGTGAGTCTATATCCCAATGATAGTGATAGAGCAGATGTGTTGCTAAAAAATGCGGATATGGCCATGTATCGTGCCAAGCATCTGGGCAAAAATAATTATCAATATTATTCAAAAGACATGAGTGCTCGAGCGTTCGAGAGGTTAAATCTTGAGAACAGCTTACATATCGCCATTCAGGAAAATCAACTCGAGGTATATTATCAGCCTCAATATAACTTTCGTTTAAATAAGATTGTCGCCATGGAGGCCTTGCTGCGTTGGAATCACCCAGCACTGGGCGTTATTCTGCCGAACACGTTTCTGCATTTGCTGGAAGAAACCTCAATGATAGTAGACGTCGGAAAGTGGGTTTTGGACCAGGCCTGCGCACAAGCCAAGTCGTGGCATAGGCTTGGGTTTTCGGACTTGGTCATGTGCGTTAATTTTTCTAGTCGGCAGTTTTCAGATCACAACCTGGTGGATACGATAGAATCGGCGCTAGAACGTCACAATCTCGAACCGAATCTCTTCGAGATTGAGATTACGGAAAGTTTGTTGATCAATAATGTAAAAAATATAGCCGACTCGCTCAACTCACTATGTCGTTACGGCGTGCGTCTGGCTTTAGATGATTTTGGGACAGGCTATTCGTCGCTCAGTTATTTGAAGCGTTTTCCAATAAAGAAAATAAAGATAGATCGCTCTTTTATACATGACGTTTGTAAAGACTCGAACGATGCGCAAATTACCAGGGCGATTATTGCGATGAGTGAAATGTTAAACGTAAGCTGCGTCGCGGAAGGGGTGGAAACACAGGAACAACTGGATTTCCTGTTAGAGAATAATTGCGACGTCGTCCAAGGGTTTCATTTGAGAGAGCCTCAGCCTGCTGCAGTTATTACCGACTACATAAATGAAAGCTTGAGTCCGGCAATATAGTCTGAGCCATTGTCGTCGGTATAGTGTATGACTTGGTTGACGGTTCGTTTTATTTGATGATCTACCTATGTTTTCCATTTCTACATAGTCGCCAGTATTGGCTGCGCGAATTACGTATTTTGAAAAGTCGTAAGCCTATAGACCAAAGTTTCTTTGCTTCTGTTTCGTTCATCTAATGGGTAGACTTTAACAGCGCCTTGATGTTTAGTCCGCTCAAAATCAAAGTTCCGAAATAACTCAGCATGCCGATACCTACCCACATCAATAGATTTAGCCCGCGTTCCAGCGTGTTCCATGCTAGCCAGATTTCAATGTTGGGCGAGTAAACAGAAATGATGATACCCATTACTGAACTTGCTAGTACGATACGGAAAAGAAACAACATCCAGCCCGAATGCCGTGTGTAGACACCGTCAGCGCGAAGTCGTCTGAATAACAGCGAGGCGTTGATCAACGCAGTCCCGGCAGAGGCAAGTGCTAGTCCCATATGCGCACCTTTAAAATCGCTCATATATAAAGGTACGACAATGGCAATATTGAGCAACATGCCCACGGCCATGGCGATAATGCCTATCTTTACCGGAGTCCTGGTATCCTGGCGGGCATAGAAACCGGGTGCGAGTACCTTCACAAAAATGGCGCTGAGTAAAACCAGGGAATAGGCCATCAGGCTGAGGGTGGCCATGTCGACATCTTCTGCGGTAAAGGCGCCACCATAAAACAGTGTTGCCAGCAACGGCCCCGCCAGTGTGGCCAGGCCCACAGCGGCCGGCGCGCCAACCAACCACACCAGGCGCAAAGCCCAGTCGATGGTATTTGAAAATGTACTTTTATCCGAACGTGCATGATCGCGAGATAGCTTCGGTAGTATCACTGTCGCAAGGGCAATACCGAAAACACCAAGAGGAAACTCCATGAGTCGGTCTGAGTAATAAAGCCAACTGATACTTCCGGTGATGAGAAACGAGGCAATCAAAGTATCGAGTAACAGATTGATCTGGACTATCGACGAGCCAAATATTGCCGGCACCATAAGTTTTGCAATCCGCTGCACACCTTCATGCTTCCAACCCCACTTGGGAACCGGCATCAAACCCAGCTTGATCAAAAACGGAACCTGAAATAATAACTGCGTCGCCCCCGCTAGAAACACACCCCAGGCCAGACCGACAATCGGTCTTTCCATTTGAGGTGAT
Organism: Gammaproteobacteria bacterium; assembly: GCA_029881255.1. Taxonomy (NCBI): domain Bacteria; kingdom Pseudomonadati; phylum Pseudomonadota; class Gammaproteobacteria; species Gammaproteobacteria bacterium. Next base: position 223,381 of record JAOUMY010000001.1, on the reverse strand, counting down.
ATCCACAACGCCGCCGCAATTAAACAAACATTGAGCAGAACCGGTGTAAATGCTGGCGAGGCAAAACGACCAAACGTATTGAGTATGCTTCCAGATAGGGCGACCAGAGAGATAAAGAATAAATAGGGGAAGGTCAGCTTGAGCATCTCCACCGCAAGATCATACTTCTGCGGCTCGTCGATAAAGCCAGGACCGAAGATCATGATCAGAATTGGCGAGCCGATCACCCCAATCAGGGTGATACCGAACAAAATCACCGCAAACGTACCGGCCACCCGGTCGATGAGATCCTTAAGTTCAGCCTCGCTACGCTGTTCCTTATACTCCGTCAGAATAGGAACAAAGGCCTGGGAAAACGCCCCCTCGGCGAATAATCGGCGCAGGAAATTCGGAATCTTGAAGGCGACGAAAAAGGCATCAGTAGCCGCATCGGCACCGAATATACGGGCAACGACCATGTCCCGTGCGAATCCGAGTACGCGGGAAATCATAGTCATGGCGCTGACTATCGCTGTGGATTTAAGGAGTTTTCGGCTCAGAATGCGTTCCTTTTTTATCTAACCATTTGATTTAAAGAGTAATTACACTGCCCGGGTATCGAGGAGTGTCAGGGGGATGGGGTGACAAAACCGTCGGCGCCATGGACGGCGCCGTCGAGCGTACAGGGACGTATTCACAGCGAGTTTTGTCACCCCATCCCCCTGACGCTCCCAGCACAATAATCAGGACATCAACAGCGCCGGAAAAAACAACAAAGACCCAGATATCGGATTAAGCACATGCCATATATAGGCGCACAGACCCCACGAGTTATCAGCAGAATTCCAAGCCGCTGAATATTAACACCAAACCAGAACACCGCCGAGGACAATGCAAGACCCGGGCAGGGCCGCTTGACAGTTGGGGGCGAAATCCTCATAATCGCGCGTTCTTTCACCGATCGTCTTATTGAGGAGCTCAATTTTGGCAAATACAGCACAAGCCAGAAAACGCGCAAAGCAGAATGACAAGCGTCGCGCGCATAACGCAACCCTGCGTTCAAAAATGCGTACCTACGTAAAGCGTGTCCGCGCTGCTATCGCAACCGGTGACAAGGCCAAGGCTCAGGAAGAATTCAAGACAGCAACTCCAGTAATGGATAGCATGGTCAACAAAGGTATTGCGCACAAGAATGCAGTTGCGCGGTACAAGTCTCGCCTGAACTCAGCCATCAAGGCCCTGTAAACCGTCAGGTCTGGACATTAGATCAGAAAAAACCGTCTTTCAGACGGTTTTTTTTTGCCTTCTGTACTGAGCTGAGCATGTGAAATTTTGTTTTCTTCACATGTATCAAATCGGTCATAATGTTGTAGGCTCAAAACGGTATTGAGGTTTTAATAATCAGGAATGGAGGGAGTAGGAGAGAAATGAAAACGATAAAAGCGTCTTTGCTAATGATAATTTCTTTGTTTGTGAGCGCAGGAGCGGCGCAAGCAGAAGATAAATATGCACTTGGTTTGCAGTCTATGTATATTTCCAATGGTATTAGTGGAAAGCTTTTCCTGAATGACAAAACCAGTCTGCAAGCGGTTCTCGGCAGTGGTTGGTGGTCTACCGATATCGCTGTTCGCGGGTTATTCAAGTTTAAGGAAGAAAAAAAATACAATCTATATGGCGCTGCTGGAGTAGGTGTCCAAATGTGGCGATTTGGCACTGGAACCGGTATTGATTTCAATGGCTCGGTAGGCATAGAGACAAACTGGGAAAACTGGATTGATGATATATTTCCACTATGGTGGAGTTTCGAGGTGGGAGCAGGATTTGCTACGGCTGACTTCTACACACCTTCGCTTGTGAGGATTAATGGCGGTGTTCACTATCGTTTTTAGCCGTGACGCATAGAAAATCAGACTTCAAAGCCGGTTGTTACCGGCTTTGTCGTTTACAGCAGCACCAAATTGTCTCGATGTATCAACTCCGGCTCATCTACATACCCTAACAAGCCTTCGATCTCTTTACTGGCATGCCCAATGATTTTGCCGGTTTCGTCGCTACTGTAATTAATCAGTCCACAGGCGATGCGGCTTCCGTTTAAATCCGTGCATTCGACTACCTCGCCTCGCTGAAAACTGCCCGAGGATTGTTTGACGCCAACGGGCAGCAAGCTACTGCCGCCGTTGCGTAATACCTTTACGGCCCCATCATCGAGAACGAGTTTGCCTTTGACCTGAAGATGTCCGGCCAACCACTGTTTGCGCGCCGCGACCGGTTCCTGGTCGGGTTCGATCCAGGTGCCAACACTGTCGTCCCCATCTGCCAGGCGGCACAAAATATTGTCCAGTTTACCGCCGACTATTACCGTATTTGTACCCGAACGCGCCGCGCGTGTAGCCGCCAGCACCTTGGTGCGCATACCGCCTCTACCTAATTTTCCAATACCGCCACCGCTGGCCATTTCCAACAAGCGTACGTCACTGGCCTGGGCGCGTACTATGCGCTTGGCGTGTGGATTTTGATTGGGATCGGCCTCATACATGGAGTCTTGATCGGTGAGTAAGACCAGGGTTTGCGCCTCCACCAGATTTGCTACGAGTGCAGCGAGCGTGTCATTGTCACCGAACTTGATTTCATCGGTCACAACCGTGTCGTTTTCATTGATGATCGGGACTACGCCTAGTGATAACAACGTAACCAGTGTGCTACGTGCATTTAGGTATCGACGGCGATTAGATAAATCATCGTGGGTTAACAGGATTTGTGCGGTATGGATATTGTGCACCTGGAATTTAGACTCATAGGTCTGTATCAGACCCATTTGCCCGATCGCAGCCGCTGCCTGTAACTCGTGTAGTGTGTCGGGACGTTCGGTGCGACCCAGGCGGGAAAGCCCGGCTGCGACTGCACCGGATGAGACAATTACGCATTCGATACCGCGACTACGTAGTTGGGCAACTTGGTCAACCAGTTTGCCAATATATTGTTGGTCCAGGCAGCGACCGTGATCGGTTAAAAGCGAGCTTCCTGCCTTGATAACCCAACGCTGCTTGTCCGCCATTATTATTCTCCTTCCAGCTCCCCAAGGCGTTTTTGTTCGAGATAATCCATGATTTTTCGACACACGGTCAATGTTCCGACGTCGAGCGCTGCAGACATGCTAAAGACAGGGCCCGTCCACTCCAGACGTTGCACGATCTCATCGCACAGTTGTTGGTGTTCATCATCGGGGAGTAAATCGGTTTTATTGAGTAATAGCCATTGCTCGCGACCTGCCAGTTCATCGCTATATTTCGCCAATTCGCCGTCGATTTTCCGTACGTTGTCCACCGGGTCGGAACCATCAGCCGGGGCGATATCCACAATGTGGAGTAATAAACCCGTGCGGGAAAGATGCTTGAGAAAACGGATGCCCAGGCCTGCGCCCTCAGCGGCGCCTTCGATCAATCCGGGAATATCGGCGATAACAAAGCTGCGATGCTGCTCTATGCTGACCACGCCCAAGTTGGGGTGTAGTGTCGTAAATGGGTAATCGGCAACCTTGGGTTTGGCGGCCGAAACAGAGCTGATAAAGGTGGATTTTCCGGCGTTGGGCATGCCGAGCAGGCCCACATCAGCCAAAACTTTTAGCTCCAGATTCAGGGTGCGGGCTTCGCCAGCAGAGCCAGGCGTGCATTGTCTCGGCGTGCGATTGGTTGAACTCTTGAAACGAGTGTTACCTATACCGTGGAAACCGCCCTGGGCGACCTTGAGTCGTTGGCCAACTTTGATCAGGTCACCAATGACCTCTTCGGTATCCACGTCTTTTACTAGCGTACCGACGGGAACGGGGATATCGAGATCCTCGCCACTCTTGCCAGTACGGTTCTTGCCCATGCCGCCTTCGCCGTTCTGTGCCTTGAATGCCCGGGTAAAACGGAAGTCCACTAACGTATTTAGGTTGTCGTCGGCGACGAGGTATACGCTGCCGCCATCACCGCCATCTCCGCCGTCAGGACCACCCTTAGGGATATATTTCTCGCGACGAAAGCTTGCGCAGCCATTGCCACCTTTTCCGGCTTCGACTTTGATTTTTGCTTCATCGACGAATTTCATTACTGCTTACCCATAATCAAAAAAGGCCCCAAAACGGGGCCTTTTCATTTACATCTGATCGTTTGTACTTCAGGCCGCTACTATGCTGACGTAACGACGCTTTTTCGGACCTTTGATCTCGAAAAGCACAGTGCCGTCGGCTTTGGCGAACAAGGTGTCATCTTTGCCACGACCTACGTTGGTGCCGGGGTGAAATGATGTGCCGCGCTGACGAACCAGGATATTACCTGCCAGGACTTCCTGGCCACCAAAACGCTTGACGCCAAGGCGTTTCGATTCTGAGTCGCGACCGTTGCGGGTACTACCGCCTGCTTTTTTATGAGCCATGAATCTGCTCCCTTTATTTAGGCGCTAATGCCTGTGATCTTGATCGCCGTATAGTGCTGGCGATGTCCCATTTGCTTGCGATGATGCTTACGACGACGGAATTTGACAATTTTTATCTTGTCGCCGCGTCCGTGAGCTTCGATTGTCGCTGTGACCTTGCCACCGCTTACAAAGGGGGCACCAATCTTTATGTCGTCACCGTTGGCTACCATCAAGACCTTGTCCAGCTCGATGCTGGCGCCCTGCTCTACGTCGAGTTTTTCGACCTTCAGGGTCTGGCCTTCTGTTACGCGGTACTGTTTGCCGCCGGTCTGAATTACCGCATACATTGATTCGTTCTCCAAATTCAGTATCTGGTCATGGAAAGGGGCCGAATTCTAACTCCCACAAGGGGGGGCTGTCAAATCCGCGGCGGGATAAAATAACGCTTTGTTTGGGCGCTGCTTATTTTATATACTCATGGGCGTTTATCTCTATGAGCCCGCGGATATGCATCTTGATCCCGTAAATTTCGACAACCATTCTATATATGAGGAAGACTTCACGCCAGATGTGGCGAGGCGCTCCAAGACTATAGAGGAAGTGTATGCCCTGATTGCGGATGATAGGGACGCGGTAGATGGTGTGATCCGACAACGGCTACAGTCCGATGTGGTATTGGTCAATCAGCTGGGTCATTACATTGTTAATAGTGGGGGTAAGCGTCTTCGCCCGGTGTTATTGCTCCTGGTCGCCAGGGCATTTGGCTACAAGGGTTATCACCACGTCCCGCTAGCGGCAGTGGTGGAATTCATCCATACCGCAACGCTACTACACGACGATGTAGTCGATGCTTCTGAGATGCGTCGCGGTAAAGACACTGCCAATGCGATCTGGGGTAACGAAGCCAGTGTGCTGGTGGGGGATTTTCTTTATTCTCGTGCGTTTCAGATGATGGTAGAAGTTGGCAGCATGCGGGTGATGGAAATTCTGTCAAACGCGACCAACGTGATTGCCGAAGGCGAAGTGATGCAGTTAATGAACTGCCACGAGCCGGATACCACTGAAGAACGTTACCTGGAAGTCATTCGCTACAAGACCGCCAAATTATTTGAAGCTGCAGCAGAGCTTGGTGCTGTACTCAGCGGGCGTCCGGATGTCGATTGCAGTGCTATGGCGCGTTACGGCATGCACTTGGGAACGGCGTTTCAGCTTGTCGATGATGTGCTCGATTACAGTACATCAAGTGAAGAGATCGGCAAGAATATTGGCGATGATCTCGCCGAAGGTAAGCCCACCTTGCCACTCATTCACGTCATGCGTAATGGTTCACCTGCACAAATAGATATCGTACGGGAAGCTATAGAAAATGGTGGGCGTGAGCGCATAAATGAAGTTATTGCAGCGGTACAGTCTACTGGGGCAACGGAGTATACTTTAGACGTTGCTCGCAAAGAAGCGCGTATGGCGATAGGTTATCTGGACGTGTTGCCAGAAGGCGAGTTCAAAGACGCCTTGGTAGCTTTGGCAGAGTTTTCGGTTTCACGCACCTACTAGCTCAGCAGCTTGCCCATCTATTTATGCCGCTTTTAGTGCGGGGATCTGTTCTCGAAATTGTTCCAGTGCAGTTTCGATTTCAGCAATCATTTCCGTTGCCGAATCTAGTTGCCCTTCTTTTGCGGCTTTTTCCAGAACCAGACTAGTTTCAGCGACTTTTTGTGCTCCAACTGTTCCGCTACTGCCTTTCAACGTGTGAGCTGCCCGCCGTAGGCTCTCATTGTCACCACTGCTCAATGTATTTTTCATATCCTCAACCAGTTTTAAGGCATTGGTTTCGAATTTTTCCAACATCTCAGCAAAGCGATCTTTTAAAATCGATCGAAGTCCATTGACTATGTTGTAGTCGATTATTTCGCTCATAGGTTTTTCATCCCGTTCAGTTGTGGCGGTGTCGGATTCAGATGTTTTGGTCTGTGGAATTGGTTGGTTTTCTTGATGTTCAGGTAACCAACGGCGTAAGGTGCTGATCAGTTGTTCCAGAGTGAAGGGTTTGGAAAGATAATCATTCATTCCAACGGCAATGCATTTTTCGCGGTCACCTTTCATGGCATTTGCCGTTAGTGCTATGATGTTGACCTTGGTGCGTGACTGGCTATTCTCAAATATTCGAATATAGTTGGTGGCCTCGTAACCATCCATCTCTGGCATCTGACAATCCATCAAAACCAAATCGTATGGACTTCTCTTTACAGCCTCTACCGCCTCAATACCATTCGCCGCAATATCAACAGTCATCCCTAATTGACGTATCAACTCGCTACTGACTTCCTGGTTAACAGGATTGTCTTCTACAAGTAGTACATGCCCTGAAAATTTAGTTACACCGTCCTGGCGACGGTTCTTTCCGTATATCATCAGCTCCTGGCTGATGTTGGAAATGAGTGCGTTGTATACATCGGACTGGCGTATGGGTTTGTTGATAACTTGGAATTTGTTGGTGTTGTTTGGAATGTCGTTAGCATTCAGGCTGTCAACGATGATGATGACTTGGGTGTCACTATTGTTGCTTAGAAGTTCATTTTCAGAGCGGCCAAAATGCTGTTTTTGGTCCCAATAGACAAACATGAAATCTTGTTTACCGAGATGTTCACTAAGATTGACATTTTTTTGGACGTCAACTTCCAGGTTCCAATGCCTCAGATAATCTACAATAATTGAGCTGGTTAAACTGTCCTCGATATCGAGCAGGGTCGCACGCTTTCCCCTTAAAGGCTTTACGGTATAGAGTTGAGTATTCTGCGCAAGATGAAAAATATTACTAAAAATAAATCGTGATCCCTTGCCTGGTTCACTATGGATGCTGATCTCTCCATTCATAAGATTTGCCAGTTGTTTACATATGGCCAGACCGAGACCGGTTCCGCCATATTGCCGAGCCATAGTGCTATCTGCTTGCTGGAAGGACTCAAATATCTTCGCCTGAGCGTCTTTTGATATGCCTATCCCTGTGTCAATGACCTCGATACGTAAATGCATCTCCTCAGCTGATTCGGACAATGCAGTGACTTTTATAATAACTGACCCCTTGTCTGTAAACTTGATTGCATTGCTAACCAGGTTGGTGAAAATCTGTTTGAGTCGCGCGGGATCTCCATTATAGAAATCGGGTAAGTCTGCGGGCATTACCTGTTCCAGTAGAATGCCTTTTTCGTGCGCCTGGCGTGCGTAAAGATTGGTGATATCCTCAAGTAGTTCACGCAAATTAAACGGAATAAATTCGAGTTCAAGTTTTCCTGCTTCAATCTTCGAGAAATCAAGAATGTCGTTGATGATGCCTAGCAAATGTGTTGCGGATCGGTGTGCGGTTGACAGATAACCCTGTTGTTTGGCATTAAGCGGCGTGTGTTCTGTCATCTGGATCATGCCCAGTATGCCGTGCAGAGGGGTTCTGATTTCATGGCTCATATTGGCTAGGAACTCAGATTTTGTTTTTGCGGCGTCCAAGGCGGTCTCGTGAGCGTCCTTTATTGCCTGTTCAGTCTTTTTACGTTCTGTGATGTCTCTTATGACGCAAATGTATTTGATCTGTTGATGGTCATTACTTATCTGATTAAGTTGAAACTCTACCGGAAAGGTGAGTCCGTCTCTTCTCCTTCCGACCAATTCCGTATTCATCTCTCGCAGACGGGATATGTTGAGATCGCCATCTTTAGAATCCTGAAGCACTAATTCGCTTATGTTTCTTCCTAGCACTTCATTGGGTTCATAAAAGAAGGTGCCTGTTATTGCGGGATTGCTTTCCTCAATGTCGCCTGCCTCATTCAGCATCATGATGACGTCCATTACATTATCCAGTATAGCCCTGGTGCGATCTGCATTTTGTTTAAGTGCGAGTTCGTTCTCTTTTTCTTTAGTAACATCGGTATGTGAACCGGCCATGCGAATCGCGCGGCCCAATGTATTCTTAAAAACTGTTCCACGACATCGTATCCAGAGGTATTGTCCTTGTTTGGACTGAACACGATATTCAAAATTAAAGGCGTCGCGCCTTCCTTCCATCGCCTCTGTCCATGTTTGTAGTGTGTCGGATAGGTCCTCCGGGTGGATGTGTTCCTGCCAAACATCAAAGCGGTTCGCGAGCTCTTCGTCAGTATAGCCGAGCATTTCTTTCCATCGACTGGAGAAATATATATGCCCCGTATTGAGATCCCAATCCCACATGCCGTCGTTAGTGCCCTTGGCCACTAGTGCGAAACGCTCTTCACTTTCGCGCAATTCCTCTTCCATTCGCGCGCGTTGAGCTTCATTTTGCGTAGCCAAAATCATCGACGAGGAAACATTCCATAGCGCCTGAAACTCATCTATGAGCTCGTGAGAAAAACCTTGATCGCGATTAGCGAGACCAATCATGCCAATTAGCTTGTTGTTGCTATAGAGCGGCATACCTAAAAAATTGTCTAGAGGAGGGTGTCCTTTGGGTAATCCGCCAGCCCGGTTATCCGATTTGGGATTGTTGGAAATAACAGGTAATCCGGTGTGTAGTGTGGCTCCAAAAAGTGTATTTAGATTGAAGAACTCAAAGCCAGCACTTTTGTGCTCGTTATAAAATTTAATGCTGTCATCATCCCATGCGATATTGGTTATCGAGTAGGTGTGAAGATAGGGGGCTTCATTTTTTGTGAGGACTTCGCCAATAAATCCATACTGGCTGGATGTCAGCTCAAGTATGCTGCTGAGTAATTCGCTGAAAATTTCATCTCGGCTGCTAGTGGCGGCTATATAACGATTCTGTGCGTTATTGAGTGCCAGAAATATTTTGTTTATGCGTTTTTGTTCTCGATAAAGTTCATTGATTCGGCGAGACATTTGATTGAATGAGCCGATCGTGCGCGCAATCTCATCCTGTCCCGTAGAATCTATTTGATAGCCTAGTTGTCCTTCACCTATGAGTTTTGCGCCCGCTTCGAGATGTTTCAGTCGTTTGGAAAGATATGAACCTAACGTGTATGCAAAAAGAATGGCTATGCACAACGAGGTGATGCCTATGATTAATGTTCTTTGAAGTGATTCGCTTACAATAGCACGTAAGTGTTCCGATGAAAAATAGGCTTCAATGTGGCCAATGTTTAGATTTTTATCTCCAATGGGAACTTTGATCAAGTAGTCAAATTCGCTCTCAAGATGTAGCATGTTTTCGATGTCGCCTGAGCTCGCGAGTACTTGATTGTTTCCGTTAACGATTTTGACCTTGCGGACATCTGATTCAGTGGTTAGTTGATGAGAGATCTGTTCTAGCGTTGCGATGTCGTTTGAAATAGCGGGTGTAATCGCTAGTGTGGCGAACAGCCGTGTTGTAGTCTCAGCGTTTTCCAGCAGTTCTTCGATATGAGAATTTTCTATAATTTTTATTTGTGAAGGAACGATGAATAACAGCAGAATTATCTGTATGATCGCTATCCCCAATATGTTTTTACTGCGAAAATTCATGTACCGACTACTCAAGAATGTTGATGTTTAGTTTTCGTACATCGTTCCAGTCACTGTCTCTGGCCTGTTCGATGCTTTTGATGCCGAGGATTTTATAGACGGGCTCGTCCGGTTTTTTGTTAATTTGCAACAGCGCGGTGATGACTGATTTCCTGACGTTGGCGGAAATTCTCGGGTGACTTGCAAATGCGTGCGGCGTGTAGCCCTTACTTGTCCACAAGACTCTTAGTTGATCGCGGTAGGACGATGCGGTGTTGTTTAACGTGCGCAGTACGGCTCCACCGGCTGGATATATTCCTCGAGCAACACTGGCATAGACTGAATCATGAGAGTTGACATAGGCCGTATCAAATTTTATGCCGCTATTTTTCAGGTTGCTGCGATTCAGTATGGTTGCTGCAAACGCTGCAGGAGAAGGAAAGGCGATAGTCTTTCCTTCGAGATCATGTACGGTCTTTATGCTGCTGTCTTTGTGTACAACGATGAGGCCGGTAATTTTTTTGTCACTAGCTTTGGCAAAAGCGCTATAGCCCGGATGTTTAGCAAAAACCGTATAGTGATATGGATTCATATAGGCAAAATCATAGGCGCCATTGCGCAATTGTTCCTCAAACTCTGGGATGCTGGACTCGGTCCGAAATTCGAATTCCAGTCCTGTAATTTCCTCCATTTTTCTCAGAAGAGGCGTCCAGCTTTGGAGTAGTTTGCTTGCTGTTTGCTGGGGAACGATGCCGAACGTGTATCTGGTGTTCTGTGCATGGACTGGCATGCTGACAGCGGACATGAGCAACAGAGAAATCAGTACTTTGTTCAAAATTCCATATCCATTCTGATAGTGCTTTGTTATGTATCGACGCTCTGGTAGTTACCTTGATTCGTCCGGAATTCGAGGAAACATTTGTTTTCAATCCCTGTTTCAAGAGATGTATGTGGGCAGTCGTTAACAATTGAGTCCGATTCACTCTGGTGGTTTGAAAGGGGACTATGAATATCAAGGTGCTAGTGGTTGATGATGACGAAATCAATCGTATGGTTTTAAATGGCATCCTCGACGGAGGTCGTTACGACGTGTTCTTTGCCGAAAACGGTGCGGAAGGCGTTGAAGTCTTTGAAAAGGAACGGCCAGACATAGTTCTGATGGATGTCCTTATGCCGGTCATGGATGGCCGTGTTGCTGCCACCAAAATCAAAGAATTAGCTGGTGATGAGTTTGTGCCAGTGATCTTTCTGACTTCTCTGACGGATGAGGATGAACTTGCCGAATGTGTTTCAGTCGGTGGGGATGACTTTCTTACCAAGCCATTCAGCAAAACTATACTTGAGGCCAAGATAACGGCATTCTTGCGTACCCGCGTCCTCTATCAACAAATCCAGCAACATAACCAGATGATGATGCAAGAATATCTTTATGCAGAAAAGATCTTTGCGCGTTTGAATACGCGTGGTGTGCTGAAGGATCTTCCCTTTAATCACATCAGCACACCTCAGTCGATGTTTAATGGGGATATGTTGCTGGCTGCAAAGCGTCAGGATGGCGGTCTGAATGTCTTTGTTGGTGATGCCACAGGGCATGGTCTGCCTGCCGCCATCGGCGTGCTGCCTGTTTCGGATATTTTTTACGATATGACAGAACATGGACGCAAGTCTGCGGATATCGTTCTTGCGATTAACCAAAAACTGAAAACCTTCCTGCCGACAGAGTTATTTTTATGCGCGTGTCTGATGGAATTTAGTCTCGACATGAGTGTAGCGAAAATCTGGAATGGTGGGTTGCCCGATGGTCTGATATATAACGCACGCAGTGGAGATATTCGTGAACGTGTGGCATCGAATCGTTTACCTCTTGGCATTATGGGTAATGCTAGCCTGGATACCTCTTTCACGACTTACCATCTAAAAGAGGGTGACTCCATCTATGTCTTTTCTGATGGCATTACCGAGGCGGAAGACGAAAACGGCGATATGCTAGGCATGGATGGGTTGGAGCGTTGCCTGATTAAATCACATCAAAAAACAGAGCCTTTTAACTATCTAAGCAGGCTTTTAGCCCAGTATCGTGGAGATCGGGAGCAGTCAGATGATTTGACGCTTATCCAGGTAACTCCCGAATTGTTCAGATTAAAGCGCTCCGCGTAGCAATTCCTTTCATATACCCTTTATAATTCTTCCTGGCTTTCCTTGTGGGCGGAGTACTTCATTGCCAGGTTTACGAGTTCTGATCATTATTGCGGTCATCGCAGTGCTAGTGATGTTGGTTCGGCAACTACGGTCGGGGCGGGCGCAAATCAAAAAACAGTCCTCAAATTCCGTTCAACAGGGCGATAGAATGTTGGCCTGTTCCCGGTGTGGCGTGCATGTTCTCGAAAAAGATATGACAAAAGTTCATGGACAGGATGTCTGCACGGAATGCCAACGTAGAGGTAGTTGAAGGACTGAGGAGAGCGGAAATTAAACTAAACCAGCCAGATTCAAGTGCATTCAGGCAGCGCGTTCTGATTCTGTTGTCGGTTTATCGCTTGATTGTGTCTCTGGCCTTGATGTCCGGCAGTGTGTGGCTGTTTGATGAGTTTCTCGAACAGACAAATATTCAGATCACAGCAATTGCCTACGTAATTTATGCCTGTACTTTTCTGTTACTGCACAAGCGTATCAGCACTGGTTCGGTCTCCCGTTATTTTCTCTTCGATTTAGTTTTTATATTGGCCATGATGCTGCTGCTGATCGCTGAGCGTAATGCATTGTCGGTTTTGCTCACCGTTTTTGTACTAGCCTATGCCGCTTTAGCTGGACCGAAAAACGCGATTGCTATGGCTGCGGCAGCGAGTTTGATGATACTCGGGGTGCAGGCCAATGAGTTTATATCCGGTCATGCGACAGTTTACGGCTTTCTAGTGCCCGGTGGGCTGGGGCTGGTCTACTTCATTGCTGCAACCATCTTCAGTCATCTGGCGCGCCAGGCCCAGGAAAACCGCCAGTTAGCCGAGAAGCTGGGTATCGATCTCAGAAATATGGCTGAGCTCAATGGCTATATCATTCAGCGCATGGATTCTGGGGTGATCGTCATCGATGGCAAAAACAATATTCAGCTGACCAATGATGCTGCCTGGTATTTGCTCGGTATGCAATCTCGCTCCGCCATTGTGAGTTTGGACAATATGTCTGCGCCTTTGCACCACCGCTTGCAGGAGTGGCGGGCTACATCGACGACGGATGAGCGTTCTGTAAGTATTACCGGTGCGTCAGATGTTATGCCGCGATTTATTCCCTTGGGTCAGACACGCCGAGAGGGAGTGTTAATCCTGCTCGAAGACGCCTCGTTGTTGAATCAGCAGGCGCAACAGCTAAAGCACAGTGCCCTCGGCAGGCTTACCGCCAGTATTGCCCACGAGATTCGCAATCCACTCGGGGCAATCAGTCACGCGGCGCAATTGCTGGTAGAGTCAAGCGCCCTGGACACAGCCGATCGGCGTCTGGCGGAGATCATCCACCAAAATGCCGGTCGCACCAATAATGTCATCGAGAATGTCATGCAGCTCACGCGTAAAGAAAAAGCGCATCCGGAACGCATTCCCTTGAAAACGTGGTTACACGATTTTGTCGCGGAATTTGCCAGGGCTCAACAACTCGAAAACGGACAGTTACAGATAGACGTATCACCAGACGATTTGGTATTAGCCTTTGATGCAGGCCATTTGCACCAAATTCTCGCCAATCTATGTCAAAATGCTATGGCGCACGGCGTGGCACATGCACAGCGCAAGATAATACAAATTAAAGCGGGGAAATTTCCCGGTGGTGGGGTTGTGCTGGATATTATCGACTTTGGTCCGGGTATCGACCCGGAAACTGCGCACAAGATTTTCGAACCGTTTTTTACGACTGCCAGTCGAGGCACCGGACTGGGCCTGTTTATCGCCAAGGAATTAACCGCGGCCAATCAGGCCAAGCTGGACTATGTTCCCGTTCCTTCGGGCGGCAGTTGTTTTCGTATTACCCATAAAGGCGAACAGTAAACGATATGGCACAGACGCTGGCCCTGATTATTGATGACGAGCCGGATATCTGCGAATTGCTGGAGATCACTCTGGCGCGCATGCAGATAAAGTCACATATTGCATCCAATGTGCGTCAGGGTAAAACGCTGCTATCACGACATCCCTATGATTTGTGTCTCACCGATATGCGTTTGCCTGACGGCGATGGCATCGAGCTCGTCGAATATATTCAACAGGAAGGTCTGGATATTCCGGTGGCGGTAATTACTGCGCACGGCAATATGGAGCTTGCCATTAAAGCCCTGAAGGCCGGTGCCTTCGATTTTGTTTCCAAGCCGGTTGATCTAAAAATGCTGCGCGATCTGGTGTCTACCGCGATCAAGGTTAAACCTGCAAGCGCAGAATCTTCAGCGGACGAAGGGAATAAGCGTCATGACTTGCTTGGTGATTCCTCGGTCATGAAGCGTACCCGCGCTACGATTGGCAAACTCGCACGCAGTCAGGCACCAGTATATATCTCCGGCGAATCTGGCAGCGGTAAAGAGCTGGTCGCGCGTATGATACATGAGCAAGGTCCGCGCGGTGATGGGCCGTTTATCGCGGTCAACTGTGGCGCTATTCCGGAACAGCTCATGGAAAGCGAATTTTTCGGCTATAAGAAAGGCAGCTTTACCGGTGCCAGCGCGGATAAGGATGGTTTATTCAAAGCGGCGACCGGTGGCACCTTGTTTCTCGATGAGGTCGCCGACCTGCCTATGCATATGCAAGTAAAGCTGTTGCGCGTCATCCAGGAAAAATCGGTGCGACCGGTAGGCTCAACCAAGGAAGAAAGCATCGATGTAAGAATACTAAGTGCCACCCACAAGGATCTGGCCAGTCTGGTTAACCGTGGCGATTTCCGACAGGATTTGTATTATCGCGTCAATGTCATCGAGCTCCACGTACCGTCTCTACGTGAACACCCGGATGACATTCCAATGCTGGCCGATTTTATCCTCGACAAACTGGCTAACGATTCTGGGATGCCACCTGCCTATCTCGGACCAGAGGCTTTGCAGGTATTAAAACAATACTCATTTCCTGGGAATGTGCGTGAGCTGGAAAATATTCTCGAACGTGCCATGACGCTATGCGAGGGCGACACGATTAAACCCCAGGATCTCAAACTAAATGCCACCGCTATGAACAGTGATCTGGAAGGCGATGAGACCGGTCTCGACCCCTTTCTCGATGAAATGGAAAAAGATGCGATCCGCCAGGCCCTGGAGAAGACCCAATATAATAAGACTGCCGCCGCCAAATTGCTGGGCATAAGCTTTAGACAGCTGCGTTATCGCCTGAAGAAATTAGGGATAGATTGAAATTTTTTTCATTTTCGGTGGCGAAAATACACTTCAAACCAGCCGATTAATTCGAATCAGAATTAATTCAGCGCCTATCTGCAACATTCCGCTTCGAACCTCGAAACAACTCTGACAATAGGAGTGACAAATATTGTCACATTGTGACCATTGCGGGCGTAAAAATGTTCTGCACACGGTCTAAACGCCTTAAGAAAGCTAACAAGTCGTGGGGAATTTCGCGAAGTCCGCCACAAAATTTTTTTCTCACACCTCTTGACGCTCATTTTTTACATTCACGGACCGATTAATGGCACACAGGGTGCAACACGACATAATAATTTACATTAGAAATTTATTTTAACTGTATGGAGATGTTTATGAAAATGCGACAAACTGGTTTCTCTCTTGTTGAATTGATGATCGTGGTTGCGATCATCGGTATCTTGGCAGCGGTAGCGGTGCCAGCCTATACCACTTATACAACCAAGTCGAAGGTATCGAGTGCGATAGCCTTGGCAGCTTCCGCCAAGACTGGGGTGTCTGAGTATATCAATTCCAACGGGACCCCGCCTGCTGACAATGCAGCAATCAATATTGCTCCAGCGGCAAACATTTCAAATAGCTATGTTCAAAGTGTTGCCGTAGCTGGCGGTGCGATTACTATTCTGTTCCAACCCCAGGGTTCTCCTGGTGTGCCTGACGACTTGGCGGGTAATACCATAACGTTAACGCCAGGAGTTGGCACGGCAGGGGTTATTACTTGGACTTGTGCCAGTGCTGCCATTCTGAAGAAATATGCACCACAGGGTTGTAACTTTTTGTGATGATAGCTTGAGCTAACAACAAGAAAAAGAACCGCTCCCCCCACGGGAGCGGTTTTTTTTCGCTAAAAGCAAATGTGGCACAGCTTTCGCTTTACTGTGATTGTTGGTAACACTTTGTAAGCAATTGCAAAGTTTAATAAGCGGTTGTTGTAGATTTGGAAGGAGTGCAACAAGTTTTCCGTTTCGTTACCGATCACCCCGTCCTTCCCTCCCCACATTTACTCAGCCCCCCTCTTTAGGGGGGCTATTTTTATGGCTTGCAAAAAGTTTTCCGGATTCGCAGACGCCTAACGGAATTTGCACAAGCCGTGACCTGATTCTCGAATTTTCCTTCTTTATTTTTTAATGCCGATTTTCTTTGGTGTTTTGACCAATTTATTCATTTTTATATTAAAAAGGGACTATACCTTAGCCGCTATATTAATGATCCCTTTTACCAATGAATATTGCAGCGAATATAGGACTCCGAGTTTGACGAAAACATCATCGGCATTGACAGGATTGTCTCGACGTTTGGTCGACAAAGGGCTGTTAAAAGAACGACAGGCCATGCATGCGCAAATGCAGGCGCGGCAGGACAATGTGCCTTTGGTGAATTATCTGTCGCAACACCACATCGTGGATGCGCTCAAGGCCAGCCAGGCGGCGGCAGAAGAATTTGGGCTGCCGCTGTTCGATATTGATGCCTTGGATCTCGACCCCGATGTTCAGGAGTTAATCGACGAACGCCTGATTCAGGAGTTTAATGCCTTGCCTCTTTGGCGCCGTGGCAATCGTCTGTTTGTGGCAATAACCGATCCTGGAAACCTCCATGCCCTGGATCAATTTAAATTCCAGAGTGGTTTGAATACCGAACCGGTGCTGGTGGAAACCCATGCGCTGCTCAAGCGTCTGGAGGAATCGCTGGAACAACGCGGCACCAGCATGATGGGGCTGAGTGATACGGATCTTGATGCCTTACAATTCGAAGGCATTAACGACGAGACACCACAAGGCGACGCGGATGTAGAAGATGCGCCTTTAGTACGTTTTGTTAACAAGATATTGCTGGACGCAATCCAGCGGGGGGCATCGGATATTCACTTCGAGCCTTACGAAAATCGCACTCGTGTGCGTTATCGGCTCGATGGAATTTTACAGGAAGCAGCTACGCCGCCCGTCAGCTTGGCACCGCGTATAGTGGCAAGAATCAAGGTTATGGCGCGACTGGATATCTCCGAGAAACGCCTGCCCCAGGACGGACGTATCAAGATGAATCTGAGCAAGAATCGCTCGATCGATTTTCGCGTCAGTTCCTGCCCGACTTTGTTCGGCGAAAAAGTCGTATTGCGTATTCTGGATTCCGGCAGTTTCAAGTACGGCATAGATGTGCTCGGATTTGATGAACGGCAGAAGCAGGTGTTTGTCGAGCACATAAAAAAACCACACGGCATGGTGCTGGTGACCGGGCCAACGGGCTCGGGTAAGACGGTGACACTGTATACCGCAATGAACATACTCAATACCGGTGATCGCAATATTTCATCGGTGGAAGATCCGGCAGAAATTTATATGCCTGGCATCAATCAGGTCAATATCAATCCAAAAGTCGGATTGACCTTTGCGTCGACGCTACGCGCGTTTTTGCGTCAGGATCCGGATATCATCATGGTGGGTGAGATTCGCGATACGGAAACCGCAGAGATTGCGTTGAAGGCAGCGCAGACAGGGCACCTGGTGTTGTCGACGCTGCACACCAACGATGCGCCACAGACATTGACGCGCCTTATGAATATGGGTGTGGAGCCCTATAACATTGTGTCTTCGGTATCGCTAATCGTCGCGCAACGCCTGGCTCGACGCCTGTGTGCTCACTGTAAACAAATTATTGAGCTGCCTGAAGAGATTTTGATGGCGCAGGGCTTCAAGCCGGAACAATTAGGACGATTCACTTTATACGCTCCGGCGGGTTGTGAGCGTTGTAATAACGGCTACCGGGGGCGGCTCGGCATATTTCAAGTGATGCCAATGTCGGAAGCCATGGGACGTTTGATCTTGAACGGTGGTAATCATTTACAACTGGCAGATCAGGCGCGTGAAGAAGGGATAGTGGACCTGCGTCAGGCGGGTCTGGAAAAAGTCATGCAGGGTTTGACAAGTCTTGAAGAAATACATCGGGTGACGATGGAGTAGATATGGCACAACATCAAAACCGGACAATATTATATCTATGGGAAGGCACTGACCGCGCAGGTAAGCGCGTAAAAGGCGAGCTCCGCTCGGTAAGTATCCCTGTGCTCAAAGCCGAATTACGTCGCCAAGGTGTTAGTGCACACAAGATTCGCAAGAAGCCAGTTGCCTTATTTAGTAAAGGCAAGAAGTCGATTAGGTCGAAAGAAATCACCGTGTTTAGTCGCCAGTTGGCCACTATGGTGTCATCAGGTATTCCGCTTGTGCAGGCGTTCGAGATTATCGGCAAGGGAAGTGAAAACCCTTCGATGCAAGAGATGATGATGGCGGTCAAGATGGATCTGGAAGGTGGTAGTTCTCTGGCGCAGTCATTGCGCAAGCATCCAAAGCATTTTGACAACCTCTTTTGCAATCTCATACGTGCAGGTGAGCAGGCGGGTATCCTCGAGACCTTGCTCAACAAAATCGCCTTGTATAAAGAAAAAACAGAGGCGATAAAAGGCAAAATCAAGAAGGCTATGTATTATCCGGTAGGCGTTATGGCGGTGGCAATGTTGATACTCATGGTTATGCTCGTCAAGGTTGTGCCGGAGTTCCAGAAAATGTTTGCCAGCATGGGCGCAGCCTTGCCGTTACCGACTCAGATCGTGGTAAATATGTCTGATATTTTTCAGCAATACTGGATGTTTATCTTGGGGGCTATCGGTATTTCTGTATACAGCATAATCAAAGCCAAGGAAAACTCTGAAGCCTTTCGCTACAGCTGGGATGCGAATATGTTGCGTTTGCCAGTGCTTGGTGACTTAGTGCGCAAATCTGTTATTGCGAGATTCTCGCGTACCTTGTCGACAATGTTTGCTGCCGGTGTGCCTTTGGTAGATGCTCTGGAGTCTGTTGCCGGTGCAGCGGGTAATTTGCTATATGCCAAAGCCATACTTGACATACGAGAAGATGTGGCAACGGGGCAGCAATTACAGCTGGCGATGCAACAGACAAAGATATTTCCTAATATGGCGGTGCAAATGGTGCACATTGGCGAGGAGACCGGTTCTCTGGATTCCATGCTTGCGAAGGTTGCCGATTTTTATGAGCAGGAAGTGGACGATGCGGTCGACGGTCTGAGCAGCTTGATGGAGCCTATTATCATTGTGATTATCGGTGTACTCATAGGTGGTCTGGTGCTGGCGATGTATATGCCGGTGTTCCAATTGGGTCAGACTATTTAGGTACGGAGATAATGTTAGACACGGCTGTCACAGTATTTACGGATAATCCAGCAAGTTTCGTTATCGTTTCTGCCCTTTTTGGTTTACTCGTCGGAAGTTTTCTAAACGTCGTGATCTATCGCCTGCCTGTGATGCTGGAAAAGCAATGGCGACAATACTGCGCCGAAATGTTTGACGATCTACCAGCACAGAAAAATGATAGCAAGTCAGCTATCAAAGATGAAAAATTCAATCTCGCAGTACCTCGATCGCATTGCCCGCATTGCAAACGGGTCGTGCGCGCGTGGGAGAATATTCCGGTGCTGAGTTATGTGATGTTGCGTGGCAAATGCGCCGGATGTGGTACGGCTATTTCGGTTCGGTATCCGCTCATCGAATTGCTTAGCGCGGTATTGTCAGCCGTTGTTGCATCGCATTTTGGTTTTGGTTTGGCTGCATGTGCGGGTTTGCTGTTCACCTGGGTGCTAATCGCGCTCAGTGTTATTGATTACGATACTCAGCTCTTGCCCGACACGATTACCTTGCCATTGATCTGGGTCGGTTTGTTGTTAAGCCTTGGCGGTGCGTTTGTTTCTCCGGTAGAAGCGATTATTGGCGCCGTCGCCGGTTATATGTCTTTGTGGTTTGTCTATCAGCTATTCAGATTGCTAACCGGCAAAGAAGGTATGGGGTTTGGCGATTTCAAATTGCTCTCAGCCCTGGGTGCCTGGCTAGGCTGGAAGTTGCTTCCAGTTATTATCCTGCTATCCTCTTTTGCGGGTGCGGTGCTGGGCGTGTTGTTGATAGTGTTGCGTCGACATGAGCGCGACAAACCGATCCCGTTTGGCCCCTATCTGGCGATTGCCGGTTGGTGCGCCATGTTGTGGGGGCAGGAAATTTTGGATCAATACTGGAAAATATCGGGGCTATAGGAACGACAAATGCTGATAGTCGGGCTGACAGGCGGCATTGGGAGCGGTAAGTCTGCCGTGACGCGTCGCTTTGAAATCCTTGGCGTACCAGTAGTCGATACCGACATTATCGCCAGAGAAGTCGTCGAGCCAGGCTCTCCCGCACTGGAAGAAATTGCGTCTTATTTTGGCGAAGAGATACTCACAGATGAGGGTGGATTGAATCGCCCACTATTACGTAAGCGCATTTTTCAAAGTAATCGCGATAGAAAATGGCTGGAATCTTTGTTACATCCGCTAATTAGGCGCACTATGCGCCAACGTATTGAAGAGATTCGTACCCCGTATTGCATAGTTGTGATACCTTTGCTGTTCGAAACAGGGCAGCGGGACATGGTAGACCGTATTCTGGTGGTGGACTCCACGCCAGAAGAACAGATTCGTCGTACCGTGTTGCGCGATAAGGTCAGCGAGCAAGATGTCCAGGCCATTATGGATGCCCAGATCGATCGTAAACAACGTCTTGAGGAGGCGGACGAAGTGATCGAAAACACCGGCGATTTGGACTCCCTATATAGTCAAGTTGATGACATACATCGACGATACAGTGATATGGCACAAACTCAATTAAAACAGATTACCCTACCCGATGAGCAGGAAATGCCTTCTTCTGCACATACGGACGAACTATCCTCGACGAAAAGCGCGGAAAAAGCGTCTGTTGCCGTAGTGGAATCTGATTATATAACCTACACACTGCCACTGAATGAGCGCATTCGCACATTGATGCGCCTTGAAAACCTTTTTATGGAAACGGAATATCACCTGCGCGGTGACGATATTTTCGACTCTCGTGCAGCCATGCAGGGATTGATCGACATCATGACAATCTTTTGCCGTCCTGAGTTAAAAACGGAGTTCATGAAAGAGCTGGAACGTATTAATGCCGGACTGGTGCGTTATGCACAGATCGACGGCATTGATAAGGAACGTCTCGAAACAGTGCTTAATCAGCTAAAAACCTATGTCAGAGATTTGCGTGCCGTTGAAGGGCAGATAGCTCTGTCTCTCAAGCTGAACGAATTTTTGAATGGTTTACGACAAAAAGACAGTATGCCAGGCGGGGCAATGGGATTTGACACGCCAGCTTATGGTTGGTGGTTAGGTCAGCCTATTGAGGTGCGTAAGAAAGATCTTGAAACCTGGCTGAGTGAGTTCTCACTGGTTAAATCTGTCGTGAAAATCATTCTTGATTTGGTGAGAGAGAGCGCTGAACCGGTTGAGGAGATTGCGAGTAATGGTTTTTTTCAAAGCTCGCTGGACAGCAGCGCACCATTTCAAATGATCCAGGTAAAAGTGCCGGTCGATAGTCCTTATTATCCCGAAATCAGTGGTGGCAAGCACCGTTTTACGGTACGTTTTCTCAAACCTATGGGGAGTGAGCGACCGGTGCAGGCCGATACCAATGTTTCTTTTTTGCTTGTGCGTAGCGCCATATGAATGTTGATTGTCCTACCTGTGGCGCGCTGGTCAAATGGTCTGAAAAGGCCACGTTCAGGCCGTTTTGTTCGGAGCGCTGTCGTTTGATTGATCTCGGCGCATGGGCCGATGAGCAATACGCGATCCCGACACAAGATCATCCATCAGAATCTGAACTGTCTTCTGGCGAATAAGCCTTTCTAGCTTAAATCCAGCGGATCAATATCTATAGACCAACGAACGCGACGCTCTTTTTCCAGCAAAGGGAGGGTTCGCTGTACGAGTTGGTGTAAAGGCGCGCGGTTTTTCGACAACAAAAGTAATTGACTGCGAAATCGACCGGCACGTTTTTCGATGGGTGATGGCGTAGGCCCGAGTACCATTGTTTCTTTGTCTATCCCTCCATATAGTTCACTTGTTATCTCCTGTAAGAAAGTCAGTTCCCGACCTGGTGTATTGCTCTCCGCTCGAAACAACACTGCGTGCGTATAAGGAGGTAGCAAAGCGTCCCGTCTCTCCATGAGGGCGGCGTGCACAAAGGCTTCGTAGCCATCATGTACCAAGGTTTGAAGTAGTGGGTGATCAGGGTAGTGTGTCTGAATAAGCACTTGTCCTCGTTTGCTGCCTCGCCCTGCGCGACCGGCAACCTGGGTAATTAGTTGCGCGAGCTTTTCTGTCGCGCGAAAGTCTGTGCCATACAGGCCTTGATCGGCGTCGAGTATTCCAACCAAAGTGACATTGGGAAAATCATGTCCCTTGGCGAGCATTTGCGTGCCGAGAAGTATTTGTTTTTCGCCCAGATGGATGCGTTCGAGCAGCGAGTGCAATTTGTTTTTTCCACGTGTGGTGTCGCGATCGATGCGCAAGGTTTCGACATCAGGGAACTGCGCGTTTAAAAACTGCTCAACTCTTTCTGTTCCATATCCGCGAGGGAAAAGATTGAGGTTGCTACAGTCAGGGCATTGCTGCGGTATCTGTCGCTCGCTTCCACAATGGTGACAACGCAGGCGACGTGACTGTTGATGAAATGTTAGCGGTAATTCGCAGCGCTTGCACATCGCCACCCAGCTACATTCGTGACAGATAAGAGAGGGTGCAAACCCGCGGCGATTGAGAAAAAGTAATACCTGATTTCCCTGGTCGAGGTGTTTGCGCATGGTGTTGACGAGTGCGTGCGAAAAATTTTCCTGTAGTGGCTGGCCCTTAAGATCAAGCAGATGAAACGCAGGTGGGCGGGCATCGCCGGCACGTTTGGTCAGGTGCAACACTTGATAGCGTTGTTCCTCCACATTGCGCATGCTCTCAAATGAAGGAGTGGCGCTACCTAATACAACCGGAATGCCTTCGCGTCTTGCACGTACAACGGCCATGTCGCGTGCGGAGTATCGAAAACTGTCCTGTTGTTTATACGAATTGTCGTGCTCCTCATCGACGATAATGATCCCTAGTCGCGGTAGCGGTGTGAATACGGCAGAGCGAGTGCCAATGAGGATATTTGCTCGCCCTTGTTGCGCTAGCGTCCAATGGTGGAGGCGTTCACCGTCGCTCATGCCCGAATGCAGTATGGCAATCTCTCCACCAAAACGTTGTTCGAAGCGTGCAAGAAATTGTGGTGTCAGTCCAATTTCTGGAACGAGAACCATGGCTTGCAGGCCACTTTCTACGAGCGATTGTATTGCGTTGAGGTAGACCTCGGTTTTTCCGCTGCCAGTGATGCCTTGTAAAACAAAAGAACGGTACTTGCTTCGAGTGCTGTTGATCTCATTTACGCAGTTTTGTTGTTCAGCATTTAGCGTCGGTCCGGAATTGTAGGACGGTGTTTTAGGTTCTCGTATGATCGACGTACGACGAATAAAACCCTTTTCCAGTAATTGGTTCACCGGGGTTTGCCAGTGTTCAAATCGAAAGCGGATCAAATCTATTGTCACACCCGTGGGCTGAGACTGGATGTACTCCAGTAGTGCTTTTTGTTTTGGTGCACGCATCAGAGAACGAAGTTCGTGTTGATCAAGATTCGGTTCAGCTATGAAAATCGGTGTCTCCTGGCTGCGTGTGTCTTTTCCCTGGCGCAAGAGCGCGGGCAGGGCGCTGGAAAACACCTCACCAATAGGATGATGATAATAATCTGCCATCCAGCGTAACCAAGTGAGCATTGAGGCGGTAAACAGCGGTGTGTGGTCGAGAATTTGTATCGCCGATTTCAGTTTATTTAGATCGAAATCGCTGTTATCGCTCACTTCCAACAGAATCCCGACAAGTTGTCGCTTGCCAAAGGGAACGAGGACTCGCATACCTGGCTCAAGCGAAATGTCGCTTTCTGAATTAGGCGCAAGATAGTCAAATGTTTTGCGCAACGGCGTGGGTAAGGCCAGGCGTAAAATGGAAATTTTCTGCATGCGCAGAATGTATCACGGAATTACAGAACTTAGCGGCGAGTTGCCGTTGTTTGGCGCTATATAGTTATGCACACAAGCTGTGGATAACTTTGTGGAAGAATTGGGGGGAAGTCACACCAATGCACGTCGTTCCACACTTGCGTTTAGATTGTTTAAAAAAGCATCGTTTTTGTAACTTATTGTTATTACAGATATTAAAGATTTTGCCTGTGTGGTGTATTAAAGATAAAAATCTTACGATTAGGCGGTTGACAAGGGTTTTCAGTTGTGGGTAAACCAGTCCTCGTCAGCTTGAGCGTGGCGTCAAACTGAACTCCTGTATTTCTTCCATCTGGTTGAGAGTTTCACTCAGCTTGCGAAAGTTTTCCGGGTGACGCGTGCGCACAATCATTTCCATTTTGCTGTATTTGCCTTCACTTTCCAGGTTGTAGCTAATGCTTCCCGCCGTGAATTTATAAGTGGAAACAATTTCCAATAAGTCGTCTTCACTCAAGCTGGATTTGCGCAATGTGCGGATACTCAGTCTGCCGAATTGTACGGTGGGCAGATATTGTTCGAAAATTCTAAACAGTGACAGCGTTCCCAGGGCGAGCACGGTCGCTATGCCTGCGGCTGAAAAGAAACCCATTCCGACGAGTATTCCGATAGATGCGGTAACCCAGATCGAAGCCGCAGTTGTCAGCCCGCGGATGGTGAAGCGCTCCTTCATAATTACACCGGCTCCTAGAAAGCCAATGCCAGTCATAATGCCTTGAGCCATGCGAGTCGGGTCTACTCGTATCGTATCGATAGGCGCATCCGCGAGTAGTTTCCACTGATAGACAGTTAATAACATGAGTACGGATGAGGAAAGACAGACTAGAGCATGGGTGCGAAACCCTGCGGGTCGTCCATTGATGCTGCGCTCAAGCCCAATGATACCGCCAATAAATATGGCGGCGACCAGGCGAACAAAAGTAACGGTGAGATCGTGATCTATCATTAGAATTAACTACGGCAAGAAAAGTGCCGTTTTAACAAGGCGCTAGCCTTCTTATTCGAGAAAGAGTTCCGTATTAGTGCAGAGGTACAGGGCTTTAACAAAAGTAAAGCCGGGTATCAGGCGAGCACAGTCTCGATAGCAATATCGTTATTGTCCAGCGCCATGCCTGGGAAGGCCTCTGTTTTTGCCTTCTCAATCGAAAGACGTATGTGATAACGAGTTTCAATTTCGGTGTATATCATCCCCACTTCAGAGGGATCGACCAACTCGTCATTGCGAGTCAGATGACGTAGATAGACATTGTCATAGTCAATTTTTGCCATGAATGGAAGAGGCAGTTCTAAGGGTAATAGCTGGTCATGGACAAATTTTTCCACGGGAGAAGGACGATCATCGCTTTGTACGCGTATATCAATGCGAAAATAACCGCCACCACCAGGTTGTCTCAAGAGTTCTTTCAACCAGCTTTCCGGAAAACCGGAATGCACGATTAACGTTCTACCGTTAAAACGCTGTTTGACAATTTTTCCAGTATTTCGTCTTCTACGATATAGGCCCATGTTTTCGCTACATTATAAAAGTTGTTGCGGTGAGTCCGGATCAAAGTCGACAGTATGACTCAATTATAGCCAGCGTGCTCGCAACAAAGTGTAAACATTTGCTGCTTCTATCCCTGAGTAGCCACTGATATGATCGTCAGCCTGAGCGAAAGCTACCGGAGTCAACGCTGTTGTCTCCAAAAAACCCAGGTGCGGAGGATTGATATGGACTGCCTTTTTTGCAAAATAGCAAACGGCACTATTCCAAGCGAAATAGTGTATCAAGATAACGAAATTATCGCCTTTCGGGATGTTAACCCTCAGGCCCCTCAGCACACGCTGATTATACCACGAAAACATATACCTACAGTCAATGATTTTTCTGAGGAAGATGGTGTGATCTTTGGGAGGATGGGGTTGGTTGCGAAAACGGTGGCGAAACGGCTTGGAGTCGATGAATCAGGTTACAGGTTGGTGGTCAATTGCAATGGCGACGGCGGCCAAACCGTGTTTCACTTGCATATGCATTTACTGGCCGGGCGTCAGTTGGCCTGGCCGCCCGGCTAAGATTTATTAAGTATTAGTTTCGCGGCACGCTATCGCACTCAAGGAATACGCGTTTACTACATTTTGCGCAAATGCTCTTGTCTAAGTGTTTATCGAAGATAGACTTTACGGCCTCGGTTTTAGAGCCGTAAATATTGTCTCGTCCAATATGTTCCAGGTAGCCGCCACGTTGCAGACGATCCACGACATCCTCTTTTACAAGATACATGGACATTGTGCCGCCAATCTTCCGGCGCTTAATAGCCTCCTCTTCCAGATATTCCGCACCCGCAAGGTCGACGAAATTAATCCCTATCGCAACGATGAGAAGATGTTTTTGCTCGGGGTTGCGTTGATAGAAGTTAGCGATTGATTCGCGTACGTGTGGAACGGCGCCAAAAAACAAGGAACCATCAATCCTGGCGAGTTTGAGTTGTGGGCACTCTTTTTCCTGCACAGTTGAGGTGATGAATTTGCGTTTCGGTAGCGATGGATCAGGAATGCGGGAAAGTACCTTCGGTCTTGATGTCCGGTTTAAATACAGAACCAGTGAAAGTAATACCCCCAGGAATATGGCGAACTCGAGTTCCAGAAAAAGCGTAGAGAGAAATGTTGTCAGCAGTACGGTTGTTTCTGATCGGCTGGTTTTTATGATGCGCTTGATGTGGTGTATATCTACCAATCCCCAGGCAACTAAAAACAGAATGGCGGCCATCGCGGCATTCGGAAGATAGGATGCATAGGGTGCGACAAGAAGCACGATGCCTACTAGCATAAGGCCGGCCATTACGGCCGCGAGCGGAGTTTTTGCGCCCGCCTCGTAGTTGAGGCCGCTGCGATTGAAAGAGCCAGTGGCGACATATCCGGAGAAAAAACTCCCTGCAATATTGGAAAGGCCCTGGCCAATAAATTCCTGGTTGCCGTCGATGTGTTGCCCAGATTTGATGCCTATAGAGCGTGCGATTGACACCGCTTCGACCAAGGCAAACAGTGTTGCAGCTAGTGCCGCAGGTGCCAGTTCCTTGATGGTACTCAAGGTCAGATCGGGAGACGAGAGCGGTGGCAAAGATGCCGGTAACGCTCCAACGGTGACGATGTGTGTAAATTCCTGGCCCAGTATGGAATTGAGTACAATCGAAGCGATACTGCCGATTATCATCGCAATCAACATATAAGGGATTTTGGGTATCAGGCGCTTAGCCACAATACCCGATATCAGGGTCAGAGTGGCAATGCCGAAGATATAGAGATTGGTCTCTGAGATATGCTGGACGAGTTGCAGGATGACTTCGTAAAAATGTAGCCCTCTCTCTATGCTGATACCGAAGAAATTCTTAATTTGGTTGGATGCGATAAGTATGGCTGCGCCAGCGGTAAATCCTACGACAACGGAATGAGAAATAAAGTTGACTAAAGTTCCAAGTCTGGCGATGCCCATGGTGAGTTGTATTACACCCACCATGAATGTGAGTGTTAACACCAGTCGCACGTAGTCGATACTGCCGGGTTCGGCATGAGCGCTAATGGCTGAGAACAAAACGATTGATGCTGCCGTGGTTGGACCAGAGACCAGGTGTCTTGATGAACCCCATAACGCCGCAATAATGGCTGGCACCATGCCCGCGTACAAACCGTATTCGGGTGGCATGCCGGCGATTGTGGCAAATGCAACCCCCTGAGGAAGAACAACGATTGCGCCAGTGAGCCCAGCGATAAGGTCTGCGCGAAATGTTTTTCCGTTGACGTCCTGCCACCAGCGAATAAATGGAAATACGCGAACCAGCCACAATGGGCATATATTTGCTTTGTTGTTCATAGTGATTTGTCTACTTGATTCCTTGGTCCCATTGACCTAAAAAGAAGTGCTGCTCTAGATCGTTGCGCTCCCGCGACGCCTTTTCATCGGCTTCGTGTTTGTCTGTCAGGTGATCGGCACTGCCGGGATAACCTAAAGCAATGAAACTTAAAATATTGTATTGGGGCGGTATCTTAAACGAAGTGCGTGTCTTATGGGGATCAAATCCGCCGATCTGCCTAGACATTAGTCCCATATCTGTCGCCTGTAATACCAGATTCTCGACGGCGGCGCCGGTATCGTATTCTGCCCAGCGGTTTTCGCCTTCATCTTCTAGAGTGAAGAGTGTGTTGGCGGTCACTATGAGTATCAAAGGCGCTTGTGTTACCCAGTAACGATTCCATTCATCTGTGCATTCAACCGCTTTTTTCCAGGCATCGGGTGTTTCAAAGCAGTCAGTCGCCAACATTTGCCAGGGTTGATCGCCAAAACAGGACGGCGCCCAGCGTGCTGCTTCAAACAATGCCATTAGTTGTGGCCTTGAGACCGGGCGGGATGGATCAAAAGCCCGGCTGCTCCAGCGTCGAGCTATCAATGGGTGAACAGGGACGCTGGTCCTAGCGTGTTTGTGTTTCATGACTTCCTAACAGGTTGAAAAAAATTTTCGGGACAGATTCTACTCGGTTTTTTATTTGAATGCCGGTGTTGTATTTCCTACCAAATGCAGGGTATGATGCTTGCGGTCAAAACAATAACAATTATCAGTTTGAATTCAGAGTCGCCTGTATGCGCGGCTCATCAGTGGGAAAACTGCACCTGTATAAGGTGGAATTAGAGCGGTTCGTACACATGGATTTTGTGTGTGATGCCTGATCTTGTGGTTTTTTTACTGAGGAGCTTCCTATGAGCGGTACTGCGCTTGAATTTATAGAAATTGCGCTTGATACATATGCGAGCCGTCTGCCTTCCGGAAGTCTTACTCTGCAATCCATTATTCGCGAAGATGCCTGGGGTGAAATTGCCGCTTACGCTAGAGGAGAAGGCCTGAGCAAGCTTGCGCAATTTCTCGAAGAAGCCGAGAGTGTCCTATACCCTGTCACCGCTATCGCTTAAAACGTAGTTTTCATTTCTATTCGTTTAAAACTTAATTTTTCTGACGCCATTCCGACATGGTAGTAGGCAGATTTATGTACTACCTTTATAAAAATGTCAGAAATTATACAATTCCTTCAACAGGCCCCTGAAGAAAGTGCTTATTACGCGCTGGCGTCGGTATTGGGGCTATTATCGATTCTGTTCATGCTGCGCCGTATGCGTAAAAGTGCGACGCGTCGTCGGATTAAGCGTGCACTTAAATCATTTGGCGGACAAGTGGTCGAAAACATTACGCTTTCTGATGGCGTCGAAGGTAACGTGCAAATAGACTTCTGTATCTATACTCGGGGTCGCGTGTTGGTGTTAAAAATACAAGACTACCCGGGAATATTGTTTGGCGGTGAAAAAATCGAGCAATGGACGCAGGTTTTCGAGGGAAAGAGCTATAAATTTACCAATCCTTTGTACTATAACCGCGTTTGTGTACAGGCTGTGCGAGACCAATTACCCGGAGCCAAGGTATTTGGTCGGGTAGTTTTCACTAATAATGGCGAGTTTCCAAAAGGCATACCGGAAGGTGTGTCTATGCTTGATTGTTTGCTCGATGATGCCCGTGTTTTTGCACGAGCACCTGTGGACAAGGATGCGTCACTAGATGTATGGCAAGATTTCGTCGGCAGTCTGGGGTCGAGTAGTCAAACCATCGTTTATAAAATGCAGTCCGCATAATATCTTTAATATGTATGTGCGACTTCAATCCTGGCTTTCTGTTGGCCAGTGGCGGATTCGGTGTCTAGTCGAATCCAGCTATCCACGACATGGTCACCTGAGTGCTTGCTATGAAGCTGAGTGGAAGCCTCGTTTATCTCTGCAACTTCTATGAAATCACTCCATTTTCCGCCTGTATATCTGCTGGAAACAATGGCTTGCGGATGGCTTTCGAGCGCATCGTTGTTCTGTATCCAGCTGATGACAGGATCAGACCCCTTTAGTGAGACTGATACGCTTTCCGCGGATAGTCTTTGTTGGAACAAGACTGGTGAACCGCCTGACCAACTGCCCCCGCTGTAGCGATTGCTCCATATCGCGACCGCGCTGTTATTATTCCATCGATTGCTCAGGGGATCATAGTTTTGTCGCTGTAACCAGGCGATGGTTACGTTGCCGCTTCCGTCCACAACGAGTTTTGGAGAAGTGGCATGTTGTTCACGTTCGTCCGCTTCTGTTGCGGCGAGATCACCTTTAACGGCAGTTGACGTGCCGCTGGTGCTGTCAGTATTTAAGTTGTTCACGATGATCTGTCCCGCACCATTGGCGTCAAGTTCTACCCACGCAGCCCAAATGCTGGTGCTATTGGAAGCAATATTCAGATCGGTAGCGTCTACTGATGAATTGCTGAGCTTGACCGGCGTAGCGCTCCAGCCATCGGCGGCTGAGTAGTTGCGTCCAAAAATCTCAAAAATTCCGTTGCCATTCTGTCTCCAAATCACCGCGCCATTGTCTGAACTGTCTAAGGCTGCTTTGGGCGCATGACTGGAATAATAGCCTAAGGGTGTGCCGCCATCGTCACCACTGACAATTATAGGTGCTCCCCAAGTGTCGACGCTGTCAAAGTGACTGGCATATGAAAGGGTGACCAGACCACTACTATCATTTTCCTGCCAGGTGGCAAGCGCGGTTCCAAGTGCAGACACCGCAAGACTTGGGTTGCTGGCGTTTTGGGTAGGCGTATCGACGAGTAGCGCAGGTGTTGACCAGGTATTGTTTTCAGCGGAATAAATACTTTGATAAATACTCACAATTTTAGTCGCAGCAGCATCACAGTCAGAAACCGTGTCCTGTAACCAAACGGCGATGTGATTTCCATTTCCATCGGCTCCAAGCTGTAACTGGCTGGCAAGAACATTGGACAGGGTACGCCATGTGCCGTCATTAGTGTCTTTGGTAGATGTGCGGCGCCATACACCGCTTTGCAAATTCGCTGTGTTTCCCCAGGTTCCTGAGCCATTATTGTAGTGACGCGTTAGCAAATTGGCACGCGTACATAAGATGTCGGCATTTCCGTCAGCCTCGCGCGTTTCTGTTTCCAGCCAGGTCAGAAGTATATTCCCGTCAGTGTCGACGCTAGTGGTGGGGGACGATACAGTTGTGCCACCTTGTGACGGAGATACCAATTTCCAGGACAGTGCACCCTGCTGAACGCTTTCGGAACAAGCAGTGACAACTGCCATTAGAGTAAAGGCGAGTACTTGAGACTTTCGTGACATCATTGTTTGAACCCCATGCCTGGCATTTTCTTTTCCCGCAAGAAAATAACAGAGCAAAGAGCATCATGCCAGTCTAATTCAAGGCTTAAGCTTTAGCGTATGTCGATTGTTCAGGCTTCGCTGGTATCGCGGTTGTCTATACCACGTTCGATTTCACCGTGTTTGCGCAATTCGCGTTTAAGGATTTTACCCGCCGCATTTTTGGGTAACTCAGGTTGAAAACAATATTTTCGAGGAATTTGGTAGCGCCCAAGTTTGTCTCGACAAAACGATCGAACATCGCTTGCTGTTAAGGTCTTGCCTTCCTTGGGGACGATGTGTGCAACGACGTTTTCTCCATGCAACTCGTCAGGCTCCCCAATCACGGCGGCTTCACGGATATCAGGGTGCTGGTAGAGAACCTCTTCGACTACGCGTGGGTAGACATTCATGCCGTTGACGATAATCATGTCCTTGATGCGGTCTACGATGTAGAAATAGCCGTCTTCATCCATGTTGCCAAGGTCGCCGGTTCGAAACCAATCGCCAAAAAAAGATTCCGCAGTTGCTTCCGGGCGTTTCCAGTATCCAGCCATGACACTCGGTGCACGTACGCAAATTTCTCCTGTTGTATTGGTGGGAAGAAACTGTCCGTTACCGTCCATGATAGACATTTCCACGCCGGGTATGGGCAGACCAACAGAGGCAATCTTGCGTTGGCCCTGGATCGGGTTGATGCAGGTGACCGGTGAGCATTCAGTAGGTCCGTCGCCTTCGTATACAGGAACGTTGAATTGTTTTTCAAAATCGCGCATTAATTGCTTTGGCATTGCCGCCCCGCCAGAAACGCATCGGCATATTGATGAAAAACCATCGGCGACTGTATCAGCATGCTGAAGTAAAACGTTATACATACTTGGTACGCCAAGAAAAATAGTGGCCTGATGAATCTTGATCGTATCGGCGAGAAGTTTTGGCTCAAAGCGTGGCAATGGTATGAATGCGCACCCGTGTAATAGCGGCATTAACATGCCGACGGTTGCAGCGAAGGCGTGAAACATAGGCAGGACCACCAACAGTCTGTCTTTACCTGATTCGAGTCCCAAAGCGGTAAAAGCTGCAGTGGTGTTACTCGACAGATTACGATGAGTCAACATGGCCCCTTTGGGCTTTCCTGTGGTGCCTGACGTGTAAAGTATGCACACCAGATCCCGGT
The DNA here is from genome assembly GCA_029881255.1 of Gammaproteobacteria bacterium. Lineage (NCBI taxonomy): Bacteria > Pseudomonadati > Pseudomonadota > Gammaproteobacteria > Gammaproteobacteria bacterium. Next base: position 190,779 of record JAOUMY010000001.1, on the reverse strand, counting down.
GGGGATCAACTTGAAATTCGCCAGGTTTTTTCTGGTGCGCAGCGAATACATGCTGCGCAATATCTGTGTTTTCGGCCAATTGACTGGAAGACGAAACAAAGTGCAACTTGTCTGTGACTAAGGATTGGGTATCTCGAACCCGCTCACGCAGGCTTTCGTGATATATCAACGCACTGGCGCTACAGTCATTTAATATGAAGGCAATCTCTACTGGGGTTAACAGTAAATTGATAGGAACGACAACGGCGCCTGCTTTCACGATACCAATATAGTTGATGGCGAATTCCGCGCTATTTACGAAATATAGCGCCACCCGGTCTCCCGGTTTTATGCCAATATAGGTCAGGGAATAAGCTACTTGCGTGCTGAGATCGTCAAATTCCCGGAAAGAGATTTTCGTTTCCGCATCAAAAATGGCAGTCTGTTCTCCATAACGATCTGTTGTTTGGCGTAACAGTGCGGTTATGGCTTGCTGAATATCGAATTTTGTGTGATCCATGTGAGCGTCACCAGGTCATAGCATAGTCATGTTGCGCATTATAACGGGCAAAAGCCGGCAACGTCTGGTTCTCGTTAGAAAAAGGGATTGTGCGTGGTATTGGTGACGGCTTTCAGTTACACTTCGGCACTCAGTCGAGCCAATATGGCTGTTTTTTCAATTTGTCGCGTAGCCGTGCCAGTTTCATATCTGCTCAGGTAAATCCCGGTTTCCTCAAGTGTTTAACAAGGTGTATACGCGGCCATTCTTAACTATGGCATGTAAAACATGAATATGATCAGCTTGATAGTTTCTTTTGTGGTTGTGGCTGTTGCCGGCTTTTTCTTGGCCCCAACGCTGTCACTGGATAGTAGTAGTTTTGTGTCAGGGGCGTTTGCAGCCGTGCTCGTCGCCGCCATATTGTCGGTAGCATTGCCTTCGGCAAGTGCTGGAAAGACCGCGAAGCCTGGACCGATTCGTCGTAGCAGTACTGTTGCTGCGAAACAAACGAGTGGCGATACTAAAACCTTATATGTGGGAAATCTGGCATTTAAAGCCAATCGCGGGGCGTTGACCAAGTTATTTTCCGAGTATGGCAATGTTGTCAATGTTCGAATTGCCACGGATCGAAATACCCGCAAGCCAAAAGGCTATGGTTTTGTCGAAATGTCTGGGCAGGACGCGGATAAGGCGGCGAGTGCTTTAGATGGCAAGGAGTTTTTTGGTCGCACTATTAAAGTTGCCGAGGCAAAGGAATAGTCGATCCGACGGGAAAGCCGGAATGCTGAGCAAGCTGAAACGATTTTTCGAAGACAATATTTCCTTCGAGGGCGGGAGTGGTTCCGACCCGGCTCATCGGATTCAGCTCGCTACGGCGGCATTGCTCGTCGAAGTCATGAATAGTGATGATGAGGAACACCCGATTGAACAACAGACTATGCACCGAGCATTGTCCGAGCTTTTTTTACTCAGTGAGACAGAAGCAAATACGCTTTTGGCACTTGCCGCAGAAGAAGCCACTGACGCTATCGATTATCATCAGTTTACAAGACTGATTAATGATCATTATTCATACGAGCAAAAAGTACAAATCATCGAACTGCTATGGAAAGTTGCCTACGCTGATAACACACTCGATGCGTATGAAGACCACACCATTCGTAAAATTGCTGAATTATTGTATGTACGCCACTCGGATTTTGTTGCGACAAAATTGCGAGTGAGCCAACACTAACGACGCTATCAAGAGAATACAATATTCTGACACATTAAATTTCTTTATCCACAGAGCCTGTGGATAACTATGTGGATTAGTTGCGGAGAACCCACGGGAAGCCTTATTACATCTATCTTGCTGTTAAATTGCTCGTTTCTTGATCATGGTCTAACATATTGTTTTCATTGAAATTTATTTTGTTATCGTTGCACGACAGAAAGATGCAAAAAAGAAATTTTCTGGTGTTGACGGCCTTTTGAAACTGTGAATAGCTTGATTGATAGATGTCGGTTGATTGACAGCCTCGCGTCAAAGTTAGCAGCATTTCAGAGTTGCCTATGCTAATTGCCGGTAGTCTTTACGAAACAAACGCTGCTATACTCAGTCGGCTTCGGTTGTTGCACCATGTGTCGGGACGAGCCGTGTTTTCTCTGGTGCTTGAGTGCCGAAGGTATTCAAGGGAATTTTGTGGAGTAAGGCATGGCTACTGGTACCGTTAAATGGTTTAACAATACCAAGGGTTTTGGTTTTATTGCTCCGGATGATGGCAGTGAAGATGTGTTTGTACACTTCTCAGTGATTCAGTCCGAAGGTTTTAAAACACTGAACGAAGGACAACCTGTTGCGTTTGAAGCGGAAAAAGGCCCCAAGGGTCTGGCTGCAACGTCTGTATCTGTGACGACGGCCGAAGCTTAGGGCTAAGGCGCTTACGTCGTAACTAAGACGCGAACCGCATCAAGTTGTAACATCGCATTATCGATAACGGATTCGGCTATGGCTAACCGTTCTTCGTAATAGCGAATTTCTTCCTCTCGCACACTGGGATTGTGTTTTCCCAGATCGCGTAGGCGGTTTGCCTCGTCGCTATATATATTACGTAGGCGCTTCATACTTCGGGCGAGTAGGTCTGGCAGTGCATTATTTGCGATGTTACTGCTGCGGTCTATCATGTCCCGTAGTTTTTCCCTCTGAGACTCAATGATTTTCTTTGCGGTGTTGGCATCGACACTTTGCAGGTTTTCTGAGATTTCACGAAAGCCGAGCTTTTCATCGTGTTGCTTACCGCGATGATCTATCAGAACTCGGAACAATTGAGGAGGCATGGTCGCCTGAATCTCTTCTCTCTCGCTTTCTACGCGGAAAAAACACTCGGTTAGCAAGGTACCGCGAGGTACCACTTTCGTTTCTAGTGCAGCAACGCAGGTATTGCCCAGTTCTTGGGTCAGTATCATATCCATTGCGCCCAATACCATCGGGTGTTCCCAGCTAATAAACTGCACGTTTTCGTGATGCAGTGCGGTATTTCGGTCATAGCTGATGGTTACACCATCTTCGGGAAGCTCTGGAAAGGCAACAACCGGCATATGCGGGTTAGGGCGAAGAATAAAGCAATTCTCGATATGGTCCTCTATTTCTACGCCAAAGCAATCGAATATGAGCTCCATAAAGTCTTGTATACGTTCGGGAGCTTCCAGCTTCTTAATTGTCGATATCAGATTTTCGGCCACATCGCTGCGGCATGAATTGAATTCAAGCAGTTTGTCTCTGCCCGCATGGAGTTCATGCGTGTATTTCTGATACATGTCGCGTGAGGTTTGGATAAGCAGGTCGAAATCCTGATTAGTATCGATTTGATGTAAACCCTGCAGCAAAGTATCGCCTAACTCATCAAATATGGTTTGGCCGACATGACAGATTTGTTCAAAGGCATTCAATCCTTCGTGATACCAGCGATACATATAGGCTTGCGCAGTATCGTTGAGATAGGGAACATGAATATTTATCGTATGACGCTGTCCGATACGATCAAGGCGACCAATGCGTTGCTCGAGTAAATCGGGAACGAAAGGCAAATCGAATAACACCAGATGATGTGCGAATTGAAAATTGCGACCTTCGCTGCCAATTTCGGAACAAATCAATAGCTGTGACCCTTCTGTATCGGCGAAAAACGTGGCGGCCCGATCACGCTCGATGATGCTAAGATCCTCATGAAAAACGCCGGCGATTATTCCTTCGCGTTCGCGCAAGGCCTGCGCTAGTTCTAGTGCGGTTTGCTTGTTCGCCGTAATCAATAAACATTTTTCAGGCCTGATTGTGCGCAAGCGTGTGCAAAGCCAGTCTATGCGTGGATCGAAGTCAGTCCAATGTGGATGTTGCCGTACTTGTTGGAATAAGCGCTCCGGGCTGAGAAATAATTGCGGGTTTGTAATACCCGAGTTTACGATTTCCGCCAATGGTTCACGGTACTCCGCCGGAAGCTCCAAAGGATAGGCGTGCAGTTTTCGTTCAGGAAATCCTTTTATGGCATGGCGTGTGTTGCGAAAGAGAATCCGCCCCGTTCCATGAGTGTCTAATAGTTTATTTAATATTGCCAGTCGTTGTTCGTCGGTCGCCGAGTTTAACTCTGCTGGCAAAATGTTTTCGTCATTGAATATTTTTCGCAAGGCATCGAGTGCGCTATTTTCTATCTTCTCACCATCGATGAGTTTTTCAATCAGACTGGCGACGGGTGCATAGTGTCGCTGTTCTTCTTCGAAAGCTTCTATGCTGTGAAAACGTGCCGGGTCTAACAAGCGTAGACGGGCAAAATGCGCATTCTTGCCCAGCTGCTCTGGAGTTGCTGTAAGTAATAACACGCCTTTGGACACACGACTTAACGCTTCAACGATTTGGTATTTAGGGCTCGATTTTTCAGGTGTCCATTCCAGGTGGTGTGCTTCATCTACTACCATCATATCCCATTGGCCATCCAGTAACTGCTCGTGACGGTGAGTGGAATCAGTCAGAAAATCTATGCTGCAGATAACGAGTTGTTCGTTTTGAAACGGGTTGGCAATTTCACTACTCTCTTCCAGCGCAATGCATCGTTCTTCGTCAAAGATGCTAAAGCGAAGGTTAAAACGCCTGATCAATTCCACCAACCACTGATTTACCAGGGGATCAGGTACGACGATTAATACTCTCTTGCAAAGGCCAGTTAATAACTGTTGATGGAGTATCATGCCCGCTTCAATAGTTTTTCCTAGTCCTACTTCGTCAGCCAATAAGACCCGTGGCGCAAACCGGCGTGCGACCTCTTGCGCGATATAAATTTGATGGGGAAGTAAATTGGTGCGAGAACCTAGCAAGCCACGGATTTCGGAGTGTGTGAATTTTTTCTGGTTATAGAGCGTCTGTATTCGTAAATCGAACCACTTGTCTGCGTCGATTTGCCCACTGAACAGGCGATCGACTGGTCGGTTCAATTGGATGAAATTATTGAGGAGTCCCTCTTCGAGCTGTGTCGAATTGCCTGACTCTGTGGTGCCGAAGTAGGTGATAATGCCGCTGTTTTCTTTTGTATGAGTGACAACCATACCCCAGCCTTCATGGCTGAGAATAGCGTCGCCCTTCTTGAACTGGACTCTCGCAAGTGGCGCGGAATCCTTGGCGTAATTTCGTGTTTCGCCAGAGGCGATAAAGACGATCGTCACCATCCGATGGTCGACTTTCAGTATGGTGCCCAACCCCAGCTGAGGTTCTGCTTCACTAATCCAGCGCTGGCCAGGTACAAACTGTTGCGACAAAATAATACGCCTCCGGTGATATATCAGGGGAGGCGTATACTAGAAGATTTGGCGGAAAAAGTCTCGTCGGAAAACCTGGTTGATTTGAACCTTCCTTGGTCCAATAACCTACTACATTAAACTCTCGTCGGTAATACCAGCGGTACGCATTCTGACGTCACGCTGAGCGCACTGATACATAACCTTAACCGCATAGTTGTGGGGCGCTTGATTCCACAGATAAGCATCAAGCACGACTTTTAACAGGAATGGCTGATAGACAACATCTTTACCACCAACTCGTTGTATTGCCGCTAGTTCCAAGGCGTGCTCTGGAGGTACTCCTAGCCGTGAATTGATTACAGAATCGTAACCAACCATCGACATACCATAGCAATGCTGTTCCGGGCCATCGATAGGCTGGCCTACCGCAGCAAGAGATGGTGTGCTGGTAGTTAATAAAAAGCTACAAACTATCAGTGCTTTATTGAAGGACTTCATTTCGACCCTCCTCACTCAAGTAATTCGAGTTGAGTCGTTTACCGCTACGCTCGAGCCTGTCCATACTTAAGGAATGCATCCTTGCCAGCTCAACTCTTTAGACAATGACTTCTGGTAATTGTGTCGACACCTGAGGGTGAAAAATGAAGCGGATAATGTGGTTTTGCCAACTGGCGCACGCTTTATTGAGACGGGGTATAAATATAAGTACTGAAATTTTTGTTTAAATCACTGCAATTTAGATGATTATCCCATGGGATTAGTACTGTTGCATCGCTGTACCCAAGCGAGTTGAGCTGAAAAGGTACGCCGTGAAAATCGATGAGATGCCAACTACCAACGATAGAGAGGATATTAACGGTGGGATGTGTTTTTCTGTAATCGCCAACGGCGCGTGCCATAGCGCGATCCCAGAGTAGTTGTTGCTCTACAAAACGTTGGAACTGTTGTTTTTGTTCAGGGCCTATAGCCTGCGTGTTGTGACGTTGAAAGCTTGCGGCCAGTTTTTGTAGATAGTCTTTACCAGGTATCTCAGGATCATCGACACCTTCTCTCTGGTTTTGAGGAACATTTTTCCAGCCATCAACACGAGTCGCGCGCACTAATTCACGTTCTACGTTAAGTGCAATCAGCGGCGATTTATATCGTTGCGCCAAATAGAGCACCGGTAAGTAGTAGTCGAACGGGAAGCTCCATACGGCGTCCCAATTGGTGTTTTTGCGTAGATTAGCCTCATCAATGTCACCTCTTATCCAACGATCGAGCAGTGCTTGGCTAGAGCGGGGAAAGGCTTCAAGGCCGATTGCCCAGTTTCCATTTTGGAGTAAACGCTCCAACAGCTCCGCGTGCCATAAATGGTGTGATTCGTTGGTGTGATGTTCTCCTAGAAAAATCATTTTTGCATCGGTGAGTTTGTTGAATACGTCTGTTTCGCTCACATATTCGCTACGCTCAGGACTAACCCACGAGTTTTCTTCGAAACACTGTTCAGCGTTTGCAGCTGGCGCAAGTAGTAGACAGGCGAGCATGCTACTGACAGAAACAAATTGACGGACAAGTATTTGCATATCTATGCTTTTGCACGGCCTGTGCCGATCTGAAAAAGAGTCAATTGAAAACAATATATGGTTTTGACCTGATATGAACGTATTTGTTAGTGGTGCCAGTGGATTTCTTGGGCGTTCCATCGTCAATCAATTGATGGCGCGAGGGCATGTTGTGTCACCGCTTTTACGCAAGGCTCAAAAGAAAGATGAATACGTGAAGCGCGGTTGCATGCCGATTATTGGTTCAATGGAGACTATTACTGAGTGGGCAAAAGATTTGCGTGGCTGCCAAGTCGTTATTCATGCTGCAGCACCAATGGTGTTTTGGGGGAAATGGTCGATGTATCAGTCGGGCATCGTCAGCGCTACACGAGACATGTATCTGGCGGCAAAAGCCCATGGCGTGAAACGTTTTATCTATATTAGCTCAGAGTCTGTTTTGCAGGCGCGTATGCCGCTGGTCGATATCGACGAAAATAGAACTTATATTGAGCCTGATTCCATGTATGGATTGGCCAAACAACAGGCCGAAAAGTGGTTGCTTGAACAAACTGATGGGCCTGAAATCATTATTCTCCGACCAACGTTTATTTGGGGTAAGGGGTCGGCGGGACTCGAAAGCATCGTAAAAAAAGTCAGGTCTAAGCAGTTTATCTGGGTTGATGCAGGCGCTCAGCCTTTCGAAGCGGTACATGTGGAGAATGTTGCGGCAGCGTGTATTTGTGCTTTGAATCATGGTGTGCACAAGGGTGTTTACTACATTACTGACGGTGTGGAACATAGTGCGCGTGAATTCATTGGGCAAGTGTTGGAAGCGCTGGACTATAAAACGCCTGAGAAAAGCGTTCCGGGCTTTATTGTGTATCCCATGGCGGTGTTGATTGAATGGCTATGGCGAATGTTGCACCTGGGCTTTACGCCACCGCTTACGCGATTCGAAACGAGCTTTATTTCCTTGCCGCGACGCTACAATATTGAGCGCGCAAGAAAGGAACTGGGTTATAAGCCTGTGATTACTATCGAGCAGGGTTTGAAAGAGCTTGCGCTTATGTAGATTGGAATGATGAATTTGTAAAAACTTGTTTCTACCACGCCCATGTTTGTGTCCACCACTTTCCGCTGCGAATCGTACTATTTTCCATGCTCACCTTTTTTGCTAAAGGTAATCTTGTTCAATCTTGTGAGCAAAAAAATTTATGCTGTTCATGTTCGTAGATGAGCGTGTGGCACAAGCATCCGGACGCGGGTTTAGATGAAGGCAAGTTAATTGAGAACATCTCTCCTGCGTTGCTAATTTCTAAATGACACTCTCGCGTCCTAGTGTAGTGTGAAAGTGTAAGGAATCTTATATAACGCAGGGACCGGCTTTCCATTGATATTGGCCGGAATAAAAGTCGAACCCATCGCCATTTCCATGGCCGCCTTGTCGAATTCCTCGCCGCCGGATTTAATGACACGTGTTTGTCTAACTCGTCCTTCTGCGTCGATTAGAACCTCTAGTTTGACTAAAGCCTGTTTATTTTGCGCACGCATGGCCGGGGGGTAAATCAAGTCGGCCTTGTGGACGATGCGCGGCATATTGGTAAGTTCGTGTACCGGTGTTGGTGTCGGCATAAGCTCTTCGGGTGGTTCTTCAATAATTTCTTGTTCCACAACTTCTTCAACAGGTGCTTGTTCTTTTTCCGTTAATACCGGCTCCTTAACCGGTTCCGGTGGAACAGGCCGTGGCTCTGCAGGTTTAGGTCTAGGCTTGGGTTTTGGAATTGGCTTTGCTTTTTTGGGTGGTTCAATCGGTTTCACAATGGGTTCTTGCCAGGCGACAAAGTCCAGTTTAATGATGGGTGCAGGTGGTGGCGGGTCGCTATAACCCAGTCGAGGTAAAATAAGAAACAATGCGGTGTTAATCATGCTCCCTATGACGAATGCCAGCAGCCAGATTTTTTCTTTATTCTTCATTACGTTTGTTAGTTGCTATACCGACCTGTTTTACGCCTCCTGCTTTACAGGCATCCAGCACACCGATAAATGTTTCGGTAGCAGCGCGTTTGTCGACTTGTAGTAATACCGCAGTATCTGGTGCAGCAGCCAGTTGCTCAGTGACGAGGCGTTTAACATCTTTTAAATCTATAACGCGGTTTTGAAATTGAATCTCACCACTACTGGAAATAACAAAGGTGATTTTTTTTAGCGCTAATGGCTCTGATTGTTCGGTTTCAGGTTTCTCAATGACCAGTCCACGATTCTCTGGAAACACCGTTGTTACCATGAAAAAAATCAGGAGTAAAAATACTACGTCTATGAGTGGCGCCATCGAAATTTCTGGCTTGCCGGCGTCCATGACCGGCGACTTTATTGGGTTATGCTGCATGCTTGTTTTGTATCCCCTGGTGATAAATTGCCTGCATGCTTTGTTCGGTAATAGCCAGGACAGTACGAAGTTTTCGTGCTAACAGGTGGTGGGCAAAGATTACCGGTATCGCAATGATTAACCCACTGGCTGTAGTCAGTAGCGCCTGTGAAATGCCGTGGGCCATTTCCTGTGGATTGCCAGTACCCTGAATCGCGATAACTTCGAATACCTCTATCATTCCCGTTACCGTTCCCAACAGGCCTAGCATAGGTAAAAGCGAACCAATGATGGCGATTGTGGGCAGGGTTCCTTCCAGGCGTGGCATGTGCTCGGTGAGCTGGATGTTCAACTGTTCTGCCAGGGTTTGCTTGTCCTGTATCTCATGCCACTGAAGATTGCTGACCAGCATCGCTATAGGGCTGGCATTTCCTTGTGGACGAAAATGGTTCTGCTGTGAAAATTCGTGTTGGTCTTTTACCGCTGCGCGATACCACCCGTGTATGCGCAACATGCGTTCTATCAGCATGATGATGGCAAGCCAGGCCGTAAAAAAAATGACCCACATTACCGGGCCGCCTCGTGCCATCAGATCGAGAAATTCGTTCAACAAAACACTCTCCTAGAAATTCGCTTCCATACCGAAGAAAGGCAACACGATGGGAGGGAAGCCGGTTTTTTTCGGGTTTTCGTAATCTTCGTAGTCTTTGCCATAGTCATAGAACACGATTGATCTGGTAAAAGTGACATTGCGAAGATCCAGATACAAGTTCAAATTCCAGGTATTGTAACGAATCAGTCTGTCGAGTCGCAGGTCCACCTGGTGAAAAAACGGGCGACGACTGCTATTGCGTTCACCTTCATAGATGGGATTCCAGTGTGACAGATTTGGATCGTCGGCTGCATTTGCCTGATCGGCACAAGGCTCTATTTGACCATTGTTATTACACTGGGCCTCGCGACCAACAATCGGTGTATAAGGTCTGCCCGAATGTGCCTCGACGCGAACACCCCAACTCCATTTGCTCCAGCTTCCGCCCATGGGTTGGCTCCACACAAAATTAAGCGTGTGTGGTTGATCGGCACTGAAATCGCGTTCGATGTCGAGTATGGTGGTGCGCGAACTGCGTGCGTAAGAATAACTCAACCAACCCATTTTACGATTTGCGTACTTACGTTTGATCAATAAATCGATACCGTAGGCTTCACCTTTGCCGTGATTCTTGTAGATATTCGGTGGTAATGCAGGATAGGTAAGTACCAGGTCGTTCATCGGCTTGTGGTAGCCTTCGAGTTGTACCATCCAGTCATTATTGACCTTATATTGCGCACCAAGAATTCGGTGTTCGGATCGCGTAAAACCGAGATCAGGATTCCCATAACCTTTAACCAGTTGCGCCTCTTGCGGTATTTGTATGAATCGTCCCCAGCTGGCGGTTAACAGTAAATTGTCAGTTGCCTGATATTCCAGGGAGCCGCGCGGCGTGTAGTCAGACATATCGACTCCATCGGATGCGCGCACCAGACTGTAACGCAGCCCTAGCGTCGCCTTGAGGCTGTCCATAATCGACCAGCGCCACTTTAGGTACGGTGCGATACTACCGGCGCGCACAGTTTTATCGATTTTGAATTTTTCTGCGCTGGTGAAACTGCCTTGCGGGCCGCCTTCTTCTGTAGGTGTGCTGCTGATGTTGAGTTTCAAGGGAAATAAACCATAAAACAGGTGTGACCCAAGACTAAACTCGTGTCGAGGAAATGGTGTCCAGAACAACTGTGGATGCGCCAGGCTGGTCAATTGCTGCAGGTCTACAAAAAATGGATCGCCATTTTCATCACTTCCCATTTGCTGATGAGAAAACACATTCTTTAAAGATGCCGTCATTTGCCCTGTTAGCGTGGGCGCCAGTTGGTACCGCAGGTTTAAACCTAAAGAATGGAATCCCCATTTGGCATCCAGTATGCCGAGTAGTTGCGGGTCGGCGGTATCCAGGCTTTTGATGTCAAATGCCAGTCCGTCGCCGGAACCGAGATAAAGAAGATCAGCGCTCCCCTTGTTGAGCTCGTAGTGCCAGTTCGCCTGCGCGTCCCAATATTTGGGTAAGGTAATCACCGAAACATTGGTGTCGCTGTCTGGGTCTTGAACCAGTTTGGATAAATCATCTATGACAGGTGACAGCACTTTATCGATATAACTGGCGCGCGCAGCGATATAAAAACTATGTTTGCCTTCCTTATCAATCGGACCCTCGAGCAATCCTGCCGACTCATTCAAAGCGACGCGATAAGTCTGATGCAGGCGATCGTTTTTTGGATTGCGTAGTTTAATGTCTACCACGCCGCCCAGTCTGTCTTCGTACTCCACCGGGAAGCCACCGAGGAAAATATTGAAGTCCTGCACCAGGCTGGGATTAATTACAGAAATGTTCCAGGTATGGTAGAGATAATCGATGGGAATACGGTTTACCCACCAGCTGTTTTCGCCTCCACCACTACCACGGACATAGATGGCGCCCGGTCCACCTTCGCCACCGCCTCCTCCGCCCCCACCACCGCTGACAATGCCGGGCAGAGTTTCGATTACCTTGATGGGATCACCCGAAGTGCCGGGGATACGGCGTAGCTCTTCCTGCTGCAAAACAAATTTGGACGATTTTTCCTTTACGCGCTCGGCGACGACTTCCACTCCTTCGCCTTCGAAGCTCATAAGATCGAGATAGACTGTCAAAGATGGTGCATCTAGCGTTTGTTCTATGGTGGCATAGCCGGAATTGAGTATTTTGATATCGACTGGTAATTCGATTCCCTCGAACTGGACCAATCCATTTTTGTTAGTGGTGTCATAGTCGCCGGTTTGTTTGATCACGACTGTGGCGCCTTCCAGGGGATCGCCACTTCCTTTTTCCAGCACGCTGATTTCAAGATTTGCCGCGTGAGTAAAAGTGCTGCCAAAAGCGGAAAGCAAAAGTAACATGCGCCCCCAGGCTCTCATCCCTGTTCCCCCTTCCTTAAAATTGTTTTGAGATATCGATGCCCTGGCTGTTAAAGGCGACGTAAAAAAGCATCAGAAAATTGATCATCGATAGCACGCCAAGAATACGCGTGACGAAGACAAAATTTTTCGATTGTGTCCAGTCGAAAAAAAATTTCCATGCCGCCGCTGCAGGGACTTTTTCGTAGAAATTTCCAAACCATTGTTGGATCTGGTGTGTACGGTGTAGACACACAACACCCATGAATAAAAACCAGACCCCCATTAAAATATCCATAGTTATTCTGCCTTTGCTTTCTTGTTCGCATCGGTGAAAAATTTCAACGCGGCTTCCACGGCGAAAATTGGCGCCTGGGCGACACTCTCGGGCTCGATCGGTCCCTTTTGTTCCTGATAATACTTGCGTATAGCCAGTACATGTAGAGGCAATTCACGGAAAAACAAGATATTTTTTCCCAGAAAGTATTGAGCAAGCGCTATCACGGAATAGGCGAGTCTGGCGGCTGATGGGGCCTCTGGCAATTTAACCATCACCTGCGGCCACTCACCGGCTCGTTGATCGGCTTCGATGAGGTAATACTCTGAAGGGACAGGGGCTTCCAGCGCGCGTAGGGATAATTGGGTGTCGATTTTCAAAGCCGCCTTCTGGTGGAGCTCATTTACCGGGCTGTACATCTCTGGAATGCATCCAGCGGCCCAGTTGGCAAGGGAATCGAGCAAGAGGGTGGATTCCTCTGTATCACAGAGACGATGCATGACCAGTGTAAAATAGTGGTCCCAAATCCAGATTTGTTCATGCTCAGGGTAAGATGCCTGGATATCGATGTAACATATTGAATTATCGGCGTAATTGTCATCACACGCGAGGACGATTTGGCTCATTTAATGGCTCCGATGGGTGCTTGTTCTATGCAAGCCCGTCAGTTTCGCTTCTACTGGCTGCAATGGCAAGAACGAAGAGACGCTTCGCTAGTCCAACCATCAAGCTTTACTCGGCGACGCCGAAATAGAGTATGGGAATTTATAAGTTTTTGATTTTTTTACCAACGAAGTCTATGCGATCAATTCTATACGGTATCCTGTGCTGGTTTGGCCTTGTATGCCTCGCGACAGCAGCGGCTGCGCCCGTTGCAGCCGAGTCCAAGGTCGATGTGGAAAATCCAATAGTCAGTGAGCTGATTGCCCACCTAGTCGTCGATATCTACGAAGACTGGGCAGAAGACCTTGATTGGCAGCGTCTACGCGATTTCTATCTGAGCAAAAAATTCAAGCCGATATGGCTCGATGGCGATGTCGCCTCTGAACGGGCACGACTCTGGCGAGATACCTTATTAAGGGCCGGCGACGAAGGCTTGAACCCCCTCGAATACCACGTTACAGCGATTCGTTATCTTTGGAATGCTAAAAGAGATGTGAGTAGAGCCCGGCTTGAGCTACTGCTTACCGATGCATTTTTCCGTTATGTCATCGAGGCTCGCGTTGGGTACCAGTATCCCCGGCTCGTTGACAACGAGTGGTATATCAATCCGCCCACGGTCAAACCGCTAGAGGTGCTCGAACAAGTTCTTGGCAGCCAGGATATCCAGGCGGCATTGGATCTGATACCACCACAGCATGGTGGTTATCAGCGTTTGCGAACAGCGCTTGCACGCTACCGGGCGACATTGACAGTAAAGGGCGAGTGGATAACGATTCCGCCCGGTCCACATCTGAAGTTAGGATCTTGGGGAGATCAAATCGTCATGGTGAGGCGTCGTTTACTTCACGAAGGCTACCCGATTAGCTCAAGGCCTCAGGACGAAAAATTGTTTGATCGAGATATGGAGCAAGCAGTAAAGCTTTTCCAACGTCATACAGGAGAAAATCCTGACGGCATCGTAGGACCGAAGACACGCTACGCCATGAATTTGAGCCTCACCGACCGTATTGACCAGATCGCGCAAAATATGGAGCGTTGGCGCTGGCTACCTCATGATATGGGTAGTCGTTACGTCATGGTAAACATGGCTGGCTATCGCTTATATGTGATAGAGAAAAATAAATCCGTGTTTGATATGCCGGTCATTATTGGTAAACCGTATAGGGCTACACCTGCGTTTGCCGATAAGATTGAATATCTGGAGTTCAATCCAACCTGGAGCGTACCGCCGAGAATTGCGCGCGAGGAATTTTTACCAAAGATGATTAAGGATGCGAACTTCCTGAAAGCGAACAATATTCGAATTCTTGAAAACTGGGGTGAAGACGCGGCAGAAATCGACCCTACAGCTGTCGATTGGGCAGAGATGGACCCTGAAGATATTGGTTTCAAATTTGAGCAGATGGCCGGCGACCATAATAGTTTGGGACGCGTAAAATTTATGTTTCCTAATAGTTTTCGCGTTTACTTGCATGACACGCCGATTCGGCGACTGTTCTTCCAAAATGTTAGAACCTTTAGCTCAGGCTGTATACGCGTTTCGCGCCCGGTTTCTTTGGCTACCTATCTACTTGGCGGCAGAGAAAATGGGTGGAGCAATCGTGAAGTGCGCAAACTCATTTCGCGCAGTGAAACACAGCGTGTAAATCTACCAACCAAAATTCCTATTTATCTACTGTACTGGACTGCCTGGGTGGATGATGGGGATATCGTTCAGTTCAGACGAGACATCTATAACCGCGACAACAAAATCACTACCATAGCCGGTGGAGAATTCAGTGGGGACAATTCCTGAGATCGGGTGTTTGAAAGACAAGGAATGAGTTGTAACAAAATCGTTGTCTGAGGATCTCTATACCAGTCTGTTGCAAGCTGCCTAGAGGTACTCATAGTGCAAGGTCTTACAAGGTTATTGTTGGGCATAACAATATTGTCGCTGGTAGCGGCATTCTATATATTCGACGCACATCAGTTTTTTACCCTGGATTATATTAAGTCTCAACAAGATTCCCTGATCGCTTTTCGGGATCAACAACTCGTTTTTACCGTTGTGGTGTTTGCCGGGGTCTATATTGCTGTCACGGCGTTATCTCTTCCGGGCGCAACGATAATGACTTTGCTTGCCGGGGCTGTGTTTGGTCTTTTCAATGGAACAATTATTGTGTCCGTCGCAAGCACCATCGGTGCGACGCTGGCTTTTCTAGTATCGCGATTTCTATTGAGAGAATATGTTCAAACACGCTTTTCGGCAAAGCTAGTGCAGTTTAATCAAGGCATGGAAAAAGATGGTGTGTTTTATCTTTTCAGTCTACGTTTAATTCCCGTTGTGCCTTTCTTTGTGATTAACCTGGTAATGGGCTTGACCAAAATTCGAACATGGCAGTTTTTTTTCGTCAGTCAGGCTGGCATGCTGGCGGGTACAATTGTCTACGTCAATGCAGGTAGTCAGTTGGCAGATCTGGATTCACTTGCAGGGATATTGTCGCCGGCTTTAATACTGTCCTTCGCGTTGCTAGGTATATTTCCTCTACTAGCCAAGAAAATGGTTTCAATATTGAAGAGAAATGGCAAAATCAAAAAATACAAGCGTCCACGTAATTATGATTTCAATTTGATCGTTATGGGTGGTGGTTCGGCGGGATTGGTTACCGCCTATATCGGCGCCGCTGTTAAGGCAAAAGTGGCCTTGATAGAAAAACATCGCATGGGTGGGGATTGTCTAAACACTGGATGCGTTCCCAGTAAATCACTAATACGATCGGCAAAGATACTATCCTATATTAAGCGTGCGAAAGAGTTTGGTTTTAAACAGGCAAGTGTCGATTTCGAATTTGCAGAAGTTATGGAACGCGTCCAACGAGTGATACGTGAGATCGAGCCACATGACTCAGTGGAACGATATACCGGCCTGGGGGTGAAGGTGATTGAGGGAGATGCGAAGATAGTCTCTCCATATGAGGTCGAGGTGAATGGTGAGCGAATGACGACGAAAAATATTGTTATTGCCACTGGCGCCAGGCCATTTGTGCCTTCTATTGCCGGACTTAAGGATATTGAGTATGTAACATCTGACACGCTATGGGAGCTTCGGAATCAACCCAAACGTATGCTGGTGCTCGGTGGTGGGCCAATCGGCTGTGAGTTGTCTCAGGCATTCCAGCGTCTTGGTACGAAGGTGACGTTGATTCAACGTGACAAACATCTGATGCCACGAGAGGACGACGATGTGTCTGAGTTGATAGTCCAACGGTTTAAGAGCGAAGGAATCGAAGTTTTGCTTGAACACGAGGTTGTTCGCTTCGAGAAAACCGGAGGCTATACGGTTGCGATCTGTAAAGGTCCACAAGGCGAAATTCGAATCGAATGCGATCTTGTATTCGTCGCACTGGGTAGACAGGCGAATGTATCGGGTTTTGGCCTGGAATCACTCGACGTGAAATTGCAGGCTAATGGCACTATAGAAGCAGACGAATTTCTACGCACCAACTATCCAAATATTTATGTTTGTGGAGATGTTGCAGGACCGTATCAGTTTACGCATGTCGCAGCGCATCAAGCCTGGTACGCAGCGGTTAATGCGTTGTTCAGTCCTTTCAAAAAGTTTCGCGTAGATTATTCGGTAATTCCCTGGGCGACCTACACTGATCCTGAAATTGCGCAGGTTGGGCTAAATGAAAAAGTGGCCAGGGTGCGCGGTATTGATTTTGAAGTGACGCGTTATGGCATAGACGATTTGGATCGCGCTATAGCAGAGCAGGAAGCGTACGGTTTTATTAAAGTGTTAACAGTGCCGGGGAAGGATAGTATTCTGGGCGTTACGATAGTCGGCCATCATGCAGCAGAATTGATTGCCGAATATGTATTGGCAATGAAACACGGTATTGGATTGAACAAGATTCTGGGAACTATTCATATTTATCCAACTCTCTCTGAGGCGAATAAGTATGTTGCCGGAAACTGGAAGAAGGCCCATGCGCCGGAAAGACTATTAAGTTGGGTTTCGCGATTCCACGCCTGGCGAAGGGGAGTCTAGGGAATTTGAAACTTCCCTACTCAACTTGGATCAAATTCCAACAAGATTTTGTCGATAGTTAGCATGGTTGTTGGTTTTGTTGAGAGGTAGGTCATGGGGGAAGTGGTCAAATTCAAGATTCCTAAAGCCGCTGAGAAGCACAAGGGGAAGAGTTTGTGCAAAAGTGGTTTTCATAAGTGGGAAATCGACCAGAAGCAGGTGTTTGATGTTAAGAAAGGTAAACTGGTAACGGTATACAGGTGTACACGTTGCGGTCAGAAAAAGGCTGAAGCGAAGTGAGCGGAGATACAGTACCTTTCTATAGAAAGCGCTACGTTGGATGGTTGATTCAGGCAGCGGTGCTTGTGCTGGTCTATCTCGGTGTGCAGTTTTATCAAACCTTGGATACACCAAAGGGAAAATTACCTTCTGTCACGGCCCAGTTTCTGGACGGGCAGGTTATTCGTCTTCCAGAGGATATCAGCGAACCGGTTCTCATACACTTCTGGGCGACCTGGTGTACGGTCTGCCGACTTGAGCATGGCACCATCGATTCGCTTTCCCGTTCCGGAAATGTCGTCACTGTGGCTTCTCATTCGGGTAGCGCAGATAAAGTGAAAGCAGTCGTTCGCGAGCGCGAAATTATTGCGCCTGTACTGGTGGATGATTCCGGGACTATTGCACAACGTTTTGGAATTCGTGCTTTCCCCACAAGTTTTATTGTGGATAGAAACGGATTGATTCGATACACGGAAGTGGGATATACAACGGAGCTTGGATTGCGTCTACGGCTATGGCTAGCGGGCATACTACAAGAATAAAAATCTGATTTATTCGGCCAGACCTTTCAAAATCGACTTCTCTTTCATTACGACAGACTTCATCGTATCAAACTTAGGATTTTTCAGGCCTAACATCGCCAAGTGCGGTTGCCTCAAAATCTGGGGCATATTGGTTTTAAGGGTGTCGTCTTCAATTTCATGCGCGATCATGTTAGCAATGGACACCAGTACCACTGTCGGACTGTGCTTTGCGCGGTCGGGCTTGTCGTGATGATAGAGTATTGCTTCAAAGAATTCTTTCGGTAGATTCCACTTTTTCACCAGGCTTGCACCGAATCTGGTGTGCAGTTTTTCCAGTAAATCTTTTATTACTATAGTATCCGTGATGTTTCTTTCCTCTGCGACTTCTTTCAATATGCGCAGCAGTAAAACTTTTCCTATATCATGAAGTAATCCATATGCGAATAGATTGTCAGCCTCAGGGTAATTGATCGCATGGCCGATTTCTCTTGCGACAATGGCACAGGTCAAGCTGTGATCAAGAACCTCTTTCAAAATACCTTCATATGTTTTATCTGGGGTTTTAAATAATCGAGAACTTGATACTACCAGTATGTAGTTAATGGTGCGCTTTACGCCTATGCGCAAGATTGCCTCTTTAGAATTGTATACAGGCTTGGCAGCGGCGAATACCGGAGAATTTGCGGCCTTCAGTATTTTAGAAAAGATTCCTGGATCTTTTTCTATTAATTCGGATACTTTTGCCAGCGGCGCTTTCTCATCTTTGAGTAGCTCGATGATTTTGTATCCGAGCTGAGGCATGACTGAAAAGTCCAGATCATCAGTTTTTAGTTTTTCTGCAAGTTCATTAACAATACCGGTGACAGGTTTGGTGGCAGCGTCGGTATTACCACCTAACTCAGGTAAGCTCATTACCCCGGAAACATGTTTGGCAAAGAGTTCGTCGTTGAGAGGTTTTGCAATAAAGTCTTTTGCGCCCAAGGCTACGCATTGCGCAATATCATCACTTTTAGTGTGACTGCTAACTACGATAACAGGTGTTTTGCGTCCAGCGGCTTTTTTAGCGATATTTTTGAGGGAATCGAGACCTTTTAAATTGTCGGAGAGTATTTCGACAATAACTAGTGACAAAGGAGTGCTGTCTATAACTTTGTAGGCAGATGCCTCGTCACCGGCGAAACACACACGGCAGGAACGTGCAGCAAAAAATGTCTGCATTGCTTCCTGACTTGCGCGGTCCGAATCGATGACGAGTATATTTTGTGCTTTGCCAGTGTCCATTTTTACAACCACCAGAATTCTCTGATGGTTGTCGGCAATCTACGCTAAAGTCTTGAGTAAGCTATTTTACTACCAGTGATAAGCGCATGCCCATGGCATAGTGCTGTTCGAGCTGGTTGTCTTCCATCTCGACCATATTGCACAAAAGCACGTATTTACCAGGCTTTAAAAAAGCGGTGAGTTCGTGTTTTGAAAAGGCAGTAACGTCTTCGATTTCATCAATGACTTCTCCTGCTTTTGCTTCATCAATGCCACCTTCCGGGAGCAAGGGTAGTTGATCAAAAGGAAGATCGGTTTTTAACAGGACAATTTCGTGGGTTTCCCTACCGCGATTTTGAATGGCTAGCGTGACCTTACCGGTACGTACCGTGGTCTTGTCGGTAACGATGCGCCATTCTTGTAACATGATGTTGATATTTTCAGCGGCCTGAAGCGGCAGTGCGATAGACGCAAGCATTAACAGCGTCGCTATGCGTACGGTTCCCATGGATATCCCCTCTTTTTTGTTGTAAGGAAATCCATTTTAGTCTCATCTGGGGGGTAAAGGAAATGCTTAGCGGATACCGAATTCCATATCCATTGGGCGACTCAGATAGTGCTGGTGCTTCTTGATAGCGTAGTCCAGGGCCCGGTAGATGGTGAACTGATCCGGGAAGCTATTGAGCTTGGTTTCTGTCACGCGGCTGACGGCCATGTCGAGGGTCAATAGCGGTGCCGGGCTTACTACGATTCTTCGCGCCTGTTCCCAGTTTTCAGCGGACGGGTTTTGTAACAGGCGAGTAATATGTCGCTGATTACTTTCCGATAATTCACCGTAAAGATCCTTGCAGTTTTCGACCAGTTTCATCGTCGTTCTCCAAACTGTTGTTATAGCTTTCAAAGGAGAGACGAGCAAAAACTGAGCCGAAAAAAAAAGCATTCTGTTCGGAATGCTTTTAGTTTAAGGAGAGTGCTAGAGAAAACGGTTTAGAGCTGTTTAGTTACTCAGTCCTTCTTTAAGCTGGTTCAGCTCTTGGGCGGTGGTAATTAACAGTGAGTCGCCAACAAATGCCTCGAGGTACTGATTTTCCTCTTCATAGGTACGGACGTCCTGTTTTTCACTCATATCGGTTTTAGAAAAGATTTCAAGAAACATTTGGGTTCCTCCTTTTCGTACGACTACCCGCCAGATGTTTGTAGAAGTCTACAAAGCAAATGTTAAAGACTTGTTAAGTTAACTTGGATATCGTCCAAAACCGCTTTCAAGCACAGGTAATTACGTAACAAATTGTTTCTAATTATTTAAATTGGATGTATTTATTAAAGTTTTCAAACTGTCAGGTAAACCCGACTGTTCAGACATTTTACCTGTGTGTCGATAGGGACTACAAGCAAAGTATCAAACCAGGTTCAGGACACTATCTAAGACCCGGTAATAGTTGAATTAGATGATAAGGAGATTGCATGAGTCCCGTCCCCTCCGAGCTGCGCATAGGTGAAATGCTTTATCTTCAAATTGAGCAAGATGGGCTTCACCATCTATCGCCATCCACCCTCCTGGGGTATGTAGATAGCCGCCATATCCGGGTAAGCCTTCCAAGAAGTGAATTTCCCTTGGTAGAAGGCTGCCAGGTAGTAGTAAAGCGCCGAATGGGTGGACAAATCGTGAGATTTAACAGCAGGGCTGCAGCGATCCGTGAAACACCCTATCCCAGCCTACATTTGGTATGGCCAGTAATGGGACAAAAACAAGCCCCTTTGGCTGAGAGTGTCGTGGTGGCTTCGGAGGGTATCTTGCTCAATGTCAGTACTCAATCGGGCAAGAGTTCGATGGTGCGTATGAAGAACATAACGGTCGGTGAGGCTTGTTTGAGCGGACGTGACCGGCTAGGCAATGTGGGGGATCGTTTATTGATTTCCATACGATCCCCATTTGGGCCGGGGCTAGTCAAACTGAAAAGCGTCATACGATTCGTGCATGAAGAAACAGGAACGCACCCAGGTGTTACACATGGCGTACGTTTTACCGAACTAGACGAAGAGGGCTTGTTTTTTCTGGAATGTTTTATAGGGCGAGGCTGGTATCAGGGCAGCTGCGTAGTATAAGTTTCGACACTCTAAAATAATTCGATATCGTCGGATGTTTCGTCCTTTTTGTCGCCTTTTAACTCATATTGTTCTTTGGATATGTAATAGCGCTCCACGTGTCGCACCGTTTCTGTGAGGCTGACCAGGGTCTCGTTATTGCCTCCGCTTTGTTGGCTCCGAGCCTTCTGTAAAAACTCGCTTAAATCCTTCATTGCGTTGGTTACGGCGCTGATAATCTGGAATACGCGGTCCTGGAACTGGAATGCGACGACCATTTTGTTCAATTCCATTTGTAGTTCCATGAACGTTTTTAACAAATGAGGATTGCTGTCATCTGCGTCGTTAACCAGCTCATCGCGCACGTCTTCCAATTCATTGATAACGTTTCCCGCCTGTTCGCGAATTTCAGCGGATAACTGTTGAATATCCAGGGTTTTTAAAACGATACGGTTGATGTTGCGACGCAATTTATTGTTTTCATCCTTGGTGACTTCTTCCACGGTGGTGTTGTGTATTCGATGGCCAGCGTGTATGAGGTCTTCGGTAAAACGGTGTATACGCTGCAGTTTTTGGCGCATTTCCGTGGGTATCTGCTTTTCCAGGGTACTTGGGTCTACATCATTAAATTTCTGCGCAAGGTAGGTGAACCCGGTGATTAGGGTGTCAACGCCGTCCGCAAGTTGTTGATTGGCAATTTCGAGCTGCGCGACCAATAAAGGAAAAACATGGATGCAGGCCTGGTCCATAGTGACCAGATCAGAGGTATCATCTGTGTTCAACACTGGTGCCGGCTCTGACATTTGCCCCTCCTGTTGGTATAGCACTCCCATGTTAGCGACCAGACTGAGCTCGGACTTCATCTCAGACGAAAAGGGAATGCGCTGAATTGTTTTTAAAATAACAATGTTTTACAAATAGTGGCTTGTTTGTAATCACAGCTATAACCAAGAAAATTGCTTGGTTATGCTGGTCTGTTATAATTACCCCACTTCAATGTGATAAATCCCTATGTACCCCGCAGTTGACATATTTTCCTACCGACCATACTGGGCCAAGCGCTTCGGGACTGCGTCGTTTCTCCCCCGCACTCGCCCCGAAATGGAAGCGTTGGGCTGGGATTCTTGCGACGTCATCTTGATTACCGGCGACGCCTATGTGGATCATCCCAGCTTTGGCATGGCGGTGGTGGGGCGTGTGTTAGAGGCTCAGGGCTTTCGGGTGGGCATTATCGATCAACCGGACTGGTCTGATACCAAGGATTTTAGCCGACTGGGAAAGCCTAACTTGTTTTTCGGGGTCACAGCCGGAAACATGGATTCAATGGTCAATCGCTATACCTCAGACAGGAAAATTCGTAGCAACGATGCCTATACCCCCGATGGTACAGCGGGTAAAAGACCGGACTATGCGGTCGTGGTATATGCCCAACGATGTCGAGAGGCATTCAAGGGGATACCGATTGTTCTAGGCGGTATCGAGGCCAGCTTGCGCCGTATTGCTCACTATGACAATTGGTCGGACAAGATCAAGCGTTCGGTGTTAGTCGATGCCAAAGCCGATATGCTGGTGTATGGAAACGCAGAACGGCAAATTGTGGAGCTTGCTCATCGCCTGGCTTCCGGCGAGGATATAAAAGACGTCACAGACATACGTGGTACAGCTTTTTTTCGTCGCGAAATTCCTGACGGCTGGTACGAACTGGATTCTACCCACGTCGATACGCCTGGCGAAATTGTGCCTCACGCCAATCCTTATGAAGAAGTCGCGGCTACGCCGCCTGATCAGAGCGTTATTCGTTTTGTTTCTCGTCGTGCGCCCAAACTCGACCCGGCGCGAACCGTAATTCGCTTACCTTCCTTCGAGCAAGTACGTAGTGATCGCGTGACATATGCCCACGCGTCGCGTGTGATGCACCAGGAAACTAATCCTGGTAATGCGCGCGCATTAGTGCAACGACATGGTACGCGCGAGGTGTGGATCAATCCTCCCCCGATTCCGCTGACGAGTAAGGAGTTGGATAAGGTTTTTGATTTACCGTATCGACGCATTCCTCATCCTGATTATCAGGCCAGTAAATTTCCCGCATACGAAATGATTCGTTTTTCCGTAAATATTATGCGCGGGTGTTTTGGGGGATGTACCTTTTGTTCAATTACGGAACACGAGGGAAGAATCATACAAAGTCGTTCGGAAGATTCCATTATCCGTGAGATAGAGGCTATACGAGATACGGTTCCCGGGTTCACAGGCGTAATTTCCGATCTTGGTGGACCGACAGCGAATATGTATCGACTAACATGTAAGGATGAGGCAATCGAATCTGCATGTCGCAAACCTTCGTGTGTTTACCCGGATATTTGTCAAAACCTGGGTACCGATCATCAGCCTTTGATACGGTTGTACCGGCGCGCGCGTGGATTGAAAGGCGTGAAGAAAATTCTCATTGCGTCGGGACTTCGCTACGACCTCGCTATACGCTCACCTGAGTATGTAAAAGAGCTGGCGCAGCACCATGTTGGCGGCTATCTGAAAATAGCGCCGGAACATACGGAAGAAGGTCCACTAAGTAAAATGATGAAGCCTGGAATAAAGGTATATGATCGTTTCAAAGAGTTGTTTGAACGATATTCCCAACAGGCAGGAAAAGAACAATATTTGATTCCATACTTTATTGCCGCCCATCCGGGTACTACAGACGAAGATATGATGAATCTCGCTCTGTGGTTGAAAGCTAATGGATTTCGCGCGGACCAGGTGCAAACATTTTTGCCGTCACCTATGGCGACTGCAACGGCGATGTATTACAGCGAAATGGATACTTTGCGTAAAATCAAACGGAATTCGGCGAAGGTGTTTAGCGCAAGAGGATTAAAGCAGCGCCGCTTGCATAAGGCTTTTCTGCGTTATCATGATGCGAATAATTGGCCCTTATTGCGTGATGCTCTGAAAAGTATGGGGCGTGCAGATCTTATTGGGAATGGGAAAAAACATCTTGTTCCGACTTATCAGCCGGCGGGTACAGGTGATCGCGCTGAAGGCGCGCGCGTTACACAAAAAGCCAAACCTTTCAGAACGCAGCAAACACACGGATTGAAAACAAAGAAAAGCACTGCGAGTGAAAGACGAAAAAATAAGTAGTGCAAAAGACTAGAAAAGAATAATGTCGTCTGAGGTGTCGCTCGATTTCCTCCCCATGAGTTCATATTGTTCTTTTGAAATACAGTATTGTTCGACGCGCCGACGCATTTCCCCTATGTCGACATAGGCGTCTATTCCTTCGTTTCTCGCTTGAGTACCTGCATCACTAATGTAGTCTGTAAGATCCTTCATTGAATTGATTACTGCATTGATAATTTGACTTACTCGATCCTGAAACTGGAAAGCGACGATCATTTTGTTTATTTCCATACGCATTTCTATCAACATTTTGATAGCCGTTGCTTTTTGTTTTACGTCGGTATTTTCGTCAAATAGCAGGCCTTCCTGAGCCTTTTCCAATTCCTTTATCAAATTGTCTGCTTCGTTGCGGACATCTTGCGCAAGAACCTGCATATTCAAAGTGCGGATAATGATGCGTTTGATATTTTGCGCGCTATCTTTTGAATGATTGTTTATCGCCTCCCGGGCGGTTGTTTCGTGGATAGACTCCCCTGCCTTAATCAAATCGTGCGTATAGCGCTGCACTTTCTGAATTTTTTGGATAATGTCGTGCGGAAGATTGTGGCCTAGTTGGGATGGTTCTATCAGGTTCAAGGTTTGCGCTAAACAGCCAAAGCCACGTGTCAGAGCATCGATACCGTCCGTCAATTGGTGATTGGCGATCTCTAGTTGTTCTATCAGCAGGGGAAA
This sequence comes from Gammaproteobacteria bacterium, assembly GCA_029881255.1. Taxonomy (NCBI): domain Bacteria; kingdom Pseudomonadati; phylum Pseudomonadota; class Gammaproteobacteria; species Gammaproteobacteria bacterium. The sequence continues at coordinate 165,723 of JAOUMY010000001.1, read as the reverse complement.
TATCGCCACACATGCCTCGTCGATGGCAAGAAAACTATGTAGCCCTGTATTGACGGGGACAGCCATATCCAGCACGGTCATATCATTCTCCATTTATAGCCAATAAGTAGTATTTTGTATGAAATAATTCGGCAACAATTAAAATTTGCACAGTATTTCACATTTAAAATGTGATGCATTTCCTGTAATTGTGAGGAAAGCGTGTAATTGGTTTGAATCTATGTGCTTGAGTACTTTTTAGGGGATTAACGAAGAGTTGCACAGTATTAAGGTTTGAAGGCCGCTTCCAAGCCGGTTTAATATCCGGAACGATTACCTAAGGCCAATCACAATCGGCAGCAGGAGTATGAATCTGTGCGCTTAAAAGCAATAAATATTGCGTCAAACGACTGGGATAATCCGCATTTACTCACACATTATTATCCCGAGGATTTGCCTGAGGATTGGCGTCTTGATTACTATGCCAACGAATTTTCAGCAGTCTGGGTGCCAGAAGAAAAATGGCGAGGTGTGCCAAAAGCGGTGAGTGAGTCGTGGCTGGAAGCCGTTGATGGCAAGACGGGCTTCTTGTTTGAGGGCGCGAGCCCTGCGGATCAGGTCAGTTTAACGGAAACGTTTGGCGAGCTATGTATCGGTTTCGTTACCTTACCTGTAAATAATGGCAAGTCTGTGCAAAAGGTCGATGTATCATCACCCCCAGATTGCCTACAAGATCAGTTGAAGGTATTGCGCGTGAAACTAGCGGCGGGAAATGATGGTCTACGCGCGCTACGGCGTGATCTTGAGCAAGTATTTCCGGTCACCCAACTCAAAATGCCCCTGGTTGTAGTGCTGGAAACCGAGCTTGAATTTTCAGAGGCTGCGTCATCGGTACAAATTCTGCTTGAACTGATGGGGTATACTGTTTAGGGTTTCAAAAACAAACATTTAATGAATTCAGGGTAGAAAAACTTGGTGACAAGGAAGGCAAACGACGAATCGCTACTAGTCGACATGCGCGATGTGAGTTTTTATCGTGGCACGCGGGCGATTCTCAATGGCCTCAATATTCAGATTCCTCGTGGCAAAGTAACGGCTATCATGGGGCCAAGCGGAACCGGGAAAACCACGGTATTGCGCCTGATCACGGGCCAGCTCAAACCTGCCACTGGCAGCGTCACTGTCGAGGGAAAAGACGTCACGTCGCTAAGTCGTAGCGAGCTTTATGCACTGCGCCAACGCATGGGCATGATGTTTCAGACCGGCGCTTTGTTTAACGACCTTAGTGTCTTTGAGAATGTGGCTTTCCCCATCCGCGAACATACACAGCTGCCTGAGATACTGATCAGAGATCTGGTGTTAATGAAACTGGAGGCCGTGGGTCTGCGTGGCGTGAAGGATTTTATGCCTAGCGAATTATCCGGGGGTATGGCCAGACGGGTTGCGCTTGCACGTGCGGTGGCGCTTGACCCTACCATGGTACTCTACGATGAACCATTTACCGGGCAGGACCCGATAACGGTTGGCGTCATCATGAAACTCATACGCTTGCTCAACGACAGCCTGGGTTTAACCAGCATAATTGTTTCCCATGACGTGCAGGAAGTGGCAAAGATTTCGGATTATCTCTATGTGATTTCAGACGGCAAGGTGGTGGAGCAGGGAACACCGAGCCAGTTGTGGCATTCTGACTCAAAATGGGTACAACAATTTCTCAACGGTTTGCCGGACGGACCGGCGGCCTTTCACTATCCCGCGTGTGATTTAGCGGATGACCTGATGGAACGGAAACAATAGGCGCATGCTGAATTGGTTGGAATACATAGGCGGGCACGGACTTTCCTTTTTTGAGCGACTGGGTCGCGGACATCTGTTTTTGATTTCTGCGCTGCGGGCATTTCCGGGTTTACTCGGGCAGCGCAGGCAGCTTGTACGGCAAATGTTTAATGTTGGGGTACAAAGTACTCAGATCGTCGCGATATCAGGTCTTACCGTAGGAATGGTTCTGGCTTTACAGGGTTATTACACGCTCGTGGACTTTGGCGCTGAAGAGGCCTTAGGGCAGGCGGTGGCACTTTCTTTGGTGAGAGAAATGGGGCCAGTGCTAACGGCATTATTGTTCGCTGGCCGGGCAGGTTCTGCGCTGACCGCGGAAATCGGTTTGATGAAAGTAACAGAGCAATTGCCAGCGATGGAAGTTATGGCGGTAGATCCTTTTAAGCGAGTGATCGCGCCGCGTTTTATAGCCGGAATCGTTTCTCTCCCAATGCTGGCGTGTATTTTCAGCGCAGTTGGGGTATTCGGTGGGTATATGGTTGCGGTCGGCATGCTTGGTGTTGATAGCGGTGCGTTGATGGGGCAAATGCAGTCCAAGGTGGATTTTTGGGATGACATCTGGAATGGCGTGGTGAAGAGCATGGTGTTCGGTTTTGTCGCAACCTGGATTGCGGTTTTTGAGGGCTATGATGCACACCCAACCACTGAAGGCGTCAGTTCAGCGACAACGCGTACGGTGGTCCATACCGCGTTTGCTGTGCTGGGCCTGGATTTTATTCTGACCGCACTGATGTTCGGGGGAGTCTAGATGGATCAAAAGCGAATGGAAATCTTTGTCGGCGGCTTCGTCGCCGCAGGCATAGCCGCCCTGGTAGTGCTGGCCTTACAGGTGAGTAATCTGGCCGGATACGATGAAGGTGATACCTACGATATTGAAGCGCATTTTGAGAATATCGGTGGTCTAAAGGTCAGGGCGCCGGTAATGTTGGCAGGTGTGCGGGTGGGGACTGTAGCGTCGGTTTCACTTGATACTCAAACATTTGAGGCAGTTGTCACTCTGGCTATCGATGACAAGTACAAGGTGTTGCCAATTGATACCAGCGCCTCGATTTTCACGGCGGGCCTACTTGGTGAGCAATATGTGGCTCTTGAACCAGGTGGCGACGAAAAGTTGCTGAATGATGGCGACAAGGTCAAATTGACCCAATCAGCTATCGTGTTGGAGCAGGTGATCGGTCAGGTTTTATTTAGCAAAGCAGCAGGTAATGAATAGGTTTTTCCCCTTATTAGCCGGACTGGTGTTCACGTTTTCGGTTCACGCGCAGGGCGTTCCCCTTAATCTCGATACGGCTATCGAGCGAGCGCTACAACACGATCCCCGTATTTCGGAAATGGAAGCATTGGTGCGCGTTGCGGAAGCGACCTTGGCGGAAGTGGATGGTTATGGTGGGCTGCAATCCCAGGTTTACAGCTTTGTCGGTCTTTCTCCCGGCTTAACTGGCGGTTTGTTTTTAAGCGACAACTGTGGCGATCAAGCTGCTTGTGTCAATCGTCGCGACCGTTACACCCTGGCGGAAGGCATTTCGCCCTGGAGTTATACGGATTTCCGCATCATAAAGCCGCTGTATACCTTCGGTAAGCTGGAAAACTATCGAGACGCCGCAGGAGCAGACATCAAGATCAAGCAACAAACCGTACGCCTGCAAAAGGGCGACACGGTTTACGAAGTCAAGAAGGCCTATTTTGGATTTCTCGCCGCTCGCGACACTGAATTGTTTTTGGAAGACATGAAGTCCCGCTTGCAGATCGCCGCCGACAAGGTCAAGAACTGGTTGGATGAAGGCGAGGGTCACGTAAAACAATCGGATTTGTTTGCCCTGCAAGCGGCTTTAGGTCTGGCGGATGCTTATATTTCCAAGGCTCAGGCCTTGAAAAAGATCGCCATGGCGGGTTTGAAGGTCTTGACCAATTTTGGTGCAGAAGAATCGATTGAAATTCAAGACACACGAATCACGCCCGTGGCCTTGCCAGGGGGTGAGTTAGCGGAATGGCAAGGCAAGGCGCTAACGCAGCGCCCTGAAATGAACCAACTGCGTGAAGGCTTGAAGGCGAAGCAATCGCTGGTGTTGGCCAACAAAGCAATGAACAAACCTAATATCGTTGCCGGATTGGGCGGTATGGTTTCCTTTTCTCCTGGGCGTGATCGACTGGACAATCCGCATATATACGATCCGTTTAACGATTGGGGCGGTACGCCCTTTGTAGGATTGCAGTGGGACTGGAACGGCGGCCTGAAAGACGCCCGCGTGGCCAAAGCACAGGCCGAACTCGATGCGTTAATGGAAAAAGGAGCACTTGCGCGCAAAGGGATTCCTTTCCAGGTTGAAGAGAGTTACAAACAGGTGCACGCATTTTATTCTTCAGTCGCAAGTCTCGAAAAAAGTGCCCGTTCGGCACGGCGCTGGATGATAAGTACCTATACAGATTTTGAAGCGGGCCTGGAACAATCGGACAAAATAGTGGGTGCGTTTCAGGGATATGTGCTCACCTATACAGAATATCTTCAAAGTGTATTTCACTATAATATGCACGTGGCTGAGTTGGCGCGGGTGACGGGAGAAATGTGATGAAGAACGGAATTTTGAGTTGCTTCTTGCTGGTAAGCATGTGCTTTTCCACAGCAGTGCTGGCTGAGCAGTCACCGCAGGATATGGTTAAATCGGTGTCTGAAAAGACCATTGCCAAACTCAAGCAGGATAAGGCCTTAATCGCCAAAGAACCGGAGCGACTTTACGAGCTGATTAAGGAGTATGTGCTTCCACACTTTGATTTCGAACGCATGTCGAAATGGGTGTTGGGTAAATACTGGCGTCAGGCTACCCCGCAGGAACAAAAACGTTTTATCGAAGAATTTCGGACACTGCTGGTGCGCACGTATGCAACCTCGCTGGCAGACTTTGCCGAACAGAATATCAAGTTTCTGCCTTTTCATGACGACCTGGCCTCGGGCGAGGTGACAATAAAATCCGAAGTCGAGCAGCCGGGTAGTTTTCCGGTGCCGATTAATTATCGCCTGCACAAGATCGCAGATGGATGGAAAGTCTTCGACGTGACGATTGATGATATCAGTCTGATCTCTAATTACCGCACCAGTTTTTCCAGAGAGATACGTACGGCGGGAATCAGTGGATTGATCGATCAGTTGGCAGCGAAAAACAAAAAGGCTATGCAGTGAGTAGTGTCCGTCTCGACACGCTGGCGATGGGACATTATCGCGTCATTGGCGATCTGACCTTTGAAACTGCAAACCAGGCCTATTCCTTGGCGCGCCAGATCTTTCAAGATAATACAGACGTTTTGATTGATGTGGGAGAAGTAAAACGTATAGACAGCGCGGGTATCGCCTGCTTGCTGGAATGGATACGCGAAGGACGTATGCACGAAAGCGAGGTTTTGTTTGAGAATATCCAGCAACAACTGACCATGCTAATCCGTGTATCTGGCCTGGAGCGCCTGATCAAGGTTGCCGCATAGCGTTGTCAACTGTGGTACCATTGGCCGCTGTGTTTACCGGGTTCGGATGGTGTAATGGAAGTCTCTGATATCAAACGCTTGATCGAAAATGGTATACCGGAAGCCGATGTTGAGGTTGCCGGTGAAGGTTGTAATGCCCGTGTGCGAGTTGTCAGCCCCGCGTTTGAGGGCAAGAACAAACTGGCGCAGCAGCGCATGGTCTATGCCTGTCTTGGGGAAAAGATCGCCAGCGGCGAGATTCACGCCCTTTCCATCAAATCATTTACACCAGAACAATGGCAGGCATTCCCTGATAAGCAGAATGTCATATAAGCGGATCTAACTGCCTGAAATGAAAATCAATCCTCATAATTAACCGGATCAGCTATGGATAAACTAGTTATCAGTGGCGGGCAACAGCTCAACGGCGAGATACGCATTTCGGGGGCAAAAAATGCCGCTTTGCCGATATTGGCGTCCACTTTATTGGCAGAGACGCCTTCGGTTATTGCCAATGTGCCACATCTCCAGGATGTGACTACCACCATGGAATTGCTGGGCCGTTTGGGTGTGCAACTCATTGTCGACGAGAAAATGAGTATCGAGGTAGATGCCAGCAATGTGACTAGCCGCGTTGCCCCCTATGAGCTAGTCAAAACCATGCGTGCATCGATATTGGTGTTAGGTCCATTGGTCGCACGCTTTGGTCAGGCAGAAGTGTCCCTGCCAGGTGGTTGCGCAATCGGTACCCGCCCAGTGAATTTACATATCAAAGGGCTCCAGGAAATGGGAGCCACGATCGATGTGTCTAACGGTTATATCCGTGCAGAGTGCAAACGCCTAAAAGGCGCCCGTATATATATGGATGTGGTGACCGTAACCGGTACCGAGAATTTATTGATGGCGGCAACCCTGGCGGAAGGAACCACCATACTGGAAAACGCCGCACGCGAGCCTGAAGTCGTTGATCTGGCGAATTTCCTGATCAAGATGGGCGCGAAAATTACCGGTGCGGGCACAGACACTATTGTTGTTGAGGGTGTTGAACGCCTGAAAGGTGCCCACCATAAGGTGCTTCCTGATCGTATCGAAGCCGGGACGTATCTGGTCGGTGCAGCCATTACTGGCGGGCACGTCAAATTAAAAGATGTAGATCCGGATTGCCTGGATTCCGTACTGGCGAAACTGAAAGAAACCGGTGCCAAAATTGAGATTGGCGAAGACTGGATTAGTCTGGATATGCAAGGTAAGCGTCCCAAGGCAGTAGATATTCATACCGCGCCGCATCCGGCGTTTCCGACCGATATGCAGGCTCAATTTGTTGCTTTGAACGCAATAGCCGATGGCGTTGCCACGGTAACTGAAACCGTATTTGAAAATCGCTTCATGCACGTGCAGGAACTACAGCGCATGGGTGCCGATATTCGACTTGAAGGGAATACCGCGATTGTTAAAGGCGTAAAGCGTTTGACCGCAGCGCCGGTTATGGCGACCGATCTGCGCGCATCGGCCAGCCTGGTTTTGGCGGCACTCAAGGCGGAGGGAGATACCTTAGTCGAACGTATTTACCACATTGATCGCGGATATGAGCGCATTGAAGAAAAACTGGCTATGCTGGGGGCGAATATTCGTCGCGTTCCATAGCGCCTGAACAAAGTAAAGACTCATGAAAGACAACATCATTATTGCCCTGTCCAAGGGACGCATTTATAAAGAAACCGTTCCGCTTCTGGCCCACGCAGGAATAGAGCCTGCCGAAGATCCGGAAAAAAGTCGTAAGCTGATTTTGCCTACCAATCTCGACAACGTAAAAATCGTCATCGTGCGCGCCTCAGATGTACCGACATACGTTGCCTATGGCGCGGCGGATATTGGCGTGGCGGGTAAAGATGTGTTGCTTGAACACCCAAGCGACAGTATTTATGAGCCTTTGGATTTGCAGATTGCACAATGCAAACTGATGACGGCCGGCGATCCGAAACACAAACCCACAGGAACGCGTTTCAAAGTCGCCACCAAATATGTCAATTCTGCAAAGGCATTTTATGCGTCCAAAGGTCAGCAGGTCGAAATCATTAAGCTCTACGGTTCTATGGAACTTGCGCCTATTGTTGGATTGGCCGATGCGATAGTTGACGTGGTCGACACTGGCAACACACTGCGCGCAAACGGTCTGGAACCGATGGAAGAGATTGCCGACATCAGTTCTCGTCTTATCGTTAACAAGGCCTCGATGAAAATGAAATCCAATACCGTAAAGGCCTTTATTCAGCATTTGAGTGAGGCGGTTGACCGCATGGTCAAAGCCCAGGGGTGATACATGATTGATATACGCCGACTAGATTCAAGCGATACGTATTTTTGGCAGGACCTGGAAACACTGATTTCCTGGGAAGGGGTATCCGATGATCGCGTCAATGATACCGTTAAACAGGTGTTGACCGAGGTGCGTACTCGTGGTGATGCCGCGGTCGTGCAATACACCAATCGTTTCGATCGCATGCAGGCCAAGTCGATACACGATTTGGAGATTTCACAGGACGAATTGCATCAGGCATTAACACGCCTTGATGGAGAGACACGCAAGGCGCTGGAACAGGCTGCCGAACGTATTCGCGTTTACCACGAACGTCAGGTCGGTGAATCCTGGAGTTATACCGAAGACAACGGCACCATGCTTGGCCAGAAGGTTACGCCTTTAGATCGCGCCGGGCTTTATGTCCCTGGCGGAAAGGCGGCCTATCCTTCGTCGGTTTTGATGAATGCGATTCCAGCGAAAGTCGCTGGTGTGCCCGAATTGATCATGGTCGTTCCGACACCGGATGGCGAAAAGAATCAATTGGTATTGGCCGCGGCGGCAGTAGCTGGCATCGATAGAGTTTTTGCGGTTGGTGGTGCACAGGCTGTAGGCGCCTTAGCCTATGGGACCAAAACTATACCCGCAGTGGCCAAAATCGTTGGTCCTGGCAATATCTATGTTGCCACCGCCAAGCGCATGGTCTACGGTACTTGCGGTATCGATATGATTGCCGGTCCTTCGGAAATCCTGGTGATTTGCGATGGCAAGACCGATCCGGACTGGATAGCCATGGACTTGTTTTCCCAGGCCGAGCACGACGAAGATGCCCAGGCGATATTGATTACCGATGATGAAGATTTCATCAACGCGGTGCAGGAAAGCATAAATCGTCTGTCTCAGGAGATGGAACGCAAAGACATCATTACTGAGTCGCTGACCAATCGTGGCGCGCTGATCAAGGTGAAAAATCTTGATGAGGCGGCCGAGGTCTCGAATTTTATCGCGCCTGAACACCTGGAATTGTCTGTCGAAGATCCCATGAGTTATGTCGAAAAGATTCGTAATGCGGGCGCGATCTTTATGGGACGCTATACCGCCGAGGCCTTTGGTGATTACTGCGCTGGTCCCAACCACGTTTTACCCACATCGCGAACAGCGCGCTTTAGTTCACCGCTAGGTGTTTATGATTTCCAGAAACGCTCAAGCCTGATTATGGTTTCGCAACAGGGTGCGGCAGAACTGGGTAAGATTGCCTCAAAACTGGCCCGCGGCGAAAGCCTGACCGCCCACGCGCGATCGGCTGAGTACCGCATGCACAAGTAGGATAGGTGTCGTTTTATTAGGCACTCGAATGTGCCCTACGCTAAAACCCATGAGTGATTTCACCAAAAAATTGATACGCCCCGACATCCAGGCCTTGTCCGCCTATCATGTCGCCGACGCTAGTGGCATGATCAAGCTCGATGCCATGGAGAATCCCTACACTTGGGATGAGGCCATGTTGCGTGAGTGGCAGGCCGAGTTGGCGAACACCAGTGTTAATCGCTACCCGGACCCGGCGGCTCAAATGTTATCACACCAAATTCGCGAACAATTAGATCTGCCGGACAGTGTGCAGCTGATGTTTGGTAACGGCTCTGATGAACTCATCCAGATTATGGCAATGGCTGTCGCCGAAGCGGGAAGAACGGTGCTAGCACCAGAGCCTAGTTTCGTGATGTACAAGATGATTGCAACCTTCTGCGGCATGTCTTATCGCGGCGTACCTCTTAAAACAGATTTTTCCCTCGATTTGGATGCCATGCTGAGCACAATTGAAGAAACCCAGGCAGCACTGGTATTTCTCGCCTATCCGAATAATCCGACGGGTAATCTGTGGGATCGCGAGGTAATTGATCAAATTATCCAGGCAACACCTGGCCTGGTGGTAGTGGACGAGGCCTATAACGCCTTCGCCGACGACAGTTATCTCAATGATCTAGGCCTATACGATAATCTTGTGGTGATGCGCACCTTCTCCAAGATGGGGCTGGCGGGTCTGCGCCTAGGTCTGTTATTCGGTAGCCGTGACTGGATTAGCGAGTTTGATAAGGTCCGCCTTCCTTATAATATAAACACCTTGACCCAGCAGACTACGGCCTTCGCCCTGCGCCATCAGGCGGTTTTTGACCAGCAAACAGCGAACATCCGTGCTGAAAGAGGCAAAATGCTGGATGGCTTGAAGCTTCTGCCTGTACAAGTCTTCGACAGCCAGGCCAACTTCATTTTGCTGCGCACCCCCGAAGGGAAGGCCAATAATATCTTTCAGGGCTTGAAAGATCGCGGGATATTGATTAAAAACCTCAACCCGGCGGGCGGCTTGCTAAAAGACTGTCTGCGGGTTACCGTTGGCAAACCCGAGGAAAATGCCGCTTTTATGGAGGCTTTGGCACAACTGGTGTAGGAAAACATGGTGACCATGTGTTTTCTCAGCGGCAGTAGCTCCTGTTCTTCGCGGACATACTATATATATGTAGAGACACTGCTTGTCAGTGTCCAGAGAGATTTCAAAAAGGTAATCGACAATGGCTGAACGCAAAGCCGAGGTAAAGCGCGACACCCTCGAGACCCAGATCAAGGTTTCGGTGAACCTGGATGGCCAGGGTAAGGGAACCTTCGATACTGGCGTGCCCTTTCTGGAGCACATGCTGGATCAGATCGCCCGTCACGGCATGATGGATATCGACATCGTAGCCAAGGGTGATTTACACATCGATGCGCACCACACCGTGGAAGATATCGGTATTACGCTTGGCCAGGCAGTTGCCAAGGCGATTGGTGATAAAAAAGGCATTCGTCGCTATGGTCACGCCTATGTGCCCTTGGATGAGGCGCTCAGTCGCGTGGTTATCGATTTTTCTGGCCGACCTGGTTTGGAATTCCATGCGCAATTCCCGGCGGGTTCCATCGGTACCTTCGATACCGAGCTGTTTTTCGAATTTTTCCAGGGCTTCGTCAATCACGCCCAGGCGACGCTACACATCGATAATTTGCGCGGACGTAATTCGCATCACATCGCTGAAACCATTTTCAAGGCCTTCGGTCGCGCGGTGCGTTTTGCGCTGGAGCGCGATGAGCGTATGGCTGGTGTGATTCCCTCAACCAAGGGCAGCTTGTAATACGATTATGTCCAGCATAGCGATTATTGATTACGGCATGGGCAATCTGCACTCGGTTGCCAAAGCGCTTGAACATGTTGCCGATGGTCACAAAATTACCGTCACGAGTGATCCCGCGATTGTGGATGCGGCGGATCGTGTGCTCTTTCCTGGTGTGGGCGCGATGCGTGACTGTATGGCAGGGCTGAAAGAATTGAAACTCGATGCAGCGATTCGTCGCGCGATTGATTCGCGTCCGGTGTTTGCGATTTGCGTGGGCATGCAGGCCTTGATGGATATGAGTGAGGAGAACGATAACACTGAGTGTCTGGGTGTGTTTCCAGGCAAGGTGCGTTTCTTCGGTACGGATATGCGTGATGCTAGCGGCCAGCGGTTAAAGGTTCCGCACATGGGCTGGAATCAGGTACGCCAACGTGTAGATCATCCGATGTGGTCGGGTATTGAGCAGGATACACGTTTTTATTTTGTGCATAGTTATTACTGTGAGCCACAGGATGAAAGCATTATTGCGGGTAGTTGTGACTACGGTAAAAGCTTCGCTGCGTCTTTGTATCGCGATAATTTATTTGCGGTGCAGTTTCATCCGGAGAAGAGTCACAACGCTGGTTTGCAATTGTTAAAGAATTTTACGACCTGGTCTCCGTAAGTAGGAGAGTTTAGTCAGAGGAGAAGGTTCGCTTTTTTGAAACTCGCTGTGAATACATCCATGTAAGCTCGACGGCCGCGTCCATGCGGCCGTCGGTTTCAAAAAAGCGAACCTTCTCCTCTGACTAAACTAGCTGATTTAGAGACTCAGTGGCGACTCATCGTGAGTTGCAAAAAGCGGTTTTAGTTGTTGTGGGATTACCACTGAACTAGTTGCTTTGGGAAGGGGTAGACGTTTGCAAAACCGTCGGCCGCATGGACGCGGCCGTCGAGCTTACATGGATGTATTCACAGCGAGTTTTGCAAACGTCTACCCCTTCCCAAAGCAACGACCCAAGGCACAATGAACGAGGAAACACAAAAATGCTAATCATTCCCGCAATTGATCTGAAAGACGGCAAGTGTGTTCGTCTACGTCAGGGGGAAATGGACGACGCGACAGTCTATGGTGATGACCCAGTACAAATGGCTGCGCAGTGGGTGGAAAAAGGCGCGCGTCGTCTACACCTGGTTGATCTAAATGGCGCATTTGCAGGCAAACCCATGAACGCACCGGTAATCAAAGAGATTACTTCCGCCTTCCCCGACGTACCTGTACAGGTGGGCGGCGGCATACGCGATGAAGAGACCGTGCAAGCCTATCTCGATGCTGGCGTTCAATTCGTAATCATCGGCACCAAGGCCGTAAACTCACCACACTTTGTTGAAGACCTGTGTATTGAGTTTCCCAATCACGTCATTGTCGGTTTGGATGCAAAGAATGGAAAAGTCGCGGTAGACGGCTGGTCAAAGCTATCAAACCACGACGTCATCGATATGGCGCAGCGCTTCGAGCGCATGGGTGTGAACAGTATCATTTACACCGACATCGGCCGTGACGGCATGTTGAGCGGTGTGAGCATGGAATCAACCGTAGAACTCGCGCGGGCAATAACCATACCCGTGATTGCCTCCGGCGGTGTAACCAATCTTGATGATATTCGCAATCTTTGTGCTGTCGAAGGTGAGGGTATTACTGGCGTCATTACTGGCCGCGCAATTTATGAAGGTACACTCGATTTCGTAGAAGCTCAAAAGCTCGCGGATTCATTGAACGGAAATTAACGTGACACTAGCAAAACGCATTATTCCCTGTCTTGATGTCGATGCTGGCCGTGTGGTGAAAGGCGTAAACTTCGTCGACATCCGCGATGCCGGAGATCCGGTGGAAGTCGCCAAGCGTTATAACCAACAGGGTGCGGATGAAATAACCTTTTTAGATATTACCGCCAGCTCTGATCAACGCGAGACGATGGTGCACGTGGTTGAACAAGTCGCTAGCGAAGTGTTTATACCGCTCACCGTTGGTGGCGGTATTCGTGAAAGCAAAGACGTACGTCGCATGTTGAACGCCGGTGCGGACAAAGTGTCAATAAATACTGCAGCGGTGTTTAATCCGGATTTCGTCAAAGAGGCCTCAGACAAGTTCGGCGCGCAATGTATTGTTGTTGCCATCGATGCGAAAAAAGTTTCGGCAGAAGGTGAACCTAAGCGTTGGGAAATCTTTACCCATGGTGGACGCAAGCCTACCGGACTCGATGCCATCGAGTGGGCGCAGAAAATGGTTAGCAATGGCGCGGGTGAAATTTTATTAACCAGCATGGACAGAGACGGTACCAAAATCGGTTTTGATCTCGAACTGACGCGTGCGATTAGTGATGCGGTGAGCGTGCCGGTGATTGCCTCTGGTGGCGTTGGTAATCTTGATCATCTTTCCGATGGCGTAATTAAAGGCGGCGCCGATGCGGTTCTTGCCGCGAGTATTTTTCACTTCGGTGAATACACTATCGAACAGGCCAAGCGTCACATGCAGGCGGCGGGTATTGAGGTAAGGTTGTAATGGCGGATTGGCTCGACGAGGTCAAATGGGATGACAAAGGCCTTGTGCCCACGATCGCGCAGGATGCGGAGACAGGCAAGATTATGATGGTGGCGTGGATGAATCGTGAGTCACTGTCGTTAACCCGTGAGAAGAACGAAGCGGTGTATTTTTCCCGTAGCCGCAACAAATTGTGGCATAAAGGCGAATCCTCCGGGCATGTGCAAAAGGTCAAAGAGATACGTCTTGATTGTGATAACGACGTAGTGCTGTTGAAGATAGAACAGCAGGGTGGAATAGCCTGCCATACCGGTAGAGAAAGCTGTTTTTTTAAACGCCTCGATGGCGACAACTGGAACGAAGTGGAGCCGGTGTTAAAAGACCCGGGTGAAATCTATGGCTGAGTCAGATATTCTGATGGCCCTCGCAAGAGTGCTTGAAGAACGCAAGAATGCATCATCGGATTCGTCCTACGTGGCGAGTTTGTATAAGAAAGGCACCAATACCATTTTAAAAAAAATCGGTGAAGAGTCTGCTGAGACAATAATCGCCGCCAAAGAAGGCAATCCAAAGGCGCTGATTTACGAAATGGCAGACCTGTGGTTTCACTGCCTGGTGTTGCTATCGGAGCAGGGTTTAGGCCCTCAAGACGTATTAAAAGAATTGGAGCGTCGTTTGGGCCTGTCTGGCCTGGAAGAAAAGGCGTCGCGTAATATATCGAATAAACATTGATATTGGAGAAGTGAGATGGGTGGAATTAGCATCTGGCAATTATTGATTGTTTTGGTAATCGTACTGGTATTGTTTGGCGCCAAGCGATTGAGAACCGTAGGTTCTGATCTTGGAACTGCGGTCAAAGGTTTTCGTTCTGCGATGAAAGATGGCGAAAACGCGGAAAAAGAAAAAGATCGTATTGAACAGAAAAGCGCCAGTGACGTCATTGACGTTGAGGTGACTAAACGCGAAGAAACAAAAGCCGAATCCAAGGACAAAAGCTGAACTGAGCGACACGCGATATGTTTGATATCGGATTTTGGGAGCTCTGCCTAATCGGAGTGGTCGCGCTGGTCGTGGTCGGTCCCGAGCGTTTGCCTGGATTGATCAAGAGTACCGGCTATTGGTTGGGTCGGGCCAGGCAGATGGCTGCCAATGTCAAAAGTGAAATTCAGTCCGAAGTTGATAAGGCGGAACAGCTCAAGCGTTTGATGGAAGAGCAGGAAGAAATTGTAAAGCGCCATACCGAGCTCGAAGCTCGGCGACTCATGCCGGAAATAGAACAATCCGAAAAAAATGATGCCCCTAAAGCGAGCCCCCAGCCGGTTTCAGTAAAGTCAAAGATAGAATCTGAACAGCAGCAACAGCAAGAGCAGAAAACCAATGGCTAAACCGTCGATACCTCAGTCGGAAATGCCGTTGGTATCTCACCTGATTGAATTACGAAATCGACTTATGAAGGCTGTTGTAGGCATACTGATTATTTTTCTTGCCTGCGTTCCGTTTGCCAACCAACTCTATACTATACTTGCTGCGCCTTTGCTGGCACATCTGCCGGAAGGCGCTTCTATGATAGCGACTAAAGTCGCATCGCCATTTTTTACGCCGTTTAAACTAACGATGGTGTTATCTATCTTTCTGGCCATGCCGTGGATTTTGTTTCAGGCCTGGGGATTTGTTGCTCCCGGCTTGTATCGCCATGAACGTCGCATGGTGTTTCCTTTGCTGGCCTCCAGCACCTTGCTTTTCTATCTAGGCGCGGTATTCGCCTACTACGTGGTATTCCCGCTCGTGTTTGGATTCTTTACCAGTGCAGCGCCAGAAGGCGTGACGGTGATGACGGATATCAGCGAGTATCTGGATTTCGTGTTGAAAATGTTTTTTGCTTTCGGTTTGGCCTTCGAGGTACCTATCGCGACTATCGTACTGGTGTGGATAGGCGTGACGACGCCAGAAGATCTTAAAAAGAAGCGGCCATACATAATCGTCGGTGCGTTTGTAATCGGTATGTTGTTAACGCCACCGGATGCTATATCTCAAACGCTGCTCGCGATTCCGATGATCATCTTGTTTGAGATGGGACTATTTTTCTCACGTGCCTTTGTGCGCAAATCGGAAGAACTGCCAGAAGAAGAAAATGCAATAAAGGAAAAGGCCACTGAACCTGTCACGACGAAAGAACCGGAAACTGTAGCCGAGGCAGAAGAGCGTTTTGCGGAAGAACACCCGGACACATGGGAGCAATACCATGGCGATGAATATGAAATGACGGACGAAGAGTTTGAGCGTGAGTTTGATCGCGCCGAGTCGGATGAGCATGATGACAAGAAGCCGTAATTTCTAGCGTCTGATTACAAAAACATTCCAATCCCGAGCGATAAAGTACCTTCTCCAGGCGCGACCTTTGTTTCCACGCGTATTGTGGCCTGATTGTGACGCTTGATTGTTGCGCCAATAACTAAATGAAAAAGGTGTTCTTGGGCGAGCTGCGCATTGCGTTTGTCTCTGTCTATTCTGTTAATGAGTGTGGTGGTTGCTCCCGGTACGCGAAAATCAGAAACTTCACTTGAGCTACGGACGAATGAAGCCTCAGCCCCTATGTAAGGAAATAGCTCTATCGTTTCCAGTTTAATGTGATTGGTAACGACAGCACCCGCTACAGCCATATAGATGCGTCCGTCAAATGAGGCCAGATAGTCGCCCCATTTTTCACCAAGATCGATATGTAGTTGATAGCGATAAAAATCCGTAACGTAGGCCTTGCCATAAACGCTAATAAAGGTGTCAGGATATACTTCCTGTGTAATTCGGCCTCCACCACCAGCAAAAAAAGGTGCGTGAACAACGGCCTGTACATCGTTAAATAGTCCAACATCGGCGAATACACTCATGTCTTCGCCAAAATACATATTTCCCCGCAACAACAGGTTGTAGCTTGTGATATCGCCAGTTAGCTTGCTTCCGGTGAAGGGATTTGCCGGGTCCAAAAACAGGCTATCTACACCCTGGAGTATGCCTGAGGAGGTGATATCCAAGGTGCGGATTTCCTCTTCGAGTATCACAGAGAAGTGGTAGTTAAACTTGTTATCAAAGCGGTATAGATTGCCACTGTCTATGGCCATCGAGGTGTTCGACAACAGATAACAGCATACGAATAATGCTAGAAGTGCCGCTTTATTCACTGGTACCTCATTGCTATTGAAAGCTGCCAATAAAGTCGCGGGCAATCTGTTTGGCAGATTTGATCGGCGCTAATTGCCCGGATCAATCTTCTTGTTCGCGCTTTCTTGTTTCAGTTAAATTTAGGCAATGGACGTTGCGCTGTTTTTGCTTTTAGAGCGATGCGTTCACCGCGGCGCAAAACGTCTATTTCTATTACAGAGCCTGGTTTGGATTTGGCTATCTCATTCAGTGCCTGTTTGCCGTCCGCAATCTCATCACCATTGATTTCAACAATGATGTCACCAGGTTTCATTCCGGCAGAGTCGGCCGGCCCATCTCGTAACACACCGGCTACTATAACACCTTTCACGCTTCTTAAACCGAATGACTCGGCTAGTGCCGGCGTTACGCCTTGAATCTCTATGCCAAGCCAGCCGCGTATAACATGGCCGTGTTCGATGATTTGTTCAGTGACTTCTTTCGCGTAATTGACAGGAATGGCGAAGCCTATGCCTTGCGATCCGCCGCTGCGACTGAATATCGCGGTATTGATACCGATTAAATGTCCAAATGCGTTAACCAAAGCGCCACCGGAATTACCAGGGTTTATTGCTGCATCGGTCTGGATGAAATTTTCAAATGTGCTCAGACCGAGGCGATCCCGCCCCGTCGCACTGATGATACCCATTGTGACCGTTTGACCGACGCCGAAAGGATTGCCTATGGCAAGCACAACGTCACCGACCTGGATCAGGTCAGACTGACCGAGTGTAATCGTGGGCAAGGCACCAATAGCGACTTTTAATACCGCAATATCAGATTCGGGATCGGTGCCTATTACGCTGGCTGCGGAATTGCGTCCGTCTTTTAGCGCAACCTGTATCTCATCTGCGCCCTGTATGACATGGTGATTGGTGAGAATATATCCCTGATCGCTGATAATTACGCCCGAACCAAGGCTGGTTTCGAGTCGTTCTTTCGGAATTAGAGGGTAGTCTTCGTCGAAGAAACGTCGAAAAACGGGATCATCTTCGAAATTCTTCTCTGGCATTTTCTTGGTTGTATAAATGTTCACAACCGATGTTGCAGCAAAATCTACTGCCTTTGAATAAGAGATGACGCTATTCTGTTGTTCTCGATAGGATGACAGCAGATCTTTTGCGTCGTCGACTGAAACCTCATTAAAACTTACATCGGGCTTGGACCCAAGGAAGTAGGCCACTACAAACGCAGCGGCAACACCGATCAATGTATACTTGATCAGGGTTCTGATGGTTTCTGGGTCGCGCTGGTCGTCTGTCATAGTAGGGCCTCTGGAAAGCTTATCGACACTTTACCAAAAACTTATATAGGATACATGAAATATTCATAGAACCACGGGAAGGAAGGGCATGGCATCAACAAGCGAAATTGTTCGCTATACAAATCATTTGCTCGATATTGGTAAATTTAAGGACTATTGCCCCAATGGTTTGCAGGTCGAAGGTCGTAGCGAGGTCGGTCATATTGTCTCAGGCGTTACGGCTTCGCAGGCATTGCTTGAAAAGGCTATAGAAGCAGATGCTGATATGGTGTTGGTGCATCACGGATATTTCTGGCGCAGTGAAGACCCTGCCATCACGGGAATAAAGCGTCGGCGTGTACAGTTATTATTGCAGGCTGATATCAATTTGCTTGCGTATCATTTGCCTCTGGATGCGCACCCGGTTTATGGTAACAACGCACAACTTGCGCACAAGCTCGGTATTACCATGCTCGGTACGTTAGATAGTGCAGAATTGGTTATGTATGGGCAACTGCAAAAGCCTTTGTCAGCCGATGCCTTTGCACAACATCTGTCCACACAATTTTCGCGTGACGCGCTGCATATATCTGGCGGAAAACAACTGATTTCATCGGTAGCATGGTGTAGCGGTGGAGCTCAAAATTATTTTGAGCATGCAATTGCTGCAGGCGTTGATGCCTATATTACAGGTGAAGTTTCAGAACAAAATTATCATTTAGCAAAGGAATGCGGAGTGGATTTTTTTGCAGCAGGTCATCATGCAACTGAGCGCTACGGTGTTCAGGCCTTAGGTGAACATCTATCGAATCACTTCGCTATAAAACATACTTTTGTTGACATTCCTAATCCGGTTTGACCATAAAAAAAGAATATTAGTAACTATTAAATAAAAAGCAGCGCCGTATGTGTGTCGTTAGTGGTTGCTAATTTTGTAGGTGGTTGCTTTTGCGTAATCTTTTTGTGTGATTGCGAGAAAGAATTAACGCACTAAATTGCTCGAATTATTTTTTTAAACTCGTTGACAATTCGCTTGGACTTAGACTAGCATCCTTAGCCACATAGATTTCTTTGATATCTCGCTATAGTTAATTAATAAGCATTTTCTGATATTGAGTTTTTGCTGAAAGCAAGAGGGGGGATCTCAATAGTCAGCGATACATATCAGTACGGCCCATTAGCGCACGGGAGTGTGCGTTATTACGTCTAGGGCCCTGGCGCTAATCGTTGAGAAGTATTTTTAAAACTGCATGAGACATTGCGGTTGAGGTTTTTCTTTTTTTGAGGATTTGATTGTGGTTGCACAATCTATTTGAGGATGGAGTATGCAAGCGAAAAAGTTTTTTTCTGGTTTGCCTGTTTTTCGAATCAGACATACAAAAGGAGCAGAAAGGACCGTGAAGATGCGTAGTTTTTTGTCTATATTTGCATTGCTGGCGGCGGTGTTATTAATGCCGATTTCGGCTATGGCCGAGCTGCCTGTTCCGGCGCATATCAAACCGCCTGTCGGTGAACATCAGGGTGAGAATGTCCCTCAGCCGATTGAGTTTCCGCATAATCGGCACGTGAAGGACATGAAGATCAACTGCATGTACTGTCACACCTATGCACGTCGCAGTAAGGTTGCCGGCATTCCGCCCACCAGTAAGTGTATGGGCTGTCACTCTGTGATCGCGACAGACAAGCCGCGTATTCAAACCTTGACCGAATACTGGGAAAAAGGTGAATCGCCCCGTTGGAAGAAAGTGCATGACGTACCAGACTACGTGCACTTCACTCATGAAAAACACATAAAACGTTTTGTATTTAACGCTGATTTTCCGGTAGAAGACGTTCAGCAGGTTTGTGGTCTTTGTCACGGCGAAATCCGTGAAATGACGGTCGCGGAAAAGAAAAAGCCGTTGAATATGGGATTCTGCCAGCGATGCCATCAAGCCAATGGTGGTCCGGGTGACTGCTGGAAGTGTCATAAGTAGCGGCGTTGCGAAAGATTACAAAGGTGAGCAATATGAAAAGCGTGAAAGTTAATCGCAGAAGTTTTTTGAAGATGCTCGGTTGGGGTGGTGCTGGCACCGCGCTGACCGGGTGTGATTTGCCGACCACGATTACGTTGGAAGAAGGCAAGGAAGAAGTCGTTTCTTATCTGTTACCAGAAGAATATGTTATTCCCGGCATTGGTGTGTGGTACGCCTCGACGTGTACACAGTGCGATGCCGGTTGCGGCGTTCATGGACGTGTTCGTGAAGGACGTGTGCTGAAAATTGAAGGTAACCCTGATTCACCTGTAAATAACGGCAAGACTTGCATGATGGGTCAAGCAGGTGTTCAAGGCCACTATAATCCCGATCGCATAACCGTGCCAATGGTGCGTAAGGGTAACAACTTGCAGCCTGCCAGTTGGGAAGAAGCCCTGGGTGAAATAGGCAAGCGTATGAGTGGCGTTTCGGGAAATCGTTTTGCCTTCGTGACAGGATCAATAAGTGGTCACCAGTCTGTTCTGGTTTCCGAATACCTGAAGGCTGTCGGTTCGCGTAACCATGTTGTGTATGAAACAATCAATACCACCATCTGGCAAAAAGTTTGTGGCGACATGCTGGGTGACAGCATGCCCAGACTGCGCATCGATAAAGCGCAAGCAATTTTGTCACTCGGTGCAGATTTCCTGGGAACCTGGATGTCCCCCGTTATGATGGCGGGTGAATATGCAAAATTCCGCAAAGGTAAGCGCGGCGTTTTGATTACAGTTGAACCAAGAATGACGATTACGGGTGGTAACTCGGATTTGTGGTTAACCGCTAATCCAGGTTCTGAAGGCGCGCTGGCATTGGGTGTTGCTAATTTCATCGTCGAACGCGGCTGGAACAAGGTTGACGTATCTGCAGACGTGAAGAGCAAACTGGCGCAGTACAATCTTGAGAAGGTCGAGGAAATTACAGGTATTGCGGCCAGCAAGATCAAGCGCATTGCCAGTCTTCTCGGTGAACATTCGCCAGCATTGGTATTGGCAGGGGCTTCAACAGCCGGTCACGAACATGGCTATGAATCCGTATCCGCGGCAATGTTGCTGAACATAATTACTGGCGCAGTTGGCAATACAATCGAAGCCGGAACGAGTTTTCCTGAAGGCGCTTTGCAAGCGAAAAGTGGCGGCACTTCTGATATTCGTGAATTGGCGAAAGGCCTGGCTGCCGGACGTTTTGATGCCATGTTCTTCTATGGTGCAAACCCAGTCTTTAACGCGCCGAAAGCGCTCAACATTGAAGAAAACATTGAGCGCGTAAAGTTCAAAGTCGCGCTGTCCTCATTCCCAGATGAGACAACTCTGAAGGCTGATGTGGTATTGCCTCTTCATTCTTATTTGGAAGACTGGGGTACTCATGTTGCTGCTTATCAAAACGGAACTGCGTCATTGAGCTTCCAGCAGCCTCTGATGGAACCGCTGCATAAAGATACTCGTGGTTTCGGTGACGTCATGCTTGGCCTGTTAAAGGCGAAAGATGCCGGTTACAAACAGTTCAATGATTACTATTCTTATTTGCGTACCGCCGCGAAGAATATGCCTGCGTCTGTGGCAAGTGGTCTGGGTTCTGATAGCGGCTGGAACAATCTTTTACAGAAAGGCGTAGTCGAAGCCAAAGGCGTTAAGGGTAAGCTTACGGTTAACATGAGCGTTGCAAATGTAGCCGGACACGAAAAGCGTACTGATTTTCCTATGCACCTGGTGCCATCCGCGCGCTTGGGTTTATGGGATGGACGCCATGCAAACCTACCGTGGCTGCAGGAAGCGCCGGATCAGATATCTAAAGTGGTTTGGGGATCTTGGGCAGAATTACACCCTAAGACTGCTGCGGAACTCGGTGTTCATAACGGCGACGTTGTGAAGATTACTTCAGCCAGCGGTTCGGTCGAAGCGCAGGTTTACACACATAAAGGTATTCATCCCGAAGCGATTGCTTTGCCTATGGGGCAGGGGCATACCGCTTATGGTCGTTATGCTAAAGACCGCGGCGTTAGTCCTATGGCTATCATGGACGCGCTGGCGGATAAGAAAACCGGTGAAATTGCCACTCATGGGACCCGCGTAAAAGTGGAAAAAACCACTAAGCATCAGGTTCTGGTCAAGATGGGTGGAAGTGAGACACAAATGGGTCGTCGCTTTGTGCGCACGGTCTCCGCCGATGTCTTGCGACGTACAGAGGAGGCCTAAGGTATGTCGTTTAAAAATGTACTCGAAAATCTCTCTAGTTTTCGTAAGGACGCTGAAGATGGTGGGCATCATACATATGAACACCGCTTTGCAATGGCAATCGATCTGGATATTTGTATCGGCTGTAATGCCTGTTCAACAGCGTGTTATGCGGAAAACAATCTAGCAATCGTAGGTAAAGAACGTTTTGAACGCGGTCAGGCTATGCACTGGATGCGTATCGAGCGTTACTGGGAAGATGATGATCAAGACTTTCCAGAGCAAGGTGCGCAGTTTCTACCCATGCTTTGTCAGCAGTGCGGCGCCGCAACCTGCGAACCGGTCTGTCCAGTAGCGGCGACATATCATACGCCGGACGGACTGAATGCTCAGGTTTATAACCGCTGTATCGGTTCACGTTATTGTTCGAATAACTGCCCGTTCCGCGTACGTTACTTTAATTTCTGGTCTTACTATCAGCCATCAGGACCTGAAAATTTTAATTCATGGCCAGAACCTTTGAATCAGCAACTGAATCCTGATCTTTCGGTTCGTGATAAGGGTGTAATGGAAAAGTGTACTTTCTGTGTCCAGCGTATCCGTACCGCGAAAGACAAGGCCCAACGTGAAGGACGAGCGCTACAGGATGGTGATGTTGTCACTGCCTGTGCTCAGGCCTGTCCGACCAACGCCATTGTCTTTGGTGACACCATGGATCCGAACAGCAGGGTGACACAGCTGTGGAAAAAACAGGAAGTCAAACGTGGTCCATATACAACAAAAGAACCAAAGGCAAATCCGGAAAAACGTGGTTACCGCGTCTTCGACGAACTGAACGTCGATCCTTCTATCATGTACCTCGAACGGGTACGTGAGACAGAAGTTTAACGTTGAATAGAACATGGTCTAGAAGATTAAAGGAATCGCCATGAGTCAAGTAATACAAGACAAGATAATCGATGAAAATCTGAAGTGGACGCAGATCAACCACGATGTTCTGCGGACATTAACAGCACCGGGTAAATTGTGGTGGACGACGTTTGCAGTGTGCGTTGCCATGATTTCCTGTGCGGTGGCTGCGGAAATTTACCAGTACAAATATGGTATGGGTTCTGCCGGTCTGAACAATCCACACATGTGGGACATGTATATCGCGACATTCGTATTCTGGATCGGTATGAGCCATGCCGGTACCTTGCTGTCTGCGATACTGCATATTATTCATGCACAGTGGCGTAAACCGATTTATCGTTTTGCCGAAGCCATGACGACGTTCTCGTTGATGACGGCAGGTTTCTTCCCGATGATCCACTTGGGTCGTGTATGGAACCTGTACTGGGTACTACCTTATGTGTCTGATCGTGGTGTGTGGCCAAACTTCCGTTCACCATTGAGCTGGGACGCATTTGCAATCAGTACCTACCTGTCTGCATCAGCGTTGTTCCTGGTTATCGGTATGATTCCAGATATGGCGATTCTGCGTGACCATGCCAAGGGCTGGCGCAAGAAGGCATACGGAATTCTTGCACTAGGCTGGCAAGGTGACGACCGTCAATGGCGTAACTTCCGCAAGACGTATATGTTGATGGCGTGTTTCCTTATCCCGCTGGCGATCTCAGTACACTCCATCGTATCGTCAGACTTCTCCATGTCGATCATGCCTGGCTGGCACGTTACAACCTTCCCACCCTACTTCGTAGCGGGTGCTTTGTATTCCGGTTGTGCGGCGATTATGACTCTGTTTGTTGTTCTGCGTTACTTCTACCGTTGGGAAGAATACATGACGCTTAACATCATGGAAAAAACCACCAAGCTGACTTTCGCCATTGCGATGGTATGGACTTACCTGAACCTGATCGAGTTCGGTTCTACCTGGTACGGACACAATATCTACGACAAGGAATTGCTCATAGATAAAGCAACCGGGCCGTATGCGGTGGTGTTCTGGACGATGATATTCTGCGGATCGGTGGCACCGTTCGCGCTGGCCTTTCAGAGTTGGCGTCGAAGTATGCCGATCATGTTCGTTGTCTCTATTGTTCTTCAGATAGGGATGTTCGTAGAGCGCTGGATGATCGTCGCGCCTACACTGGCTATGTCACATCAGCCGCATCAGTGGGACGTGTTGTGGGGAACAGTAATCGAATGGGCAATCGTGTTTGGCAGCTTTGGCTGGTTCTCACTATTGTTCCTGGTGTTCTGTAAATTCTTCCCTGCCATGTCTATGTACGAGGTCAAGGAACTTCAATTCCATCTGAAGCATGAGATTGAAGAAGAAAAGCGCGAAGCAGCAGCGCGTAAGAGTGGTGCAACGAGTTCTAAACCTGTAGGTGGAACTCCTGGTCTGGAGGGTGCGTAAATGGCGACACATCGTATTTTGGCAATGTTTAAAGGCTTCGATGACGCAATTGCATGTATCAATGAAGTCAAAGCCGGAAAGCTAAAAGGTTCTACGGTTGACGACTTGACAGTGATGTCGCCTATCGAACACCCGGACATAGATGAGATACTCGGACAGCGTCCGGTGAATGTTCAAAAATTTACATTCATTGGTGCCTTGTTTGGCGTTTCTTTCGGTTTCTTTTTCCTGTCGTCTGCCCAGGCCTCGTTCCTGGTGCAGCCACAGGGTGGTAAGCCGGTAGTTCCTTTTCCCAGTAACTTCGTTTTGATGTACGAAATGCTGATTTTCTTCGGGGTCTGGACGACTGTTTTCACCTTCCTGTTCCTTGCAGGTCTGTTGAAGAAACGCGATACCTTGTATAGCGAAAAGTTGACGGTTGATCAGGTTGGTTTGATTGTCGAGGTTGAAGACAAGCAGCTCGATAGCGCACGTTCGTTCTTCAACGGAAACAAGGCAGTGGAATTAAGGGAAGAGAAAGTCTGATGAAGATAAGAAAACTGATACTCATTTCAGCGGCGATTATTTTGCCCACACAAGTCTTTGCCTGGCCCTGGTCTACTGACATGATGAACCAGCCGAGCATTAAGCCACAGGAAGGCCCACCGGCGGCGTTTCCTAAGCGTTCTGTTCCGGTAACCGGTGTTCCGACTACGGTCAAAACGCGCGAAGAAGCTGAGAAATTTAAGAGTCCAATTCCGGTTTCCGAAGCAACGATAAAGAAGGGTCGAGACCTGTTTGGTATCTATTGTTCCGCATGCCACGGCTACGACGGCAAGGCAACGACGCCTGTTAGCGAGCGCATCGGTGCAATCGATCTGACCAGTGAATACGTTCAACAATCTCTGACCGAAGGCTGGATCTGGGGAACAATTACCTTTGGTAGTGCCATCATGCCTGCCTACGGTACCCCATCTGGTCGTGACGACAAGCGTGGTTCAAACGATTTGTCTCCAGAGGAGCGTTGGTACGTAGTTAACTACGTCAAGAACCAACTGGTTAAGGACGCGGCAGGTCGTAGCACTGCCAGCGCGCAATAAACAAAAAGTAGGGTAGGATACGATATGGAAAGCTTCGGTAGCTGGTCCGTTTTAACGACGAACTTTTTACTCATTCTCTATATCGCACTGAATGGTGTGACCTTGGCAGCCTTGTTACATCTGGCCAATGCCAAGTGGCGTTACAAAGTGCGTTTTCTTGCAGTTTCTCTTGCAGCCTTATTACCGGTTGCATTTGGTCTGTTAATTATTTTGCTCGTGAATGGGGACAATACCTTTTTGTGGATGGGTCAACCTCACGATCCTGAGCACCATCTGCCAGGTTGGCATAACTACTCATTCCTGGTGACTCGTCAGATTGTTGGTTTTCTGATCATTGCAGGTCTGTATGGGCTGTTTATCAAATACCAGCACGCTGCAACTATCGACTCCAGTTATGAGGCCCAGCGTCGGTTTCGGAATGTTGCGCTGTTGATTCCTTTTGGTTATGTCCTTTACGCCACTATGGTTGGCTGGGATTTCGAAATGACTCAAATCCCGAGCTGGCACAGTGCGAGCTATGGCGCTTATCACTTCGTGAGTAATTTTCACTTTTTCCTCGCGTTTTTTGCAATATTCCTATTCTTCGTCAAGCGTTCTGGCAAGTTGAAGGAAGAAGTCCCCGATTACATCTTGAACTTCCTGGCGCAGATGATGTTAGCGTTTACCATACTGTGGACGTATCTGTACTTCACTCAATATCTGGTTATGTGGTACGGCCGCCTTCCAGAAGAAATCGTACGTTTCCGCAATATGATGGATAACGGTTTGAGTGGCGTATGGTGGACCTTCCTGGCAATGAAGTTTGTTATACCATTTACTTCATTGATCTTTGCCCGTACACGTAATACGCCTACCTGGACGCTGGCAATTGCGTGCAGCATCGTGATTGGTACCTGGTTGGAGCGCTATACCTGGATTTCTGGTTCTACCGCGCCCGAGCACTACCATATCCCGATGACCGGTCCTCTGGACATCGTCGCAACGCTGCTCATCGCCGCTGTTGCGATATTCATGATGCGCTGGTCACTTCATCGCTTCGGATTGGTGAAGAGCGCGTAAAAACAAGGTTTAACTATGTTATAATCGCGGGCGCCTGGGTTCTATCCAGGCGCCTTTTTTATTTACATCGTCGTATTGCGCTACACTTCAACAAGTTACGCTTTCACTGAGGAGACACAAATGGCACTGGCCACGGGTAAGCGATCAGTCATGACCTTGTTTTCTGGGGCAACAGACCCTTTCAGTCACCGCGCAAGGATAGTGCTGAATGAAAAAAACGTCACCTTTGAGGTGAAAGAGGTCACAGAGGGAAACCTGCCTGAGGATTTAATCGATCTGAATCCATATAACTCCACGCCGACGTTAGTCGACAGAGATCTCGTACTATTCCAGTCGCAAATCATTATGGAGTATTTGGATGAGCGCTTTCCTCATCCGCCACTGATGCCGGTTGATCCAGTTTCGCGTGCCCGAAGTCGGATGATGTTGTACCGCATTGATCGTGATTGGTATTCGCTGGTTACTGATTTGGAATCTGGCGATGCGGCGAAAAAAGACAAGGCGCGCAAGGAATTCCGCGAAAGTGTGATGTCGATTTCGCCGGTTTTCGAGGCTAAACCCTACTTCATGAGTGACGAGTTCTCGTTGGTTGATTGCAGTATCGCGCCGTTACTCTGGCGTCTCGATCACTACGGAATTGAGCTTCCTTCGAAAGCTATTGCGGCTTATATGGAACGTGTATTTAATCGTGAGAGCTTTATCGATAGCCTGTCGTCAGAAGAAAAGGTACTCAGAAAGTAACACCGAATATGAGTGACGACGATGCCACAAGCATGACGTCGAGTCGGCCCTATTTGTTGCGTGGTTTACACGAATGGATAGTCGACAATCATATGACGCCCTACATAATAGTGGACGCTAACGGCGAAGGGGTGAATGTTCCGCGGCAGTTTGTCGAAAATGGCAAAATCGTCCTTAATCTAAGCCCGTTCGCTGTGCGTGATTTGTTGCTAGAGAATAGTAGGGTGACGTTTTCTGCGCGCTTTAGTGGCACACCCTTCTATATCGAAATTCCCATCGATTTTGTCCTTGCAATTTACGCCAGGGAAAATGGACAGGGGATGGTCTTTGCGGAAAGTTCCACGCCACCTGATCATCCGCCAGGTGATGGGGATGACTCGGGTAGCAAAGCGGGTAAACCTCAACTTAAATTGGTTAAGTAGGCGTATTTTGTCGCAGGATCTCGAGTATCTGGTTCAGACCTACTCCTTTGGCTTCTAATTCCAGAAATCTCGCTTCCCTCTCTTTCTTGTTTAATTCGCTAATGGTCTTACATGATTCGAAAAATGTGCGCCAATCAAGCTTAGAGTCAACATAAAGCGCGAGAAACGCTGGTACGTGTTGCCAATAGGCAGCATCTGAAATCAGGCGCGCATTATTGAGTGGCATGTTGAACCATGAATCATAATAAGGCTTGCCCCATATGGTTTTAAGGCGTTCGTATTCCTTCTGCATTTCTTGAAAAATTTCTTTTTTCCGGGCCAGTTTGAATTCCGTGTTCTGATTGCTTTCGTACAGCGTAGACAGCTCGTCCCGAACAGATTTTTTGAGCAATCTGAATTCTTCAGCTCGTGAGATCGCGGCCAGGAATTCATTCATCATGTGAGCTTGTTCAGACAATATCCATTGTGTGGTTCCAATCAATTCCACCGACGTGGCAAAGGCTTCGTTGAACGCGGTATCGTTTTTAATATAGAGCTCCTGGTGTGAAAGCTCGTGAAATATGATGCCTGCCAGCTGGAAATCCTGCCATTTGATCATAGTGCTTAAGACGGGATCGATAAAAAACCCCAGGGTTGAATATGCGGTTGCTCCCCCTATGTGAACATCGTAACCCTGCAAGACCAGGGACTGCGCTTCAGCTTTTGCATCTTCTTCATTGAAGTAACCGCGATATACTGCGCACCCAATGATAAAGTAACACCAGGTTTTGGGTTTAAGTGACAAGCTGGGACTTGCGACAACATTCCAGGTCACATAAGGGCGGTCTATATCAGCGTAATAGGTGTAACTCTCGTTTTCCGGCAAAGACAAATGTGTACTGGCAAAATGGCGGGCTTTTAAGACGGTTTTTAATTTTTGTTTCGTGTTTTCATTTACGTTTGAGCGGATAACCAGGTCGATTTCCTTCATCTTCAACATCAGGCTGAAATGCCCTGGGATGGACTGCTCAAAATAATAGGCCAAGCCACAGCTGTTCAAAACCGACGCTGTTACTACGATAAAAATGGCTCTAATAATGTGCTTTTTCATTGCCCGGTAGTAAGTGCTTGCCTTGTTGTATACTCTATATCGGACCAGCAAGTATAACCTTTTACTTTCCATGATGAATGGTAATGTTTATGACGACTAAATAGACCGGCGTGTTTCGGTTTTGTCGGCCGCTTGGAAAGTAAAGTTATGTTTTTTTTGAAAAAGCGGAACGTGACTTGTTATAGGAATTTCGGATATTGAATAAACATTTTCAGGTTTATCTGGTAGGCGGCGCGGTGCGAGATTATTTGCTCAGTCTTGAGATCAAGGAACGAGATTGGGTGGTTGTTGGTGCAAGTGCCGATGAGTTGTTAGACCAGGGCTACCACCAAGTTGGTAAGGATTTTCCTGTATTTTTACACCCTGAAACACGGGAAGAGTATGCGCTCGCGCGAACCGAACGAAAATCCGGTCATGGCTATACCGGTTTCGAAGTACACGCCGATCCCAGCGTCACATTAGAGGACGATTT
This sequence comes from Gammaproteobacteria bacterium, assembly GCA_029881255.1. NCBI lineage: Bacteria > Pseudomonadati > Pseudomonadota > Gammaproteobacteria > Gammaproteobacteria bacterium. The sequence goes on along the minus strand of JAOUMY010000001.1, from coordinate 136,649 downwards.
ACTTCGCCGCGACTTGACGATTAATGCCATGGCGTTCAACGACAGGCAGGAGCTTATTGATCCATACGGTGGACAACAGGATCTGGAGAAAAAACTGCTGCGCCATGTGTCACCCGCATTTGTCGAGGATCCACTACGTATTTTACGGGTGGCCAGATTCGCCGCCCGATTTCATCACCTGGGTTTTACCGTTGCGCCTGAAACCATGACGTTGATGCGGCAAATTGTCGACGAAGGCGAAGCCGATCACTTGGTACCTGAACGAGTGTGGACAGAAACCCATAAAGCGCTGAACGAAAAAACGCCCGCAAGTTATTTTGAGGTGTTGCGGGAGTGTGGAGCTCTAAACAGAATTATGCCGGAAATTGACAAATTGTTTGGCGTACCGCAACGCAAGGATTTCCATCCTGAAGTAGATACCGGTATACATACGATGATGGTCTTGCAGCAGGCAGCCAGACATTCGGATGACGCTATCGTACGCTTTTCTGCCTTGTTACATGATCTTGGTAAGGCCGAAACGCCACAGGAGGAATGGCCGAGACATCATGGTCACGAAGCAAGAGGCGTGAAACCGATACGTGCTTTGTGTCGCCGTTTACATGTGCCGAACCAGTATCGCGATATGGCGCTGGTGGTTGCGCAAAAACATGGTATTGCCTTGCGCGCGTTTGAATTAAAACCTGTGACTGTGCTCGAGTTGTTTGAGTCGATGGATGCCTTTCGGCGCAAGGAGCGAGTGGAGCAATTCCTGTTGAGTTGTCTTGCCGACTATCGTGGCCGACCAGGCTATGAAGACAGGGATTATCCCCAGGCAGATTATCTGCGCCTGTGTTTCGAGGCAGCCAGTCAGGTGAATACACGGCAGTTTGTGGAAGAAGGCCTGACCGGTAAAGAGATTGGTATTGCCATACGCCGCGCGCGTGCCCAGGCAATCGCCATGGTTAAGCGGGACAATGGGGCGGCAAATCCCTTAATCAGCGATGTTTAGATTGTTGGTCCAGGCTAAACAGAGAATTTTGAGATCTATAAAAACAAAACCAACAATAGCGCGCCAAGAAACAAACGATAAGCCACAAAAGGCGCCATACCGATGCGATCCAGCAATTTCATGAAGTAATGAATACAAAGATATGCGGTGCCTCCGGAAAGCGCGATACCCAACAGGATCGAGCCCCAATCGACTAGCTGGCTGGATTCCACCAAATCTTTGGTTTTCAATAAACCGCCACCAGCGATAATGGGAATAGACAACAAAAAGGAAAAGCGGGCAGATGCCTCGCGCGTCATTCCCAGTAAGAGGCCGGCTGTAATGGTTATGCCTGAGCGTGAAGTACCTGGGACGAGTGCCAAAGCCTGCGCGAAGCCAATGATTAAAATATCGTAAAGGCCAAGGCTGTGTTCGTTGCGGATGCGGCGGCCGAATTTGTCGGCAAATAACAGGAGCAGACCAAAACCGATAGTGGTAGCGGCAATAATTATCGGTGAGCGCAATACGGTTTCTACATAGTCTTTGAACAGAAATCCAGCGACTACGGCCGGGATAGTGGCGATAATGACTGCCCACGCTAACAAGCTATCGCCAACTGCCTGGCGCTGTGCGATAGATCTTGACCAGTCTACGCTCAGGGTGACAAGTTCTTGCCGAAAATAAAAAACAACGGCGCCTAAAGTCCCTACATGAACCGCAACATCGAAGGCGAGGCCCTGGTCCTGCCAGCCGGCAACAACCGGTATCAGTATCAGGTGGGCGGAACTCGAAATGGGTAGAAATTCCGTTAATCCCTGTACCAGAGCAAGTACCAGAATCTGTGTAAAATCCATATCAGTTTAGTCGTTTTATCGCGAAGTTCGTGGAGTGTAGAACGTGTCGGAGAATCTGACAATCTTTTGAGCGGTACAAAATAAAAAACGCCGGTAAAACCGGCGTTTTTTATTTTGCGGATTAATTATGCTTAATGTTTCTGTTCACTTGCGCGCTGCATACCCAGGCTTTCCCACTCGGGAGTGGCAAGCAGTTGTACGCGCCCATCCTGGAATTCAACGACGATACCATTGGTTCCAGTACCGATAACCGTGACTTGCTCCCCTTCCGGGCTGGTATATTGGCTATTAATATCAGGTCTGTGACTGCTTAGCATAGGTAATCCCCCCTTTCGTCAAGCCCATAATATATCAAACATTTCGCTGTATCGGGTCCAATTGTAATGATTTATGATTAGCATCAAATTAACTTGTGAAACTGCCTGAGAGCGCAATAATTTGAAAGCTTCTGAACTGTTTATACGCTGCCTCGAAAACGAAGGTGTTGACTATATTTTCGGGATTCCTGGTGAGGAAAATCTCGATGTTATGGATGCCCTGCTCTCGTCGTCCATACACTTTATTACCACGCGTCATGAGCAAGGCGCGGCCTTTATGGCGGATGTTTACGGGCGTCTGTCGGGTAAACCGGGTGTTTGTCTGGCCACGCTTGGGCCGGGCGCGACCAATTTGTTGACTGGAGTTGCTGATGCGAATATGGATCACGCGCCAGTGGTGGCAATTGCTGGTCAGGCCGATACCACGCGACTACACAAAGAGTCCCACCAGGTTCTACATTTGGATCGAATTTTCGATCATGTCACCAAGTATTCGTCCCGGATCGTCAGCGCCGATGTGATTCCAGAGGTGGTGCGCAAGGCGTTTAAAGTGGCTGTGACTGAAAAGATGGGGGCGACGTTTATCGAGTTCCCGGAGAACATTGCCAAACAGTCTACCGATGCGCCGCCACTGCGCGCCAAATACACCCAACTGCCAGGCCCGAATCAACAAAGGGTAAAGATGGTGGCCGACATTTTAAACGGCGCCAGGAATCCCATCATACTCGCGGGCAATGGGGTGATACGCTCCCATGCCTGTGAGCCCCTGGTTAAATTCGCCGAGACCCTGAACATTCCGGTTGCCAATACCTTTATGGCGAAAGGCGTATTTCCATTTCGTCATCCCCTGGCTCTGGGTAGTGTGGGTCTGCAGGCAAAAGATTATGTCAGCGTCGGTTTTGATCGCGCCGATGTGATTATTTGCATCGGCTACGATCTGGTTGAATACCACCCACGACTTTGGCACCCAAGCGCAGATCGTATCATCGTACATATCGACACCTCTCCCGCCGAAGTAGATGCCTACTACCAGGCAGAGATTGGTATTGTTGGTGATATTGGCGAATCCCTGAGTAGTCTTTCAAAGATAGCCAAACCACACCAGGGGCACCTGATGCGTCCCATGCGCGAGGCCTTGATTAAAGAAATGGACTTGCACAAGGATGATGACTCTTTTCCCGTTAAGCCTCAGAAGATAATTTGGGATTTACGTTCGGCATTGAGAAGTGAGGACATCGTCATTTGCGACGTGGGCGCGCACAAGATGTGGATGGCGCGTATGTATCGCTGCGACGAACCCAATACCTGTATTATATCCAACGGTTTTGCCAGCATGGGGATCGCCGTCCCTGGGGCGATTTCAGCAAAGTTGCTATACCCGCAGCGTAATATTGTTGCGGTAACTGGTGATGCGGGTTTTCTGATGAACTCCCAGGAAATTGAAACCGCCATGCGTCTGAAACTAAACATCGTCATTCTGATCTGGAATGATAATGGCTATGGTTTAATTGAATGGAAGCAGATGAAACAGTTTGGACGCAAGTCGCATGTTGATTTCGGTAATCCGGACTTTGTTACCTATGCCGAGTCGTTTGGTGCAAAAGGTTATCGTATCGAGCGCACGCAGGACTTGCTCCCCACTATCGCGCAGGCATTAAATGACGGAACGGTAAGCATAATTGACTGTGCAGTAGATTATAGTGAAAACCTGAAGCTGACCGAAAAACTGGGGGAGATGCTGTCAGAATAATGACCAATAAATCGCAAGCAAAAAATGGCATCTGATCAAAACACCGATCGCGTGGGAACGCGTTTACGCTTAATGAGCTACAACATTCAGGTAGCGATTGCGTCGGTTAAGCCTCATCACTATGTGACGCGCAGCTGGCGTCATGTGTTTCCCCATGAAACGCATTTCAGGAACCTGAACCAAATCGCAGAAATACTCGAGGGTCATGATATTGTTGGTCTTCAGGAAGTCGATGCCGGTAGCATACGCAGCAGTTACGTCAATCAAACCCAGTATCTCGCCGAGCGCGCGCGTTTTCCTTTCTGGACACATCAAACCAATCGCCGTCTCGGCCATATCGCCAAACACAGCAATGGTTTGCTAAGCTCTTATACGCCCATCTCAGTCGAAGATCACAAGCTTCCAGGCCGCGTGCCCGGAAGAGGCGCACTAGTCGCACGTTTTGGACAGGATGACTCCCAGCTTATCGTGGTTATGATTCATCTTGCACTGGGAAGAAAGTCCAGAGGCATACAGTTGGATTATATTGCGGCCCTGGTAAAAGAATACGAACATGTTGTGGTGATGGGGGATATGAATTGTCAGCCTGACAGTGAGGAGCTTCAGTCGCTACTTCGGCAAACCGGGCTCGGCGCTCCCGTATGGGGTTTGAACACCTATCCCAGCTGGAAGCCTACACGCAAGCTGGATCATATCCTGGTGTCATCCAGCCTGAGAATTGAAAATGTGCAAGTCCTTCCGTACACATACTCAGATCATCTGCCGATCAGCATGGAGGTGATCGTGCCGGCTTCAGTAAGTTTGTAATCTATCCACGTTTCAATCGGCAAACTATTTGCCTTTCCCTAGCCAGTACGTGATTGACGAAAAAGGTATGAGGCCTGAACAGGAATGTCGAAGGACCAACCATCTGACGCCGACCGCTGGCGTATCCAACTGGAAGAAGCTGAGCAGGAACTCGAAAGCATCAGCCATGATTTGAAGTCAGCCGTAGGGCTGATCAGCACATCGTTTAGCGATGTGGTGTCACTTTTCCAGCAGGAAACGAGCGAGCTTGAGTTGCATCTCGATAATATCGGAAATGCGATCTCAGACACGATAAATATGCCGGCGCTGGAACGTGCCGTAAAAGCCTTGATGAAGGATCTGACGGGTAGGGCGGTGTCGCCGCTGGATCCGCCTGAAGAAACACATAAGATTCCGGGCGCAAACAGCAACCAGATTTGTGCCTTGTTGATTTCCGAAATTCTCTATCAATTGCTGCAAAACATCAGTTTGCCAACAGATCTTGATGACAAGATTGAACTACTGAAAAAGTGTCTGGAGGCGGGGGTGTCATCCGGCTCCTGGTCGGGCATGTTGGAACTGGTGGCAGAAATTGCCAATGACATACGCATTAAGATTAACAATGAGCGACTGGATACTGAGTCGTTTTTGAAGCAGGTGACTGGCAGGCTCCAGGAGTTGGATACTTTTATCCAGGGCAATGAAGAGTCACGCATGGCGTCATTGAAGAGAGGCAATGAACTGAATGATGCCGTTAAAAAAGAAATGCTCGGCCTGCGCAACACCATGGCCGAAACAGATGAAATCGACCATTTGAAGAAGACGATTCAAAGTCGTATCGAAGCGATTGAAAGTCATGTTTCAAAATTTCGCCAGGATGAAAATACGCGCCATGGAAAAGACGGTCAATTAGTAAAAAGCCTGATATCTCGCCTCAATGAACTGGAAGAGGAAACCGTCAAACTTCGCGACAAGGTGAAGGAGGAGCGCATACAGGCGCAAATGGATGCGTTGACGGGCATTCCGAATCGGCTAGGTTATATAGGCCGGATAAACGAGGAATTTGCGCGTTGGAAGCGCTTTGGCCATCCGCTCTCGGTGGTGGTGTTTGACGTGGATCATTTTAAACGTATTAATGACAACTATGGGCATGTCGCTGGCGACAAGGCGTTAAAAACCATTGCTAAGACGCTGGCTTCACGAATACGGGAAACCGACTATCTAGCCAGATTTGGTGGCGAAGAGTTTGTGTTGATTATGCCTGGCGCCGATAAGTCTTCTGCTAAAGCGGTTACTGAAAAATTACGGACGACTATCGAGGCGCTCGGATTTCACTTCAAGGGAGAACCGGTTTCGATAACGATTTCCTGCGGTATCTCGGAGTTTGTCGAAGGCGATAATATGGACGATGTGTTTGAACGCGCTGACAAGGCACTCTACGCTGCGAAAGAGAGTGGGCGAAATCGAGTCATCGTCGCAGGAGATTAACTGGCACGGCGGGTCGTAGTGGTATTGTCCTTGTTAGTCAGTTCCTCAATCGTCGCAGCAAATGCTTTTATGTCGAAAGGTTTGCTAAACCATTTATAGACGTGTACGCCTTTCGCCTCTTCGCTTTTCTGCATAATTTCCGTGATGGCGGAAATGATCAAAATCGGAACGTTCTTCATTTCTTTATTCGCTTGTATTTCCTTAACGTAGGTAACACCGTTCTTGTCGGGTAACATAATATCGATAGTGATAAGGTCGTAGCGCTTTTTTGCGAGCAAGTCATCAGCCTGTTCCGTACTGTACGCGCAGTCAACGCTGACGTTTAACCGTTGTAACACCGCTTTTAAGTGTCGACTGGTGGCTACGTCGTCTTCAATCACAAGTGCTTGTGGCAAGCTTGGGTTACTTTGACCAGGCTTGCCGGGTAACTGAGCAGGCGTGCTATCAATGGTGTCAAGTTCGATATAAAAGGTGGTTCCCCTTATAGGGTTGCTATAAAAGCCGATCTTCCCACCATGCTTCTCAACCAGGAGCCGGGATATACACAGGCCTAGCCCCGTTCCTCTGGTCTTCTTCAGATTTTGTGCGTTTACCTGCGTGAATTTTTCAAATACCTTGTCTTTCAAGTCATCCGGTATTCCAGGTCCGGTGTCTACTATCAGTATCCGTGCTTTGTTTTCGAGCTCCTCCAGGCGCAGCTCGATGATACTGTTTTCGGGTGAAAATTTTACGGCGTTGGATAGCAGGTTGAGTAATACCTGGTTTAGTCGGTTACTATCAATGCTGGAAATTATCGGTTTATCAGGTTTGCTAAGTTTAATCTCGGTACCGTATTGGCTTGCGTAGTGAGCCATTTGTTTGTGTGCATCAGTAACCAGATTGTTCAGGTCAATGTTCTGTAGTTTTAATTCCACTTGCCCGCTATTGGCTTTCTGTATATCCAGGATGTCATTGACCAGAAATAACAGACGATCGATATTCTTCCTGGCGATATCCAATAAATGTATGTCGGAATCGCTGGTATTCGACTTTTTATCGTAGTCAATCAGCGATAGTGAGCCTTTTATGGCGGTAAGTGGCGTCCTCAATTCATGGCTGACAGTAGAGATGAAGTCTTCTTTTAACTGGTCAAGGCGGTATTGTTCGCTGACATCCTGAATGACGCCAGCCAGTACATTATCGTTTTTATTGTCTCCATCAGTACGTATGCAGATGACAACTTCCTCGCCGTTTGCTTTTGTTGCGTGATACTCGAAAGTACGTTCTTCGCCTGGCTTCAAAGAGTATAAAAATGTGCGCAGACGACGGCGTTCGGAGAAATGAGCGAGCTCGATGAGTGCGTCGATGCTTGGTGTAATCGAGTTAACGCCCAGATTGAAAATATCAAATACCTGGTCCGACCAGTAGGTGTTGTTGTTCTGTAGACTATATTCCCATGATCCGACTTTCGCGACCCGTTGTGAATTCTTTAAGCGTCTGATGTGGTCGTTGAGGCTTTGTCGGTTGTCGGTCAATTCGAAAAAATTGCCGTAATAGCCGGCGATGGTATTGAGAAATTCTATTTGATCAAGATTTAATATATTGCCTTCCTTTAGAAATACACTAATCAAGGCATAGTTTTTTCCCCCGGAAAGTATTGGTATCAACAAATGCTTGCACTGTCCGTGGTTCTTGAATAGGACATGAGACTGCAGATTGTCGTAAAGCTGTGTTGGAACGGTGTGGGAGAATTTTCGAAAACTGGGCAGCGCGAAGTCGGTGATCGCGAGTGCTTCCAGTTTTTCCAGGAGACCGGAAACCTCTGGGCGCTTAAAATGTTGCCGATTTATATAAGATTGTATGCTTTCGTCTGAATTCGCATGTTGTCCTTCAAACGCTACAAAGACAGCGGCAGATGCGCCTAGGTAATGCGTCAGGCTCTTTAGGCCAAGATGTATCACATTACGATTGAGTTGATATTGTCCTGTTGCCACCATGCTGATATCGCCGATTAATTGCATGCGCCGATTAATGTTTTGCATCTGTATGCGTGCTTCCTGTACATTTTTTCCGTGTGAGCGAGCATAGAGGTAAAGGAGAACGATGGTCGCTAACGATAGTGCCATGCTGGCGATTAGCATCAGCGATGAGCTTCCATTTAGCAGTGCAAGAATGGGAAGACCCACGGCGTGTATTACCACTCCGATGGTAAGTAAAACCAGCATTGTTTTTGTGAAAGACATGTACGCAATTCTGTAACGATCGTTTTACATTATTCGGCTTTTGGGCTGCGCAAATTGACTACTAGTACCGTGATAATGAAGACTGGAATGTAAATATTGTTTGAATACGTTTAGGCGGTTGTGGGATTATGGAATGTGCTTTGCAATTATTGGAAACATTTGAACAGCGAGTGAATGAAATATGGAATGGCTGACAGAGATCGTGGGAGCTGCATCGGGTTTTTTGTGGAATAGTCCGCTGACACTTGGCGTATTACTCGGCGTCGGTTTTTACTTGACGATAAGAATGGGGATGATTCAGTTCCGTGGGTTTCGTCACTCCATGCAGCTTATCGGTGGAAAGTATTCTAAGGCAGATGACGCAGGCGAGGTAACGCATTTTCAGGCCCTGTCTACAGCACTATCTGCAACAGTAGGCACTGGAAACATTGCCGGTGTTGCAACAGCGATATCTCTTGGCGGGCCGGGAGCGCTTTTCTGGATGTGGGTAACTGCGTTTTTTGGGATGGCGACTAAATTCACTGAGTGTACGCTGGCATTGAAATATCGCGAAATACATCCCGGTGGTCAGATTGCTGGCGGACCTATGTATACCTTATTACATGGTCTGAAAATGAAACGTACCGCGACGCTGTTTGCGGTCTTTGCATTGATTGCCTCGTTTGGGATCGGCAATATGGTGCAGGCCAATTCTGTTGTGGACGGACTGTCTTTTATCAATCCTTCGTTGAAAGATAATGGTTGGTGGATAGGAATCATCATGGCTACCCTGGTTGGCCTGGTGATACTCGGGGGCGTTAAGCGTATTGCCAAAGTCGCTGCCGTAATCGTTCCCTTTATGGCTGTGATGTATATCGCAGCGTCAGTTATTGTGTTGATCAATTATATTGAGGCGATACCACATGCGTTTTATCTGGTGTTGAATCATGCGCTCAATCCCTGGGCTGTTGGTGGCGCCGCTATTGGCGAAGCAATACGTTGGGGCGTGGCGCGAGGTTTGTTTTCCAATGAGGCAGGTCTGGGTTCGTCTCCCATGGCGCACGCCGCCGCTAAAACGAATGAGCCGGTGCGCGAAGGTTTGGTGGCAATGATGGAACCTTTTATAGACACCCTCATTATCTGTACGCTGACGGGGCTGGTCATTATTATCACCGGCAGCTATCTCAATAAACCGGATGACGCAGTCGGCGCAGCGTTAACCGCCTACGCATTTAGTCAATCATTGGGTGAAGGTGGCGCGTGGGTAGTCGGTATTGGTCTGACCTTGTTCGCATTCTCTACGATAATTGCATGGTCATATTACGGTGACCGTTCTGCGCGTTTTCTTTTTGGCGAGCAGGCAGTGATGCCGTATCGTGTTGTGTATACCGGCCTGGTTGTGGTGGGTGCTGCCGTGCCATTGCATCTGGTGTGGGGGCTGGCCGATCTCACTAATATTCTAATGGCGATACCAAACCTGTTGTGTCTCATCCTGCTGGCAGGTAAGGTGAAGAAGATGAAGGATGAATACATGGCCAAGCATAGACAGCCTGGATAAGAAGGTGTGTCGTCTGATGGGCATGCAACGATGATGGATGTGGCGATACGCTAGATAATCTTCTATCGCAGTCTAGGCGCTATTCAATTTCGCGTATGGAGATTTCAACCCGTCGATTGGAAGCGGTGTTTTCTGCCGCATCCAATGGTCGGGTATCTGCCATCCCCTGAGCCGTCATCCGTTTTGGATTTATCTGAGAGTGTTCCAGCATGGCGTGCACAACTGAAACCGCGCGTGCGGCAGATAAATCCCAGTTTGAACGAAAGCGTTCGGTATTGATCGGCAGCTTGTCAGTGTGACCGGTGACAACGATTTCACCTTCGCTTTTCGTTACGACGGAAACAATCTTTTCCAGCAGCGGACTAAATTCGGGACGAAGTCGATCGCTAGCGCTGGAGAAGGCAATTTGTTCTGGAAAGCGGATAATGATGAGTTGATCTTGCCTCTCAACAAATAATACCCCCTCAGAGATTTCTTTTTGCAAAATGTTCAGGAGTTGTTTTTCCAGGCTGTGTTTGGGCTCTGGTTCGGGTAAGGGGACGATGGGTTTTATTGCAGAGGTATTCTCTTCGTGTGGTTGGCCCTGACCAAAGCTCTGTTCAATCGCACTACTAACGGCTTTATACTTTTTCAAATCCATAGTGGAAAAAGACAGCATGATGATAAAAAACGTCAACAGCAGGGCCATCATGTCGGCGAACGTCACCATCCAGACGGGCGTATTATTGCGTCGCTGGTATTTGACATCGTATCCCATGTCTAGCGCGGGCCTTTTAACTCATCGGGAACGCTATGACTTGTTTCACCGCTTGCTGCTGCTTCACGTTCCCGGCTTGGCAGATAGGTAAGCAGAACTTCTTCCATAATTTTCGGGTTAACCCCTTTCTCGATGCTGACGAGGCTTTCTATTATCAATGCCTTGTTGGTGTGTTCGGCATAAGCGCGCATTTGCAGTTTATCTGCAATGGGCAGCGCCACAAGATTGGCAATCAATGAGCCATATAGCGTTGTTAACAAAGCGACGGCCATACCCATGCCAATGGCCTTCGGGTCTTCCATATTTGACAGCATTTGCACCAGACCGACCAGGGTGCCGATCATACCGAATGCGGGTGCGGATTCACCGATGGCACGAAATACGCGTTCACCGACCAAGTGTCTTTCGATAGTCTGATCCATATCCATCGTCATAACCTTGCGGATAAATTCTTCGCTACGGCCATCGGCGATTAGCATTGAGCCTTTTCTGAAAAAAGCATTCTTAATGTGAATGTCTTCCAACACAAGACGCCCGTGTCTTCTCACTTTGTCCGCTAAATGAGTCGCGATGTGTATGAGATCCAGAGGACGTTCTGAGCGATCGACAAACGCCGTCTTCAAGCCTTCGATAAAACTTTCAAGACAGGTTTTGAGCGGAAACTTGATCAATACCGCTGCCGCCGTGCCGCCAAGTACAATGAGAAAACCAGGCAGGTTGATAAATACCGAGAAGTTGGATCCCGTAGCAACCGCCAGCGTGATAATGACGATGCCGGAAACCAATCCAGCGAGGGTGGCGAAGTCCATGGGAATGTTTTTGCTCTCGTTTAGGCGATACTAAACGAGAGCAAAAACTATTCCTGAAGTGAGGGGTTATGCGGCGATGTTGGTGATATCGAATTCTTTGTTGGAAAGATCGATAACATTGTCTTCATCCAACATCAGAAAATCGGGTTGGTGTGTTCGAATGTGTTCCTGCAACGCAGGCAAGTTTGAATTTTGTACTACAATAACTTCGTATCCTGCATCACTTAACCCCGTTATAAGTGCCGTTATGCGTTCGTTTCCATCATCTACCACCAGGACTTTATGTATCATGGTTTTCTCCTTTTTACCCCTCTGGATAAGGTTTCTAATTATCGGGTGGTTGGAATTTTCCTTTAGCCGTTCAGTATGATTGGCGCAAAGGGGAATTCGTCTACGGTCACATAAATTGTTTCAAATTGTATGCCATGTACGCTGTAAAGAGAGGTTAGTAACCATTTGAAAACCATATGCAAACTAGCAGGGCGCGAAATTACTTTAGTACAGGATGGAAGGCTGTCGCCGGCGGTGTATCTGATTCATGACAAGGAATGTGGCGGTATTCTGGTAAATACGCCTAAATTCGACCCTGAACTGGCGGCAAAGCTGCGTGACAAGGGAGTTGCTTACATTTTTCTGACGAGTCATCTCGCCGTGTTTGATCTCGATGACTGGCGTAAGTATTTAAATGCTAAAGCTATTGCTTCTGCTGCTGAGCAAACGTCAATAAGCGGGCATGTGGATGTCATCATAGATAACAAAACCCGTCTTTCACGGACAATCGATTTTCTCCCCATGTCAGGGCGTACGCGGGGGAATTGTGCGTTGAGGTTGCGCAATATTCCGGCAACAATCTTTTTTGGCGCTGCATTGGATATGGACGACGCGGGACTACCAACGCTCAGTGAACATAGCGATGATTACTCCTGGGAAAATAGGGTGATTGGGGCAATCGCGCTGACGGATCTGAAGTATGAATATGCTTTCACCGATTCCTATATAGGTGGGCAAACCATCGGCCCGCAAATCAGCGAGGCGATTGCGCGCAATCTAAAGCGAGTTACAGGTTGAGCTTGAGCGGTGGCTCGCGTAGCTTGTCCTGCTGTTCGCGCAGCTGGTTTAGCTGCTCCTCCCAATAACGGGGGGTATTAAACCAGGTGAATGCAAGGGGGAAGGCGCTGTCATCCCAGCGTCGCGCGAGCCATGCGGAATAATGAATCATACGCAAGGTGCGTAGCGATTCGACCAGGCTCAATTCATAGGGATCAAATTCAAAAAAATCGTTATAACCGCGAATAATCTGTTGTAACTGCCATTCCTGAACCTGTCGATCACCGGAAAGCAACATCCAGAGATCCTGTATTGCTGGCCCACTTTGGCAATCATCGAGATCTACGAAATACGGACCGTTTTCTGTCCACAAGATATTCCCCGGATGACAGTCGCCATGCAGGCGCAATATGCGATACGGGCCAAAGGATTCGAAAATCTGGCTGATTTCATCGAGAAGTTGCGTGGCGGCGGTGAGATAGTTTTGGCGAAGATAATCCGGCAGGAATCCGTGTTCGTCCAGGAAGGCGACAGAGTCATAACCCATGTTTTGCACGTTTAGTCGCTGTCTGTGCTCAAAACGACGGATGGCACCGACGGCGTGTATGCGCCCAAGAAATCGACCAAGCCAAAGCAGGTTTTCCGCGTTATCGAGTTCCGGCCATTGTCCACTGCGTCGCGGAAACAATGCAAAGCGGTAGCCCTGATATTCAAACAAACTTTTATTTTGTGCGTTGAGCAGTGGCGCGATCACGGGAATTTCACGCTCTACTAACTCCTGGCTATATTGATGCTCTTCAAGTATCTGTTCATTGCGCCAGCGACCGGGGCGATAGAACTTGGTAATTAATGGCGGCCCCTCTTCCATGCCTAACTGATAGACACGATTCTCATAACTGTTTAGCGCGAGCATCGCGCCACTGCATTGAAAGCCTTGTGTCTCAACGGCAGAAAGAATCACGTCAGGTGTAAGGTCGGCGTATTGGGGTTGTTGTTCCGGCATTGCAATATGTCATACATGAAGAAGGTTGTTCATCATACTGCAATACAGCGCGATTGTGGGCCTAAAATGCAAAGGGCGCCTAAGAGACGCCCTTTGTCGTTATCTGAGGAGATCTTATGCCAAGGTATCTATGAAATTACCTTTGGCCTGTATGACAGCATGCTGGGTATCAATCGCAGAGTCGACAACCTTTTCCGTTGAACGACTTGCTTTGGCATCGACCACTTCCAGATGCTTAATGGTCTTGTCCGTAGAGGTGCGCTTAGTTCCCTCAATCTGAGAAACCGTTTTCTGGATCTGTTGCATGTTGGCGAAGGTACCACCGTCGATCTTCATTTTCAGCCTCCTCACAGTAAGAGCGTGTACTTGACTCATTAAACGGCCTTTGGCGACAGTTTTCAATGTCGAATTCATTAGTCTGTTATGTGATTCACAAAACTGCGAAAGTGTGTAAATAAACGTAACGTCCTGTACGTAAAGCGTGAAAAGAAGTATGCGCGCGTGCGTGTCATGCATAGAAAAAACTAACGAGTGGTTTGTCGTGGTGAGTGATATCCATCGAGATTCGCAAGGGTTCGAAAAGATTGTTTACACTGATTCACTCAACTATTTCGAAATTGTTCCGCAACTATGCGGTATTGCATACTTCGACGAAATGTGACGTTCTTGCGCTATGTATTATTAGAACAAATTTTGCTAATTTGAACATAGTGGTGTAACAACGGACCTTTATGAAAAATATTTTAATTCTCGAGGACAATAGCGATCTCGCTGAGGGTCTCAGAGAAGTTCTCGGGGATGTACTCAAGGTCAATGTGTTATCTACCGAATCCGGGGTGGAGGCCTTGCAGCATGTTCAATCGAATCCTGTCGATTTGTGTCTGTTTGACGTCAATCTACCCGACATAGACGGTATAACCGTTTTATCGAAGATACGTGCGCAACACCACCAGATGCCAGTGTTGTTTATGACCGGATTTCGCTGGCCACAGGTGGCGCTTGAAGCGTTTCCGAATGATGAATTTACCCATCAGCTTCTCTCAGATACGCAAAAAATTCTTGCGATGTTTGAGCAGGAGCGTAGTAGTCGTAGTATCCACTTTATCGCTACTGAAACTCAGATATCCCGCGACGAGCTTGCGCATAGCGTTAAAGCTAACGGATATTGTCTGATCGAACGATGTGACTATGACGATGTCGCTTATCAGGACTGTGCAGGTTTGGTCTATTTGGTCGAGGATTACTTTTCGGCGGTGTTAGCGCATCTGCGCTTTGTGAAAGACCGGGGCTTCGAGGGGCCGGTGATTGCCATTCGCCATACAGATGGAAATAGCTTGAGAGACCCGTTTAATACATTCCAGATCACCGGCTGTATATTCAAGCCCTTCGACCTTGTGGATATGCTGAGCCTGGTTGAAGAGCGCTTATAAGCCACTGGTCGTACTATTGCGCAGATCAGGCCTGGGATTTCTTCCCTATCAATTCAATCGGGTAACCGTCAGGATCAGCAACGAATGCAATAATTGTTGTGCCAGCATTCATCGGTCCTGCATCACGCATTATCTTTCCACCACGTTCGCGTATGGCTTCTGTGGCGGCATAGACGTCATCCACTTCAATGGCAATGTGGCCATAACCACTGCCCAGGTCGTAATTCTCCACGCCCCAATTGTAGGTGAGTTCGATGACGGTTTGTTCTGACTCCTCTCCATAGCCTATGAAGGCCAGTGTAAATTCGCCATCGGGATAGTCTTTCTGACGTAATAAACGCATCCCGAGCACTTGTGTATAGAACTCGATGGACTTCTCCAGACTCCCGACGCGTAACATGGTATGCAAAAGACGCATGAATAGTCCTCGTATAGCGGTTTGATAGTTGAGGGGTAGTCTAACAAAGATAAATGGGTAGTGAAAAATTTCGAGAAATAAAAAAGCCCGGGGATAACCCCGGGCTACATCTTCCCTGTTGCCCTAACCTTGAATTCGTTTGTTAGAAACTGATATCCAGTCCGATACTGGCATTGCTGGAAACAACGCCGATTTGCGTCACGATTGTTGTCGACTGAAATAATCGACGATACTTAGGCGGAAGTGCGTAAGCCACGCCTGCGTGCAGCAATGCGGTGCCAATAAAATAGGCATTCACCGAAATGAGTGACGGACACTCTCCCAGTATAGGATTCATTTCACGGTAAGCGCCGGTTTTACACTGGCCGCTAATGCTACGTGTCTGTCCCCAGTCAGCAACATGCGTCATGAAATAGGCAACTTCCATTGCACTGTCCCAATGCGTCCATTCGTTTTTATTCGGGGAAGCTTTTGATGCTTCCGGACTCCAAGCTAATGCCGATGATGAACTGACGATTAGCAACAAAAATAACTTAAGGGCAAGCAGTTTTTTCATTATACAGTTCCTTGTTTTTGTAAATGGGCAACTCAAGAACTGCCTCTGTTTGCGTCTGTAGCGTGGTATTTTCGAGGGCCAACAATGCAAACCTGGTCACAGCGCAAGCGTGGGAAAACAGGAACTGTGAAGACTTTCACGCTGTTGATTTCCGGAGGATTTGCTGTCAAGTGATAAAGCGCCAATTGCTTCACACATTGGCCGATTGGAAAAATGTGAGCTGTGTCACATCTGACTTTTTGTACAGTGGCTGCGGGAGTTGCACTGATGTGGCGAAAAGACGGTGTATCAGCTACCATCGTCATGCATTCGGCATGGGAGTATGCAGGTGAATAAATCGACGACAGTGTTTCTTGGCGGGCCTGATATGGGCGCAGATGCTGCGGCAGTGGAAGCGCAAAAAAATCGCTGTAGTGAGCAGCATTTTATCTATCGCCGTGGCGTAGAGCTGGGCTGGCTGGGTGTGCGAGATGCTTCCGCGGAGAAGCCGGTCCAGGATATGGAGAGTATCTGGCGCAGCGCCCGTCCACTGCATTTGCGTGCGATCGTGAGCGACCGACTCGCGGCCGTCGAACCAGATATGGAACAAACCTATGCCTTGGTGGAAGGTGTACTCGATGGCGAATCGGTTATGTCCATGATGAACGAGCTGGGCTACTTCGATCGAATCGAAAACGAGTTTCAGTTTGCTGGCGGATTTAGCGATGAAAGCGATCGACAGGGTATCGAGCAGTTGGAGTTTGAAACTGCGGAGGGCGAAGATCAGGACGGCGTAAGCATCTGGATGAAGGCGTCGTGGTTGTCCTTCGAAGATGACGATGCTTCATTGCGCTTTCGTTTTTCGTATGGACGAGAGGGACATGAAGATGTCGCCAGTAATTTTCACAAGGAACAGCTGACAGCGATGTTGGCAGAGGCGATATTTCCTGAATCCTCGGCCATTACATCAAATGCCGCACTCGGTCAGACATTGCGCCAGGTGACAGGGATAAAGAAAACCGCCTTCGTGGAGAGAATTTATTATTTTAATGCACCCAATGGTGGCGCCTTGTTTCATCACGATGTTGAGCGCGGACATGATGGCGTGGTCTATGCTCAACTGTTTGGTTCCACGGCGTGGCTGGCTTTGTCCAAATCGGATTTGCTGGATAATTTTCTGGCGTTTCTGGATACGGAAAATATCGAAACGACGTTGTCTTCGTATTTTGAATCCTCTGAGATCTCCGATATTCTGCAAAACCGTGGTGAGCGCCAGTATTGGTCGGAACGATTTGACGACAGAGAAGACGGTACAGTGGAGATTCTGTTAAATCATATCCCCGCGTTTTTCGCGCGACTGGTGGCGCAAGGGCATGCATACATACTTCACGCGGGCGATGTGATTTTGCTGCCACAGGCTTCACTTGAGGCGTGTTGCTGGCATACGGTATTTTGTCTGGATGACTTTCCCGGTGAGGCGCTGTCCTTTGCCGTTCGAGATACGCCAGCTTAGAAAAATTGCTGCGCGCCCATAGAAAACACACTTCCTCCCTGATGGGATGGTAAGGCGATATCCAGACGCAGTGTTAAACGATAAACCTTTGGTGATATCAGGCGTATGCCCATGCCGGCGCTGGCGTAGATCGGCGAGGGATTGCTGTGGGTGTATCCTTGCATGATCTGCAAGGCATCGACAAAAAATGTATGTTGCAATACCAGCCAGCTATTGCGAAAACTCGGAATGCGGTATTCAGTATTGTACTGCCAGAACGCCTGTGTCTGAAATTGCGTGTCGTAGTAGGCGCGTATATTCTCCAGTCCACCGAGATAAAATACATGTTGCAGTGCTTCACTATCGGTATAGCCGAGGCGAAGATTCATGGCCAGATTGGAACGCCATGGGAGTATGAAATAGAGTTGGTTTTCAGAAATTATGCGCAGGAATTTTTCCTGACTGGCAGAATAGGCCAATGCATTTTCGATAGTGACGGTAGCCTGCATTCCCTGTAACAAATAATTGTCATAGTCGATTTGTCCCAGCGTAGCGCTTAGCCGGGCTATATTGGCGTCACTCTTATAGATGTCTTGGCCGTCTGCGATATTTTTGAGGGTGTCACGGTTTAATTCCAGTCCAAGGCCTAGCCTCAGCCATGAACGTAATTCCCAATCAAAAAAGGTGTTCAGTTTTTTTCGATTTAGCAGAAAGGAAAGTTGCGGCTGCGCCAGCTTGTCGTATTGCACATACGGTCTCGACACCGACCAGATGTCCAGGCCAAAACGCAGACGTTGTCGCATAAAACGTGGGTTGCGATACCAGACTACGGCGGAATGCTCACCATTATAGTTTTCGTATTGCCCGCCTAGCTCTTTATATTTGCCGAAGGTATTGATGTCGTATGCACCGACGACAAAGTAATTGGCACCACCGCCGCTAGACGCACGCAAAATTGGAACCGTCGTCCACTTTTCCTCAACGCGAGTAATCAGTGTGACGTTATTGTCACCGGTGTTGGTAACTTCCGGCTCGACCCGTGAAAAGATGCGCAGATTGCGCAGGCGCCGCAGACTTTCGTCGAGTTGTTTTTCTGAAATAGTCTTGCCAGGTTCTACCAGTAATTCCTGTAAAACGACAGATTCCGCGGTCCGCCGCAGACCTTCGATCTGAATCTGGTCAAGTAAAGCCGAATTCGATTTGAATTCTCCGTCTGCCCATGCAGACGACATGCACAGGCAGGTGAGCAGTAGCAATTGACGCATGGGGATACTCCACTGTGAACACAGTAGAGATCCATAGCGGTAGAGATTGTTACAGCAAGATGTTTACGCCTTTGGTATGCCCTTGGCGATCTTGACTCGCCATTCCTCTGGACCGGTCTTGTGTACGGAATTGCCCTGATAGTCGACGGCCACTGTCACCGGCATATTCTCGACGTCAAATTCATATATCGCTTCCATGCCCAAATCCTCGAAGGCGAGCACGCGTGCGGATTTGATGGCCTTGGCGACAAGATAGGCTGCACCACCAGTAGCAATCAAATACACGGCCTTGTGTTTCTTGATCGCCTCAATCGCGGTTGGTCCACGTTCCGCTTTGCCTACCATGCCGATCAAACCGGTGCTGGCGAGTATGGTCTCGGTAAATTTGTCCATACGTGTCGCTGTCGTCGGACCGGCGGGGCCTATGACTTCATCGCGTACCGCATCGACAGGCCCTACGTAATAGATAAAGCGGTTCCTGAAGTCCACAGGCAGGGTTTCCCCCTTGGCGATCATATCCACCAGCCGCTTGTGCGCGGCATCTCTTCCGGTTAGCAGCTTGCCGTTGAGTAAAACCGTTTCGCCGGGTTTCCAGGCCTGTACATCGTCAGCACTCAAGGTATCAAGATTGACTTTGCGGGCATCGCTGCCGGGCGCCCAACTAATCTCCGGCCAGTCATCAAGACTGGGTGGTTTCAGTTCCGCTGCGCCTTCGCCTTTTAATTCGAAATGGACATGGCGAGTAGCGGCGCAATTTGGAATCAGCGCCACGGGTTTTGATGCGGCGTGAGTAGGATAGTCCAGAATCTTCACGTCGAGCACCGTCGTCAGTCCACCGAGACCTTGCGCGCCTATGCCGAGATTATTCACTGCTTCGTAGATTTCCAGACGTAATTCGTCCAGTGCAGACTTTGGCCCGCTCTGTAGCAATTCATGCATATCGATATGGGCCATTAATGATTTCTTCGCCAGTAACACCGCTTTTTCTGCGGTACCGCCAATACCGATGCCGAGTACGCCGGGTGGACACCAGCCTGCGCCCAGGGTTGGCACGACGTCGGTGATCCATTTGACGATGTCATCGGAGGGATTGAGCATAGCGAGCTTGGATTTGTTTTCTGAACCACCACCTTTGGCGGCGACCGTGACCTTAACGGTATCACCGGGAACCAGTTCGATGTGTACAACAGCAGGGCTGTTGTCGCCGGTATTCTTGCGTCGACCGGCTGGCTCTGCTACCACCGAGGCACGAAGCGGATTGTCGGGATTGGTGTAAGCGATACGAACACCTTCGTTGACCATGTCCTCCACTGTCATAGAGCTTGCCCATTGCACATTCATTCCGACTTCAACAAAGGCGACGACAATACCGGTGTCCTGACAGACCGGGCGATGTCCAAGTGCAGACATGCGCGAATTAACAAGAATTTGGCCAATGGCGTCTTTTGCGGCGGCGGATTGCTCCCGCTGATAAGCTGCTCCCATCGCCTGTATAAAGTCCACAGGATGATAATAGGAAATATATTGCAAGGCGTCGGCTACGCTGGCGATAAAGTCGTCTTGTCTGATAATGGTCATTTCGGCTTCCAGTTCCAGTTTACGGCGATAAAGTGGATAGTGTAATGCCAGTCACGGGCCAGAAAAACCGGTGCGATGTATGGCAGGCTGGTATTTTTATCGGTCAGGCCGATATAGAATAGGTATGACATGTTACAAAGCAGGTTGAAATGAAGCGAATTTTTGTTGTTGCGCTGTTTGTGTTTACCAGCATATTCAGTTCTGTCTATGCCCAAGACAAACATGCGGTCTCTGCGCCCGTGGATTTTGTTTTGAGTGATCTTGATAACAAGAATCACAAGCTATCTGACTATCGCGGAAAGTGGGTAGTGGTCAATTACTGGGCGACCTGGTGTCCACCGTGTGTAGAGGAGATGCCTGAGTTGGTGTTCTTTCATGATAAGCATAAAGACAAGGATGCCGTCGTGCTGGGCATCAATCTTGAAGACGTCGACGATGAAAAAGTCCGCCAATTTGTCGATGAACACCTGATTACCTACCCTATTTTATTGGCCGAACCTGCGGAGGAAGGTCCTCTGGGCGCGATTCCCGGTCTACCGACCACGTTTCTGGTTGACCCACAAGGTAGAGTAGTTCACCGCAAGATTGGACGGGTGGATCAAACCTATCTTGAAAACCAAATAAAAAAGTTTGCGCATTAGCACA
The DNA here is from genome assembly GCA_029881255.1 of Gammaproteobacteria bacterium. NCBI lineage: Bacteria > Pseudomonadati > Pseudomonadota > Gammaproteobacteria > Gammaproteobacteria bacterium. Next base: position 115,746 of record JAOUMY010000001.1, on the reverse strand, counting down.
GTTTTGCGATGTCCAATAGTCTTTACAATAGTCATGTCTTTACGAGGCATTGAACGCGTATGAATAACTTCCTTTTTGCGACCCTTATGAAATCCCTGGTGTTTGTTTTGGTGCTGTTGGTGCCATGTTCCTACGCCTGGTCGGCGGAGGCGCCGAGAGACCCCTATCAGTATTTTTTCAGTGAAACCTTTGGTGATTTTAAAGAGGAGTTGGCCGCGGCCAAGGCGCAGGGCAAGAAGGGCGTGTTGATATTTTTTGAAATGGATGAGTGTCCGTTCTGTCACTATATGAAAGAGAACGTGCTCAACCAACCCTCGGTCCAGGCCTATTTTCGCAAGCACTTTTTGAATTTTTCTGTTGATGTGGAAGGCGATCTGGAAATAGTCGATTTCGCGGGCATAGCCAAGACGCAGAAAACCTTTGCCGCTATTGATAACCGGGTGCGGGCGACACCAGTATTTGGTTTTTTTGATCTTGAAGGGAATCGCATGTCGCGCTTCATCGGTAAAACTTCCGGCGTTGAAGAATTCATGTGGCTGGGGGAATACGTAGCAGAAGCACATTACAAGACAATGCCTTTTCTGAAATTCAAGCGCATGAAAAAAGAACAAAGCGAGGGTAAGGGCTAGCCTTGTCTGCAATCATGAAATTATTTCCTGCGCTAACGATGTTAGCCAGTTTCGCGGCGCATGCTGAATCGGATCTGCCGCAGCCTTTAACCTTAAGCCAGGCACTGAGTTTTGCTCAGGAGTTACACCCTGATATGGCGATGTTGCAGGCTGCCGTTGAACAGGCGCAGGCGGAAGAGAGTCTCGCGGCTTCGAGCAGTGGTCTTGATATTTCCGCCCAGGGACATGTGCGTTGGGTTGAGCCACCGGAGTCGCTGTTGAGTCTCGGCCGAGATGATCATCGATTGGTGGTGCAGGCGAACAAGCCACTTTATGATTTTGGCAAAACGGCCAGACGTGTAGACGCCGCCGCACAGTCTGTGGAAGCGCAGCAATTGTATTTGCAGCACGCACAGCTGCAACGTCGACACGACATCATGGCCGCATACTTTGATGTCATATTGTCTGACTTGCGATATGCGCGTGACAATGAAGATATGGCAACCGGTTTTATACGCTTTGACCGTTTACGCATGCGTCAGGAACTGGGACAGCATTCTGAAATAGATGTGCTGAAAGCGGAGAGCGAATATCAAGTCATATTTCGGAGTCGCATGGAAAGCGAAATGCGGCAACGTATCACGCGTACGCGACTGGCGTCGATACTCAATCGTCCCGATTCTATCCCATCGCAACTAGTACCACCGACCATCGGCTTTAAGGGACATAAGTTACCGGAAGTCGAAACCCTGCAAAAACAGGCGCGTGACGGTAATCTACAATTACGGGCACTTAAAGCAGAACTGGCATCGGCCAAGGCAAAGCTTGCCGCGATTAATGCCGAATACTTTCCTCAAATAAATGCCGAACTGGCAGCGGGGGCCTATCAGCGACAGATGGGTTCCAACGATCGTTGGCGGGCGGGCTTGGTATTGGATGTGCCAATATACAAGCGAGGAATAGTCGGTGCGAAAAAATCCGCGCAACTGGCGAGTATTGCTCGTCTGGAAGCCTCGGTTCTGCGTATGGAGCGTTTACTGGATCAACAGGTGTTGGAAACGTGGTCGCGTTTCAAAGATCTGGAAAACGAAAAAAAAGAAAAATCCGTCAAAGAGAATTATCGTGAATTATATCTGGACCGGGCTCGCGCAATATACGAAATGGAAGTCAAGACAGATCTGGGTGATGCGATGGTTGAGTTGACTAACGCCAAGTGGGAATACGCAAAAGCAATTTATGGACAGGCGTTGGCCTGGGAACAGTTGCGCATTTTGACAGGTGGTGCCGTTGAGGAGGTCGTAAAGTGAAAACATTCGTGGCTTTGCTAGGATTGCTGCTATCGGTGCCTGGTCTGGCGAAAGAGTTCACCGCCACTATTAACTGGTCTGAACGCGTGACGCTGAGTCCCTTGGTTTCCGGCGCCGTGGCAGACGTAATGAGCAAACCGGGCGCGCTGGTGAAAAAAGGAGATTTACTGCTAAGACTGCAACCCGAGACATTTCAGACCGCCTTAAAACATGCGCAGGCCTTGCGCGACAGTGCTCAGCTGGACAAGCAGGAGGGCGACAAAGAACTGGGACGCGCGCAAGAGCTCTATGATCGAACCGTGTTGTCTGATCATGAACTCGAACTGGCACGGGCAGCTGCCGCGCGTGCACGCGCAAAACTGGAAGCGGCGCATGCGGAACTGGAGCAGGCAAAACTTGCCGTACAGTATAGTGAATTGCGTGCGCCTTTTGATGGCGTTGTCGTCAGTGTAAGCGCGGCGCCAGGACAGGTAGTGATTAGCGAATTGCAGGCGACACCGTTGCTTGTGTTGGCGAAATTCAATCCTGCCTATGCAGAAAAACGCATGTCTCTGGATGATTTGAAGGTGGTGCCAGCTGTCTCTGAGGTGTCCGTCAGGTTTCACGGAAAAATGTACAAAGCAAGGGCTATAGCAACAGATGTTGAGCCTGATAAAGATGGTCGTTATCGTCTGCGTGTTGAGTTTGAACATGAGCAGCCGCTGGTGAGACAAGGCGAGCAGGCGGAGATCGTCATGCCATGATTCTGTGTGTGCGATGCGTCGTGTCAGGCAAAGTGCAGGGCGTGTTTTTTCGGCAATCCACCGTGCGTATAGCGCAGGCATTTGGGATCACCGGCAGGGTTAAAAATCTTGTCAATGGTGATGTGGAAGTGATTGCCTGTGGCGAGAAGGAAGATATCGAAAAACTTCAGAACTGGTTGAGACAGGGGCCTGTTACCGCGCAAGTCAAGAACATTGATTGTCAGGCTATCAACGCCGTTGAATATTCCGATTTCCAGGTGGACTATTAGCGAGCTGTTTGACAGCGCTGTTCAACACACTTTAGCGGCGGTGGCATTACTACCATGCAGTCCGACATCATCCCGGTAATTTGATTGTATTGGCGGGCCAGCTCCTGATGATGCTGAGCCAGCGACGTGAGTTTTTTCTCGTCGGTATTCAGTTGAGAATAGGTGAGATAAAATGCGGGCCCCCCGCAAGCCTTATTACCCATCGCGACCGATTTACATTGTTCATCGGTTTGACAAATCGCATCGCCAATGATTTTCTCGATTTGTATTTTGCTTGTGTGCATTTCCTGTTTCAGTTCGTTTCCCGTGTCACTGCCTGCGTATGCAGGCAACAATATCTGTATGAACACCAAGTAGCCTATCAATGGTAAACCGATGCGAATGCTGGGATTTGTCATATCACTTCCTTTGAACATAGTTGCGGGTGTTCTCCACCACATCGGGTACGCTTTTAGTCGATAGTAGGTCCACGATCCAGCCAAGACCGAAAGGCACATCACCCGGATCAGTATAGATATGGTAGACGACTAAGGTATGGTTTTCATCCTGAGCTTGCAATATCCAATACCCGGACGTGTCGCCAATGCGCTCGTCTGCGGGTAACTCGGGCCATGGTAGCATGCGCCAGGCGAGACCTATGCTATCGGCGTTGCGTGTAATGTGGTTCTCCAGACGATAACGTTTGATCTTCCCCAAAGGCAGGCCCAGTGTCTGATTGATAATGTTGTGATCGGCAGTCTGTTCTACTATATCGACGCGCTTCACATTGGGCATAAATTCGGGATAGTGTTCATAGTCGAGCAGCGCGTCCAGGACTTTTTGCGGTTGAGCGTTGATGATGGCATAGACTTCAAACCTGCGTCCCTTGTTGTTTTCCGCGATTTCACGAATCTCCAGCTTGCCTTGTCTCAAAGATTGCATTTGTTTTTCGCTAAGCGCCACAGATTGGGGAGTTGGCGCAGCGGTAAGCGCAGTAGAAAAACCAATTAAAAGGCATAGTACGGCTAAAATGTGCATTTTGACTCTTTTGTGTAATGGAAACCTGCATGGCTTACTTTACATGTGACGAAGTTTTCTTTCTAAAGTTTTTTCAAGCAAAAGGAGATCGACGGGCTTGGTCAAATAGTCATCGAACCCGCAATCCATGGCTTTCTGAATTTGCGACGGGAGTGCATTGGCACTGAGCGCGATGATGGGGATATCTTTCGTTTCGGGTATATTCCTGAGGCGTTTGAAAACCTCGAAGCCACTAATTTCCGGTAGATTGATATCGAGCAGAATTAAATCCGGTTTATTATTGGTCGCCTTTTCTATACCCTCCAGCGCGTTCTCAGCAGACAATACCTCCAAGTCGGAGAATTTCGTTAGATATTTTCTGACCAGAAATATATTGAGGGAGTTGTCATCGATGTAAAGTATTCGTCCCTGTAGTGTCTTTGAATTGAATGTGGAGTTCCGGCTAGTTTGATCGGTATGCGCCTCGGCGGCATCTGATCGTGGCAGTTCAAACCAGAACGTTGATCCCTTACCTTCCTCACTCTCGACGCCAATCTCGCCCTGCATTAATTCAATCAACCTTTTTGTTATTACTAAACCGATACCCGTTCCTTCAATATTTGAATGTTCCGCATTCAGTCTGTTGAAGGGTTTGAACAATGAGGGCAGATCTTGTTTTGCAATACCGTTTCCTGAATCGCTGATTGAAATGCACACTCTGGTATCGGATGACGTAACGTCAATGATGATTTGACCGTTTTCCTGGTTGTATTTGATGGCGTTGGAAAGCAGATTAAATATTACCTGGCGCAGCCGCGTTTTGTCCGCCAACACGTAAATTTCCTGCGATTCGATAAAAGAGTGAGTTTTAACCCCGTCAATGGTGCGGGACAGAGTAATAAGTTGGTTACCCACCAGAGGCGCCAGTGCTTGCAAGATATCTTCTATCGTCAGGCTAAGCGATACGGGTTCTATCGATATAGACAGTTTGCCGGCCTCTACACGGCTCAAATCGAGAATTTCATTGATTAGTTCAAGTAGGTGATTGCCGGCCCTCAAGATTTCGTGAATGTTTTCCTTTTGTTCATGGGTAAGTTCCTCCAACTCCAGAAGTTGCGCAAACCCTAGTATGATGTTCATTGGGGTTCTCAACTCGTGGCTCATGCGTGAAAGGAATTCGCTCTTGGCGCGACTCGCCTGTTGTGCTTCGTCATGTGCTTGCTTCAAGGCATCTTCGTAACGTTTGCGCTCAGTAACATCGCGAGAAAGTGCTAGTATTAAAGGCTTTTCCTGTTCAGTAATTAGCGTCAGCTTAAGTTCGACGGGAAGCGTGCTTCCATCTTTTCTACGATGCAGGCCTGAAACGGTTACCGCGTCACCTTGCGTAAGCGTCGCCCAAGTCGAAGGTAAAATGTCATTTTGAATGCCGATCTCGATATCGTTGATTCGCATGTTCAGCAATTCTTCGCGACTATACCCAAGCGAGGTGATGGCGCTTTTATTGACGTCTAAAATCCTGCCTTCTTTGTCATGCAACAGAAAGGTGTCAGCTGCGCTATTGAGCAGGCTGCGATAGCGGGCTTCGCTGGCGGCCAGCAATTTTTCCCGGCTGTTCGCCTGGAGTTTGAGCTCAATATTCTGTTTGGTGTTCCTAAAGTTACGTAATCCAGCCGCACTGATAGCGCCAAAAAATATAGCGCCCAATATTCCCACGGCGATTTCAATCTGTGTATCCCCTCGCAAGAATTGAAATACAAAAGGAACGGTAATAGGCACAATAAAGGCATACAAGGCAGTACGGGTATGTGAAAACGTGGAGGCTGCACCCGCACAGTTACCAGCGAGAATCAGGGCGATGAATAATTGATATTCGATGGCAACATTGGGGATGATCAAGAGTGCGCTACTCCCCCACGACACGCCAGAAAAAAGTGTTCCCAGATTGAATCGCCAGGCAGGAGAAATCTGTCTAATCTGTTTCGAGCGGTAGAGGTATAGATCTGCAAGGCGTAAAACGCTTAAGCCCTGGGTTACGCTTAACCATATCAGCAATGTTTGACGATCGGTTTCCTCCCAAACGACAAAGGCCAATATCGCCGCATTGATGACGGAAATGATGGCGGTCAGGTTCAGGTTGTCATAGAGCGCTTTGACCTGCTCCTGCTCTATCCTTGCCTGCAGGTTACTTTCGCTGTTGTTGTCTATAGCCGCCGTCATCAAGGTGATCGTTTACGTTGGATAGATGATAGTCTCAAATAAGCTACTTATGAGAGATTAAACCATTTTACTATTAGTTTCTTCAATATAGGTAGAGACAATACGGTATTTAAAAAGTATTTTGACTGAGCTCTTCGAGCGAAAGATAACCAGGTACAATAATTACATCCTTATCTTTGGGGCTGTGCAGTAACTATGCCTGTATCAGCTGGAGTCGAAGTGTAAGTCTGGCTATACTGAAACTTGCTTCGTCTCCAATTTGTTCATTATTTGAGTCGCGCACTTGGTATAAGATATCCTTCCTAACATAATAATTGAAGCTAACAATAACATGGAAACGTATAGTGGGGAGAAATACAATGGATTCTGTGTCATTTCATTACGAGTCGGGTTCAGATGATGTTTTGCAAAAAATCAGGATAAAAAAATGCCTTTATGATGGCAAAACGCCTTTTCAACAAGTTTCTATTTACGAGACTCGGCAATACGGCAAAATGCTCTTGCTTGACGGGTTGATTCAGTCAGTGGAGTCTGATGAGTATCGCTATCACGAGTCACTGGTTCATCCTGCGATGTGCGCCCATGCGAATCCCAGGAATGTCCTCATCATTGGTGGTGGTGAGGGTGCTACGGCAAGAGAGGTATTAAAGCATTCCTGCGTAGAAAAAGTCGTGATGGTCGATATCGACGGCTTGCTAATTGAATTGTGTGAACGCTATTTGAGCGAGTGGCATGATGGGGCGTTTTCCGATACCCGATTGGAACTCATCGTACAGAATGGCCTGGATTACGTATACGACAGTACAGAAATATTTGATGTCATCATTCTGGATGTCTGCGACGGAATCAACAAGACATCTCGAAGTATTGAATTTTTTCAAAAACGATTTTTCACAGCATTAAAACGTATTCTTGAATTAAAAGGAATCGTGGCTTATCAGGCGATGAGTGCGACGCCGGGGGATACGACGGACTTGGCAACCGTGCTGCACGGTTTGAATAAGGTCTTTACCTACGCGAATGCCTACACCAGTTTCATACCTTCTTTTGCGGCACAGTGGGGATTTGTGGCCGCCAGCGATGTCAGTCATTGTAAATTAATCAGTGAAGAGGTCATCGACAATGTTTTGGAGGCAAGAAAATTGAAAGAGCGCCTTCGTTTCTTCGATGGCATGACTTTTCGCCATATGATGTCTTTGCCGCGCGACGTGCGCATGGCAATAGAAGACGATGAGGTGAAGTCGATTGAAGACCGTTTCTTTTCTCAGGGCGTGCATCAATTGCTTGAAGGCGTAGGTTGTTCGGTCTAGCTGGTCTCAGTGAGATTTTTCAAATGTGATTGGGTGAAGATTCCGGATGAGGAAAACTCACGACTGAGTTGTTCAAATTCCTCTCGGTGTTCAATGGACGCGAATAGCCGGCGATAGAGCAGTTCATTTTGAAAAAGTTCGTCGTGACTACCTTGAGCATGAATTCGTCCTTTATCCAGCAGAATAATGCGATCGGCGACGGCAACCATTTCCGCCTGGTGGGCGATTACAATGGATATGCGGTCACGACCAAATCGACGGATACGCAGGGCAACATCTTTTGCCGCTTCGCCATCTAGCGCGGCTGTTGGTTCATCGTAAATGATGACAGCCGGATTGATCAGATAGAGCCTGGCCAGGGCGATGCGTTGCCGCTGTCCGCCTGAAAAGCGTCCGCCCTTTTCTCCGACGCGTGTATTCAATCCTTTGGGCAAGGATTGAATTAACGACGTCAGACCGGCGTGATGGCAGGCCAGCATTAATTGCGCCTCGCTTGCGTTCTTGACGCCATACAGAATATTGTCGCGGATACTGGTATTGAATAAAAATACCTCTTGAGACATCACCCCTACCCGCTGCCGCCACAGACTGATTTCCATGTCATGTATATTCTGACCGTCGGCGAGAATTTTGCCTGTATCAGGTAAATAGAATCCCTGTAGCAAATCCATGGTCGTGCTTTTACCGGAGCCGTTTCGACCCACCAGCGATACAATTTCCCCTTGTTGTACGGAAAACTGTATATCGTGTAATACAGGGCCTTCGGTTCGCGGATAGGTAAAGCTGACATTGTCGAATTGTATTGTTTTAATCATGTGTTGATTGGGATGCTCCCAACTAATTGACGACAGGTTTTCCTTGTCATCGGTATCGCGCAAAAAGTCGACAATACGATCGGCCATGGCGCTGGCCTCAAGCCAGTGTCGATAGTATTTACCTGCGCGACTGACGGGGACTGCTAGTATTTCCATATAGGCAATAAATGCGACTAGTCCGCCGGGAGTGAGTTTGTCCTGAAAAATTAAATGGGCCCCATACCACACCACGAGGATTACGCCGAGTGTTTCCATGAGTTCGAAGAGTGGTAGCAACCAGGCTTCAATTTTTCCTGAGGTTTGTTGTATGTCGGCACGTTTGCGATTTGCCGCGTCGAGGGTCTGCTGCTCGAACATTTCGTTACCGAAGGTCTTTACGGTGCGTATACCGTTAATGATTTCCTGTAAACGGTTACTAAAACGTGCGCCAAGCATTTGCACCCGACGTTCCAGTACGGGCAAGGGGCGTCCGATTTTGGTGGAAACGATCGAGGTGGCGACCAGAAATATGAATACGAAAAAGGCCAGCCACGGATCGAGAAAAATCATCATGATCAAAGTCCCGACAACAATCATAATTTCATAGGGAAGATCTGATAAGAGATAGCGGGCATTTTGTTCAAACTCGGCGGTGTCATTCATCACACGGTGCAATATCTCGCCACTACGCTTGCGTTTGAAGTAAGACAGCGGTTGCGCCAGGATGTGAGAATAGAACTGGCGATAGATTTGAAAGCTGGTATTACATACCAATTTTATTTCATAACGTAAATAAACATGGTGGACTAGGTATAACAGCACAATTATGCCTAGCATCAACAGACCAAACAGGTTGACTATGCTCATGTCGACGTCATCGGAAATGGCTTCATCAATGACTTGTTCCAATATCCACGGTATCGATAATTCGCAAATAGTGACGACGGTTGCCGCGAGCAGTAGCGGTCCGAGAAATCCGAAGGAGTTCTTGAATATCCAGAGAAAGAGTATATTGCCGGACCGTCTGGCCATGATTAAACCGTTAGCGTATCTTTTCTTGTTGTCGATGAATTGTTATTGAGCGCGTTGATATGGTTCACCGCAAATTCTGCGGTCTCCATCGCGCCATGTATGGTTGCTGCATGGCCGTTTTGGTTGCATGCCTCTCCGATAAAGTAGATCTGTTTATTAACGGGTTTACTGAGTGTGGTTCTTGCGCCACTACTGCCCACTGCTGGATAGGAATAGGCGCCCAGGTGCAGGGGATCGCGCCCCCAGTCTTTGACGCAATAGCTATCAAGATCCTCTGGTCTGCTCACAGGAGAGCCAATATTTTTCAATTCACCCAGCAAGCATTCAATGAGTTGCTCTTGTGTTAGATGGGAAACTGCGCGTGCCTGTTCGTCCATAATAAATGCGGTCAATGTGGGCTTTCTGGTATATGCGGAGGCCAGGTATTCATAGCACATGGTTCCACCCTCAATCGTCAGTAAATGCTGTGGCCACCAGGGGTGTTTGAAATTCAGTATGACTTTGATGCCCGGCTGTATGCCCATGCATGCGATAGCATTCCGAGTTTCTTGTGGTAGTGGTGGTGAGAAACTGAGTGTGTCGGATTTCAATATGCCGAGTCCGACTGAAATCAAGGCGATGTCGGCGTCATAGCATTCGCCTTCCGTAGTGTATATCTTCACTCCACTTTCATATTCAATGTGCTTCACCTGTTTTGAAAATTGTATTGGTGCGAGTAGTTGTTGTTCCAGAAATTCCACAATACGTATCATAGGCTGATCACAGAAAAATTCCTCATCGCCACCTTTCCATGCGCCTTCTTCCTCCGCCAGTTGGCGTATTCCAAGATGTGCCGCGCTGGCGCCATACTCACAACAAAATGCCTCGATAACGCGAGGATAGAGTGGATAGAACTGCAGTCGCTGAAAAAAGGTTTTTACAGAGATATCGTTGAATGAAGTAGGCGCGGTCTCTTCTATCGAGTCCAGTGTGTCTAGCAAATGATTTAGCGTGTTGTCCTGTTTCAAGCCTCGTTTATGTAATTCACCATCCAGAATAAAATAGCTGTCGCCACTTTGTTGACGAACGCCGACGCCGAGATGGGATAGCATCTGCATATAACGGGATTCGGGTGCATAAGCGAGTTCCGCACCGAGTTCGATACGTCCGCCGTCACGATCGTGAATAGACAAAATACGTCCGCCACTACGCGTAGCGGCTTCCAATACGGTGACTTGATGGCCGGATTGCTGTAATAAAAATGATGCATACAATCCGCTTATTCCCGCTCCCACAACAATGATATTCACTTCAGGCCTCTGCCGATTGAGTTATATTGTTTTTATATTAGCCAGAATAAAAAAGTTCTATTGACTTGTTATTGGTTTCTAGTAGAACATAGATTACGCTAAAAGAAAATCACAACAATTATTTAGCAAATAAGTCGAAATGTGGGGAATAGAAACAACATGCAGGGAAGTAATGCATCCTTTTCTTATGATTCTGATTCAGCAATTTTAATCGATCAATTAGGCTAGCTCTGCTGTTAACAGCGTTTTGTCGCCAGATCAGGCGGCTTGTCATATCGCTACTCTAAATACTCTCCACGACATTCGGTCTGAATCGAACGGAGGGAACAATGCACATTACTCAAAGCTTATCCATTTATCAGAAATCCGGTTTGCAGTTAACGGCAAGTCAGTCATTTTTAGCGCTTTTTCAATGTGACTACCCGTTTTATACAAATCGCCAACAGCTACCAACAGTGTTTGTTAGCGCTGCGACGGCATCAGATCTGAATTGCGTTGATATTCATCTTGAGTCAAATGAATTAAACAATATTATTTCTGGCGTTATCACTCTGGAAGAAGGGCAGATCAGCGTGATGATAATGCCTGACACGCAACAGGTGAATGTCAGTTTTATTCTTCTAGGAGCAGACGACAAAATACGGCATTTTGTCGACAGGCTTAGTCATTCTTTCCGGGCTGGCAGGCATGAATACATTGAAGCCTGCGCAGATGAAGATTCCAAAGCAGATGAGCGAGTTGTTGCCCGAAATTTATCAGAGTTTCCATTGATTCCCGGCAGAAATCATCCGGATTGGGTATATGAATACGATAACGCCGGTGAACGTCATCACTTCAAGATAAAAGAAGTTATTGCAGCGGGAGAAACCTCATTTCAGAGTTACGCCATCCTGGATACCTATGCGTATGGTAAAGTATTATTCCTTGACGGTTTCGTTCAATCCGCGCAAAAAGATGAACATATCTATCACGAAAGTTTGATACAACCGGCAATGCTATCTCACGCCCAGCCTAAAAGTGTGTTGGTGATTGGCGCGGGAGAAGGGGCCAGTGCGCGGGAGATTCTTTATCATCCGAGCGTCGAGCGAGTGGTGTTAATCGATCTTGACGAAGAGCTGATACAACTCTGTAAATCTCATCTGTATACCCATCATCGTGGTGCGTTTGATCACCCTAAAGTCGAACTAAGGTTTGAAGATGGCTACAAGTATCTGAAAAATACCGATGAAAAATTCGATATCATCGTTATTGATGTCGTAGACGCAATAGAGGAGGGTCCGGCGCAGGCCTTATATACGCAGGAGTTTTATACCTTTCTCAAGACGCACAATCTAAATCCTGGTGGCATTGTTGTTGTGCAGAGCATGGAATTGAATGACGTGGACCTCAATGACGACTGGCATGTACACCGGGAACTGTCTTTGAGTTTTGAACACGTGTGTTCATATGCTGCGTTTGTGCCTTCATTCTGGAGTAAGTGGCGTTTTACCATCGCCAGTGATGCGCTGGACTTTGATCAGATTGCCGCAGCTGAAATAGACGAAGCTATACGCAATCGCGCTATCGAGCATCGGCTGAACTATATGTCAGGCGAAGTGTTTGAAAGTCTACGTGGACTGAGTAAGCAGGCGAGATTGACGCAAAGAATTGCTCTGGCTAATGCAGGTAAGATACAGGCAGAGGCGGATATTTCCAAACACTTTCAGGACTGGGAGTTAGGCGCCTATCTGGAATCCACGCGAGGAAAGAATCTCGATTAGATGCTGATGACTATGTCATTTTACAGTTCACAGCCCTTGTATAAGAGCGCATGCGCGTTTGTTTAGGTCGGGTAGCGAGGGCCTAGGTTTTGTCATTTTCTAGTGGGTTGCTCAGGGTATAGACGAGCTAAAAAATATTTATGCGCTGAAGTGCATGCAATGCGTAACGCACAGGAGTTTCTATTGCCGTGACATTTTGAATGATTGCATAGAACGAAAAGAATATGCGCACACCAAACGTATGGGGAGAAGTAAAATATGAGAAGGATGTGGTTAATCGCCGCAACGGTTTCGTTCGCGGTATTATTTTTGAATTCGTGTGGTGTGGCAGCACCTGGGGATAACGGTAATTTTTCGGTCAATTCCTCTACACCCTCCAGTGGTAGCGATGAGGTATCGCCATCACAGACGATACAGGTCAACTTCAGTCAGGCCCTGGACAAGACTTCGCTGAATGCCTATACCTTTCAGGTGATGGAATCGGAAGGCATGTCATTGATAGAGGGAAAGGTGCACTATCAGGAAGGGAGCACAACCGTCAGCTTTCAGCCGTATATGCCATTACCTTATGACACGCCTGTGCACGTAATGGTGAGTACTATGGTGCGTAGTAGTTCTGGCGCACATCTCAGCAATGTTCACAATATCAATTTTCATACCCAAACCAGTCCAAGCGAATCCGTCTTTAATCCACAGGATAATGCGACCAATGTCAGTCCGCGTTCGACTATTCGCGTCCAGTTTGGCGATGGCGTGGAGATGTCTACGGTCAGTTCATTCTCCGTCACTTTGAAAGAAACACAAACCGGGCAAAATGTGGATATAGAGCTTGGCGTCGATGAGGATTCACAGACGGCAATACTTTACGTCGCGGATACATACAACTTCGGCCAGGGACTCAAACCGCAAACACAATATACCTATACTGTCTTGTCGACAGTGTTAAATGGTTCGAGCGCGCCTTTTTTTGGTACAGATCGCAGTACCAGCTTTACAACGGCAGGCGCTACGCCGTTTACCAATTTTATTGCCACCGACTGGGATGAATACGCCGACGCGATAGCCGTCTCTAGTGACGGCACGATTATTATTGCGGGAGAAACCTGGGGCGCCTTGACCGATACCGTGAGTCACTATGACGGCGATGGTTTTATCGCAGCGATAGATGCCTTTTCGGGTGAAGTGAAGGATCTGGTTCAATTTGGTTCCGGCGCCGATAGCAACGAAAATCTGGATATTGCCGACCCGGTTTATGACATGACGATGATTGGTAGTGATATTTATGTCACCGGATTTACACGCGGAAATCTGTCGACGTCGGATTTTTCGTCCGGACAACGGGCATTATTTGTTGCACGCTATCAGTGGAATGGTGCGTCGCTTACACCTATGGGTACGCCACAGATATTGCGTGGATCAGGAGACATGGAAGGCTACGCAATTACCAGTGACGCCAACACCCAGTCAGTATACGTCATAGGTACAGTCACAGGCGCATTGAATGGCGAAGTCGGCAAGGGCCAGGAAGATGTCGTCGTCGCTAAATATAGTGCAGACTTGTCACTGGCATGGTCAAAACAATATGGTACGGCGGCGCGGGATTTTGGTCGTGGTATCGCTGTCGGTTTGAATGGCGTTTACATCGCTGGTGATACATTGGGCAACTTTGCTACGCCGGCGAGTGAGCATGTAGGGCTGAATCCATTCTTGCTAAAACTCAATGCTGCTGACGGCAGTGTTGCTACCGAAACTTTTGACACCAGTAGCCAAACCGCCAACCCAGGCCAGGCGCATGACCGTATGGTGACAGGTGTTACGACATTTAACAGTCGCGTGTATGTGATCGGAACGCAACACAACAATAATGGCATTAGCACTTATGCATTGCGTTTCGATGAAAGTGGCGGCACGCCGACTTATCTGGCGCACGGTGACAATACGCCGGATCAGGATGAAGTCGCGACTGGTATTTACAGCAATACATCGGGCGTTTATGTTGCTACGACGCGTTTTCATCAAATGAATAACGGTAGCGGTGCGCAGATGCATGGTATGACTGAAATCATGAGTCTGACGGATAGCGGATTTTCGGTCTTTAAAAACCTGGATGCAGAGATGCATGCCAGTGTACGCGACATGGTGATCTCCGGGTCAGGAACTATGTATGCGACGGGTTATGTGCATGGTTCGATGAGTGGCATGATGCCGCATGGCATGGGTGACGCGTTTGTTGTGCAGCCATAACAGCGCTTTTATGACGAAATGCCTTGAGTGGGAATGTCGAATTTTCCACTCAAGGCTTTGTTATCGCTATGTGTCCTGATAGTGGCGTTTTCGATCGCCGAAATATTGCAAACACGTATCAATGAAAATCCCGAGACTGTGTATTCAGTTGTCCCAGCAGGTGACTATAGTCTTCCAGGCGCATGGCGATAATGTGTAATACATCGCCTTCTCTTTGGGTTTTTCCATAGACGACTAGTAGCCGCGCGCGTAGTAATTCACGTCGTTGTCGTTCAGCGATGTCACGCCAGACGATGATATTGAGCATGCCGCTTTCGTCTTCCAGTGTGACAAAGGTAACGCCGCTGGCGGTTCCCGGTCGTTGTCGCGCGGTGACGATGCCGGCGACCCGAATAAATCGGTCGTGCGCAAAATCACGTGCCTGCGCCGCGCTGCGTATGCGTTTGCGCGTGAGTTGTTCGCGCAATAAGGCCAATGGATGACGTTCGAGGCTGAGGTTTTTCGACTGGTAATCGGCGACGATGTTCTGGCCTTCGCTCGGCGGCGGTAACAAGGGCAAGGCCTCTTGTATCGGTTCGCGTATCATGGGCAAGGGTTTTTCTGTGCCTAAAACTTCCCAGCGCGCGCGGTAACGATGTCCCGCCAAGGCCTTTAGTGCGCCGGCACTGGCCAGTGCCTGGGTATCGCGTTTGTCCAGGTCGGCCCGTTGTGTCATATCTTGCACACTGCTAAATCGACGCAGCGCGCGCGCTTGCAACAGGCGTTCGGCACCAGATTGCGACAGACCTTTAATCATGCGTAGCCCAAGACGTAGACGGGGTTTTTGTTGCGCCTCGCCTTCGAGGACGCAATCCCATTCGCTTAACATGACGTCGACTTCGCACACCTCTACGCCGTGTCGACGCGCATCGCCAACGAGTTGCGCCGGACCGTAAAAACCCATAGGCAGACTGTTGAGCAAAGCGCAGGTAAACGCTGCGGGTTCATAATGTTTGAGCCAGGCCGAAACATAAACCAATAAAGCGAAACTCGCCGCGTGTGATTCTGGAAAACCGTATTCACCAAAACCCTTGATCTGCTCAAACACCTGACGCGCGAACTGCTCGCTATAGCCACGACTGACCATGCCATCGCGCAATTTTTCTTCAAACGGTTCCAGTGATCCGCGACGACGCCAGGCAGCCATGGCGCGACGTAGTTGATCGGCCTCACCGCCGGAAAAACCGGCGGCGACCATGGCCAGTTTAATCACCTGCTCCTGAAAAATAGGTACGCCTAGCGTGCGCTTGAGTACGTCGCGTACCGCGAGGTTAGGGTAAGTAATCGCTTCTTCACCGTTACGCCGGCGCAAATAAGGGTGCACCATATTGCCCTGTATCGGCCCTGGTCGGACCAGTGAAATCTCTACCACCAGATCATAAAAGTTTTTTGGACGCAGTCGCGGCAACATCGCCATTTGCGCGCGCGATTCAATTTGAAACACGCCGAGGGTGTCGGCCTTCTGTATCATTTCATATACACGGGGATCTTCCGCAGGGATGTCCTGCATGCGCATAGGCTTGCCGTAGTAATCGCTAATTAACTGTAAGGCGCGGCGTATCGCGCTTAACATGCCTAGCGCCAGCACGTCGACTTTGAGCAGGCCTAATGCTTCAAGATCGTCTTTGTCCCATTGAATGACGGTGCGATCGGGCATGCTGGCGTTCTCTACCGGCACTAGTGCAGCGAGATCGGAATCGGAGATCACGAAACCGCCCACGTGTTGCGACAAATGCCGCGGAAAACCGACGATGGTATTCACTAGCTCCATCACCCGCGCGATCAATGGCGTGTCCGGATCGAAGCCGGCTTCGCGTATGCGTTCTGCTTTTACTGCCTTGCCGTCCCACCAACTGGCGGATTGGGCGAGCCTGTCTACCTGCACTAAATCCAGGCCCAAGGCTTTTCCTACATCACGAAAGGCACTGCGTGGTCGGTAAGTAATTACCGTTGCTGCAAGTGCGGCGCGATGGCGGCCGTATTTTTCATAAATATATTGGATGACTTCTTCGCGGCGTTGATGTTCGAAGTCCACATCGATGTCGGGTGGTTCATCACGTTCCTTAGAAATAAAACGTTCGAACAAGACTTCCATGCGCGATGGGTCTACTTCGGTTATACCCAGGCAATAGCACACCGCGGAGTTAGCCGCGGAACCGCGACCCTGACACAGGATTTCCTTGCTGCGTGCGTAGCGAACGATGTCGTATACCGTGAGGAAATAAGGTTCGTAAACCAGTTCGCTAATCAGCGCCAATTCTTTTTCGATAATGTCGATGACTTTTTTGTTTGCGCCTTGTGGCCAACGTTGTTGCATGCCCTCGTAGGTGAGGCGACGCAAATACGCGGCAGGAGTTTCGTTTTCGGGAACGACTTCACGTGGATAGTGATAGCGAATCTCGTCGAGGCTGAACTGGCAGCGTTCCGCGATCTTAACTGTCTCTTGTAACAGTGCAGCCGGATATATTTTTTGCAGACGCGATAAAGGCCGCAAATGACGCTCGCCATTCATGTATAGCTGTTGTCCGAGCTGGTGTAGTGGTCTGTTGAGACGTATGGCGGTTAATGTATCCTGTAGCAGTCGCCGCTGTGCCGTATGCATATGGACATCACCGCAGGCAACCAATGGTATGTTGTGTTCGTTTGAAAATTGTTGCAACCGCGCCAGTCGTTGTCGGTCCTGTTGTTCTCCCAGTAAGGCCACGCCTATCCAGCAAGTCTGTGGGAAGTGTTGTCGAAGCCATAACGCCTGTCGCTGCAAGAAACGTTTACCGGGAAGGTAAATCGCCAAGCATTGAGAAAGATCTGTACGAAAATCTTTCCGAGTAAGTCGGTATTCACCTTTCGCTGCGGCACGTCGGCCACGGGTGATGAGTTGGCACAATTGTGTGTAGCCGTCGTGATTACGGGCAAGCAAAATGATGCGCGGTCCGTTTTCGACTTTTATTTCACTACCAATGATTAGTTTGATGTGGTGTTGTTTGGCTGCCTCGTGTGCACGTACGATCCCGGCGAAAGAACACTCGTCAGTGATGGCAATCGCGTGATATCCCAGTTCCGCCGCCTGTTGTACCAGCTCGTGTGGATGCGAGGCGCCGCGCAAAAAGGTGAAATTACTCAGGCAATGGAGTTCTGCGTAAAGTGAGGGCATAGTTCGGCTGCTTGTGTAGAAATCGGATGCCCGGACCAGCTGCTGCCTGTATGATTGCCGGGTAGAAATGGTACTGTATATATAAACAGCTTTCAAAGAAAAATATTGCCTGAAAAGGAGCGTTAGCGGACTACACAACAATATCAATTGCTTGCGCGGGCGTGGAGAAAAATCGCATTTTGTATGGAAAAGGGCGAGTCGCTGCTGAGTGAAATAACAATGGCTGATTATCCACGCCGCATTTGTGGTGAGTGTTTGTCTGACCGCAAACATTGGAATATCAGCAATCCAAGTGTGCCGATTAGCGCATCATACGTCTTGGTATGAAATTTTCCGCAGAGTCTGCCCCTGTATAGGTCTTGACCAAGGTATCGCAGCCTGAAATACTTGACTCGACAATATTTTACCATTCAAAGCGGTGAAATATACGGGTTCGCTTCCACAGGATAACGTCGAAATGAAAAACGACATATCACGCACGGCCACCTCTTTAAATCGGATTTATTCCTTACTATTTTTCATGTTTGCCCATAGCGTGTGTCACGCTGAATCTGAGACAGTGCGCGTATCCGCCGATCCCTGGGTGCCCTGGACGATAGGCAAAGAGGGAGAAGCGCCAGGTGGTGGATGGGCATTTGATGTGGCTAAAGAACTATTTCAGCGCATGGCTGTGTCTGCTGAATATGCAATCTATCCCTATGAACGATGTTTGCGTCAGATGGAATCCGGTGAGAGTGATGTGCTGTTAATGGTGAAAAAAACGCCGGAGCGTGAAGCCTATATGGCATATTCCAGTATTTCACTGAGTGATCCTCAGCTCCTTTATTACGCTAAAGACAGATTCAAACTCATAGACTGGAACCAGTGGCAGGATTTAAAAGACTATACCGTGGCCGGTGTTCGCGGTTTCAACTATGGCGAATTCAATGAGGCAGCGAAACAACACGAAATCACTTTTGAAGTGACCGCAGATGATATCCTTAATGTGAAAAAGCTTTTAGCTGGCAGGGTCGATCTGGTGATACTGAATCGTAGTACAGCCATATATTTGGAAGATCAATACCCGGAATTTAGGGGCAAAATAAGTCATGCTGTTAAGCCGATAGCAACAGGGGAGTTTTTTATCGCATTGTCGAAAAAAGGGCGAGCGATAAAAATGAAGGACGAAGTGGATCGCGTTCTGACGAAAATGCGTGATGACGGTACATTGGACAGGATAACCGCATCAATCAATTGATTTAGCGCAAATATAAAAGACAGAATGGCTTTCTGCGTATTTGAGAACCTATATGAAATCTGGACGCCGTTCTATAATCCGAACCTATGTATTGAGCTTATTCCTGCTGTTGTTGGCGGCAGTTATACTCATCGCCAGTGTTAGTCTCTATTTTTCAGCTAAAGATGCTGAGCAAGATATTGCCAATCACTCTACCGATATCGTTCAGGCGTTGACACAGGTTTTGGCCACGCCTTTGTGGAATTTCGACGAAAACGCCATTTCGCTGGTCTGCGATGCCTATGTTAAAAATGAGTTTATTCGCGCGATCGTGGTTACCGATCACAATGACAATAGGATATACAATAGTGCAGGGGATCAGTTGAGTGGTCCTTATGTCATGTCTCGAGATATATATTTCAAAGAACGATTTATTGGACGCGTGACGCTACAAGCCGACGAAGCGTATCGTGATAAGCTGGTTTATAAATATCTGTGGCCATATCTGGTCTCCAATTCTTTGATGATAGCGGTGACGGTTTTATTCTCCGTGGTGTTCATGCGCTTCGTATTGCAGAAACCATTTCAATGGTTAACAGATATGGCGTCTTCTTTCTCCATACATGGAGATACCAAGCCCGTCGTCAGCGATCCATATGAAGAATTTCAGACGCTGGTAAAATCCTTCGATGATATGAAACACACGATCAACGATCAATTCGATGAGCTGATACGGAATCGAGACTATCTGCAGCTGATTATGAATAGTGTGGCAGATGTTGTAATCAGTTTTAACGAGAAAGGCGTAATTGAATTCTGGAACCCAGCGGCAGAACTTGTGTTGGGATATAACAGCAAAGAGTTTTCCAATTGTCCGATTGAAAGCATTGTCCCAAGGCTGACGCCTGGCGCCTTGCAAATGGAAACAGGTGGCGATCTCGGTTGGGTCGGTGCGCCTAGTAACCGGTTTGCCGCTTTTGATGGTGATGCCGTACGCAGTGGTGAAAGAGTTTTTCCGGCGGAAATCGCATTGACGGAGTTTTCAATTTCGGGAAAGCGTATGTATACGCTGATTTTGAAAGATATTTCACAGAAAAAAATGATCGAAAAACAAAAGGACGAATTTATTTCCACTCTGAACCATGAGTTACGCACACCTTTGACCTCTATTGTCGGATCGTTGTCAATCATTCATGGCGTGTTTGGTGAAACGCTAAATTCCGAAGTCGTCGATATGGTATCCGTTGCCCAACGGAATGCAGACCGCCTGCAAGTTCTCATAAACGATTTACTGGATATTCAAAAAATGGAAGCCGGTGGCGTGAGCTTAAATTTCACAAGGCTTGACCTGCGTGAACTGGTAAAAGAGGCCGCGCTGTTAAACGAGAGTATGGCTGGTGCAAGCAATATTTCACTGGATGTGGTGTTGGGAAGTAAGGCTTTGTGGGTGAAGGGCGATAAAGAGCGTCTCATCCAAGTCATTTCCAATCTGATCAGTAATGCGGTGAAATTTTCTTCTGAGGGTGGCGTTGTTATTATCGACGCACGTACACACGAGAAGAACCGCATCAAGGTCTCAGTGAGTGACAACGGCGTAGGCGTGCCGGTAGAGTACCGCAAGCGTATATTTCAGCGATTCTCTCAGGCGGATTCGTCTGATTCACGTAGTCGTAGCGGGACAGGTTTAGGACTCTACATCTGCAAAAGTGTTGTTCGGGCACACGATGGCGAAATAGACTATTTTTCGGTGCGAGGAAACGGAAGTACGTTCTTTTTTATCTTGCCTGAATATGGCGCCGATAGCAAAGCCGACAAACCTCCTCGTTACGCAGTTGTTGGGCCTTTGGCCCAACAATCAAATACCTCCATTATCCCTTTGCTCAAGTCGTCTGGTGAATAGTTGCGTCGCTAGAACGATCGAATAAAGTATATTACTGTGTTCTCTTGCGATCGTGTTAAATACTTAATTTTTCAATTTTTAAAACTTCCGGTTTTTGTTTTTTAAACTTAGGCATAGCCATGCCGATGTTGGCATTGATATAGGTGGGATCAGTAATATAAAAGGTCTTGCCTTTGTGGGTGATGGTGTCGCCATCAATTGCCGTATTCAAACGTACGGCGGTTGCCATGTGGCCGGGATATAAGAGCCCAACCACGTCTAGCCCCAGCAATTCATTTACCAGCCAGGCAAAAATAAAAGAACGATCCTCACAGTCCGACGCAGGATAAAAAAGAGTTTCCTCTGGAAATAACGGCTTCTCAAACCCGAATTGCTTATCGTCAGTATCGTATTTGAATGAGGTTTGGGAAAAACGCAACAATAGATTAATGGCGTCTAATTCAGTCAAGCCCTGAAGTACAGGGCGCAGCTGATCGGCCAATTGCTGACGAGGGGAGCTAACCGGATTTGCGTTGAAGTAAACGTCCCAGTGTACCTGCGGATAGGTTTTCATGAATTCAACGATATACTGATTGTTGGTTGTTTCAAATGCGTATTTATTATTTGTATACGAAAATTCGAGCTTTCTCTTTACGGTCTTATCACCAGTAATGGGTAAAGAATTCAACTGTAAATCAAAAAGTTTGTTGTTCTTATCGTATTCGCTATCGTATGTGAAGACGGATTTGACTCGTGGCTGTTTTCCGCCATCAAAATCGAGAATATAGTACTTCTGATTGTTATAGCTAAGCGATTGAGAGGAATAGATCTGCTGCTTTACAGGCAGTAGCAGAAACACCTGCCTGTCCTGATATGCCAGACGTGCGCGATAGCCGCTTTTGATGAGCAAGAACCAGGAAAACAAAACCTGTTCATTAGTCTGTCTTGGATAAACATCTCTCGCAACGCGGTCAACAAGTATGGCATACGCCCAGTCATTTAGTTGCAAATCCCTTTGCGAGGTTTGCAGTTGCTTGAGCAAAGGCTCAAATTCTGATTTGGCCAATAAAGACCAGCGTTCACTGAGGGTTTCTTTATCAATCACGCCACTCATGCGTTGTTGGATTTTTCTGTCGTAAGGAAACGCCAGTTCATTACCGAAAAAATCGAATTTTACCTGGACGCCATGTACAACCGGTTTTGGCGCAGGAGGAGGTGGAACTGGTTTAGGCGGTGGCTTACGCTCTGGTAGCGTAACCATTAGCGGCTCTACCAAGGTCTTTGATGGCGGAGGTTCGGGGGCCTTCGGCGGGGTGATAACCTTTTCCTCGTCAAAAAGCGGTTTTTCCTTGCGGCCTTTTATTTCAATCCAACTTGCCTTTAAGTGATCGGCAAACTCGCGATCCAGTTTCGACTTGTATTCCGAAAAATCATTCAGCTGTTGTCTTTTCCACTTTTCGAATTCACTTTCAGCCTCTACTACTGGCGATGCAAGTAGTAGTGTGAGTAAGCCACATATCAGCGGCCTGGCAAGATGCTTGTCTGATACTGTTTTCACAATCGTTTCCCTGTGTGTGACATAGGTCAAGGATAGTTCTGATGAAAAATTTAAACAACAGGTAATGTGTGATTATGGATTAACCGGTTCCTCGCGCCTGTAGTGAAATAAACTGAGCTGTTGTAGCATGTCGCACAGTAAACTCAGTTTAATCAGTGTAACTGCATGCGAGCCGGATTAAGTGCATGAGAAATGAGCCTGCGTTTCCGGGACTGAAGATGTACAAGTAAATACTCACTACTTTTCTATTGATGTAAATAATAGGCCAGATTAACAGGAGGAAAAATGACGGATCACGAACGCGTTGCTATCGAACGAGGACAATTCCTGCTAGGGAGTATTAAAGACGTAAAAAAGGATTTTCTGGCGTTTATGTTCAGGTTGTTCGAGACGCGTGGCAGGTTGGCCAAGTTCTTTCTGGGGAAGAAGGCTGTTTATTTGATTGGTGAGCCGGACATGATAGAGAAAGTCATGATTCGCCACAAAGATATCTTTGTTAAACCCTACGACCTGAACAAGCCTCGAGGTCTGGCGTTGGTCTTGGGCAAGGGGCTGGTCACCAGTCAGGGGGATTTGTGGAAACGGCAGCGCAAAATGATGCAGCCTATATTTCACAAGAGCAATATTGCCACGATGGTAAATACGATCAGCGCGCAAGGAGAGGCATTTGTTGCCAGTCTGCGGCAAACCACAGGTGCTGAGATCGACGTTTCTGGTCCGATTTCATCGCTGACTCTGGAAGTGATCTCACGCACTATGTTTGGGAAAAATGCGACGGAATTTGGAGATCGACTTCCGGAGGAACTGGCCGTGGCATTAAAGTACGCAATGCTAAATTTTTTCCACCCATTTCCAATGCCTCGTTATATCCCGACGAAAGGTAACCGACGCTTTGATCGCGCGATGAAGTTTTTGAGCTCTACTATTAGTTACATTATTGAGCAACGTGCGGAATCCATCACGTCGGCCGACGACTTGTTGCAACTATTGCTCGACAGCCGCGATGATGAAACCGGCCAAGCCATGAGCTCACAACAAATCGTTGATGAGGCCATTACCATGTATAGTGCCGGACATGAAACGACGGCGGCGGCCTTGATCTGGACCTTATATCTTCTGGCGACACATCAGGATATACAGCAGCAGGTGGCCGAGGAGATTCAACAAGCTTTAGGTGAAAACAGGCCGCGTTACGAGGATCTGGAAGCGATGCCTTTGACGCGAGCCGTTATTGAAGAAAGCATGAGATTGTATCCTCCCATCGTATTGTTGCTGCGGCGTGTCGACCAGAATGTCGAGATAGACGACGTCGCATTCGAAAAAGACGCTTACACCATTGTTAATCTCTATAATCTGAATCACGATCCCCAAATATGGGATGAGCCGGAAAAATTTTTGCCGGAGCGTTTTCTCGGTAAAGAAAATCAGAGCAAGGGCAAACCATTCTATCCTTTTGGCATAGGGCATCGGGTTTGTATTGGAAACCACTTCGCCATGATTGAGGCGGTGTTGTTACTCTCGCAGATTATTCAACAGTTCAGGGTCAAATATCATCGCGAGGAGGTGCCTAAACCTCAGTTAGCCATAAGTTTGAGACCTGCCCATGGAATGCCACTGATTTTTACTGAACGGCTCAGACCAGAGACAGGTGCTGCTAGTGAAGACGAAGTCAGCGTTGCGTTAGAGATATAAGGCTGTTTACGAATCGCGTTTACGTTGCAATCCATAGCGCTTCATTCTGTAGCGTAAGGTATCGCGTGTTACGCCGAGTATTTTGGCAGCAGCACTGACGTTCCAGGCAGTTTTATCTAGCGCGCGGAGAAGTAATTGTTTTTCAGTGTCGTGCAGATTGAGTTCGCTAGAAGGTTCCGGGAAGTTGTCGGTATTGAAGGCTTTTCGAACATCAGAAAATTTCAGATGTTCGGCAAGTAGGCGATCATGGACTGAGGTCACTATCTGCTTTTCCATCAGGTTGCGCAATTCTCGGACATTTCCTGGCCATGTATGCTGCTGGATGGCGTCGATAGCGCCATCAGTCAGTACAGGCACTGGCCGTTGGTAGACGTTTGACAAGATCTGTAGAAAATGTCTGGCCAATAGAGTTATGTCTCCACCGCGCTCACGCAAGGGCGGTGATTCTATCTGGATAATGGAAAGACGAAAGTACAGGTCGGCGCGAAAACTACCCTCGTCCACCAATTTGTCGAGCGGACGATTGCTTGCAGCGACGATACGTACATCGACTTTGCGGCTCTGCAAGGAACCTAAGGGGCGAACCTCTTTGTCCTCCAGTACCTTCAGTAATTTAAGTTGCACCTGCATCGGCATGTCACCGATTTCGTCGAGAAACAAGGTTCCGCCGTGGGCGGCTTCGAACAAGCCTTGTTTCTTGCTGATGGCGCCGGTAAAGGCCCCCTTTTCATGACCAAAAAGCTCAGACTCAACCAGTGACTCTGGCAAGGTTGTGCAATTTATTTCGACGAATGGTCCTTTACTTCGTTTGCCTTCGTAGTGTAATGCCTGGGCAATAAGTTCCTTACCCGTGCCGGTTTCTCCCACTATCAAAACCGGAGGGGCGTAGCTATGATCTGCGCCACCTTCGGTTTTGAGCAAAGCGCGTATCTCCTGTTTCAATTTCTTAATGACTTTGCTTTGGCCAACAATGCGTGATAGATACCCCTGTGCTTCCTTTGTGTTTTTGTCGAGCGATGCAGCGTCTATTCCTGTGAGTATATCTACTATCAATTGACGGACGGATTTGAGCGAAACAGGTTTGGTTAGAAATTCGTTTGCGCCGGACTTCATTGCTTCTACTGCAATATCAATACTGCCGTATGCCGTCATCATAATGACCGGACAGTTTGCATTGCTCGCGCGGATAGTCTTCAAAACCTCTATGCCGCTCATATCCCCCAGGCTGATGTCGAGCAATACCAGTTGCGGTGAAAATTCCCTAAATATCCGTATGCCCTCGTTGCCACTATAGGCATTACGGCAGGAAAATCCGGACTTCGTCAGATAGGTGGCGATGTTATTGGCAAATGTTCTTTCGTCTTCTATGATTAGAACGCGCAGCGGTGTCACGATTTCGCAATCCTCAAATAGACGCACACGGTAGTGCCTTTACCCGGCGCGGAGGCGATATCGATTGCGCCATGATGACGCTTCAATATCTGCCGAGTTAATGAAAGACCAACGCCTAGTCCATTACGTTTGGTGGAATAAAATGGCTCAAAGACGATTTGTTGCTGTTCCTGGCTTATTCCTATGCCATGTTCGCTAATGTTAAGAATGACTTCGTCGATACGACGCCCAGGGCATACTTCGAGTCGAATGATATTGTCCTGCGGTTGTGCCTCAATGGCGTTGGACAGTAATCCAACGATGATCTGAGTAAGTAACATACAGTTAAAGCTGACGTCTACCTGTTCGTTTGCGATTTCCCGAACAAAATGATTGCGGGCAAAACCAGGGTGATGTGCCAATGTTTGTAATGATTGTTCGATCACAGAGTGAAGCAAACATGTTTCGGTTACACCCTCTTGAACTTTCATTTCACTGAGGTACTGTCTTACCCACGCCTCCATCGTATCCGACTCCTCAATGATTAATTCGAGAAGTCTGTCAGTTTCGCTTTCATTATTATTCTCCATGGCAAGCTCGGCCGAAGAACGTATGCTTGCCAGTGGATTCCGTAGTCCATGCGCGACGGTTGAAGCCATCTCGCCTATGGTGACCAAGCGACTGGATTCTGCAATCTGTAGATCCTGAGACTTGATAACGCGCGATGCTCTACGTACCGTCCAGAACAGACTGAGAAATAAAAATAGACCGCCAGTGACTATGGCTGTCCAGACGGATCTTTTGATACTGACCAGTTGGTCTGATAATCCGAGTGGTACACGATAGACCTCCGCTACGGCTATTATGTCGCCATTTTTGTCTTTTGCTTTCCATATTGGAAGATAATATTCAACGAAAGTGTCCACGTCAGATGGAAGCAATATATGCTCAGCTTTGCTGAGTTCATGGTGATCTTCAAGGTTGGCAACAGGTGTTCCACTCAGGGCGGTATCCAACTCGTCGTTTTCGGAAAAATGTTGATCGACTAATTTTGCATGACTGGACCAGAGAATTTTGTGTTCGGTTGAATATACATTTGCGCGAATGATACCGGGTACCTGACTCAATTGTTCGAAAAATACGGTCAGGGGGCTGGGATTTGTTGTTGTCAGAGAGATATCAGATTCACTGCTTTGTCGAATTATGCTGTTGACAAACTCTGTCATTACATGTGCGTCATGTTCAAGTATGTTGCGGGTAAATATTTGTGAAAAATACCAAGCGCTTACAAGACTCAGTATGAGTATAGCGACAAACCCGGTTACAGAAAACCAGCGCACGATATCAAAGCGTTGATCGAAAATTCGACGGTGACGTGAAAACATAGTCAGTTGTTATTATCAAATCTATACAGGCGAAATGAATTATACACTGACTATTACGCGGGAATAAATACAAAGCTTGAGCGTTGGTGGGCGGGGAACTTTTTTCCAAATGAATTCGTGTATTAAACAGTTCGAGATTACGTCCAAGCAAGGTTCTCATAAAGGTAGATATATGTCGTGTTTTGCGCACAGATTAATCTTCGGTTTGTCTCTATTCTCACTATTCCTATTTCTTTCCTGTGGCCGGGGGGAGACAGGTAAATCTAACGACTCAAATACAGGATCGGTTTCCCTTTTCATTACCGATGCACCAAGTGACGATTTTGATTCTGTGTATGTCACGATAAGTGAAATATCACTCTTGGGCGGTTCGGAGAAAAGTGTCGAAGATGAAAACGACACGCAAGACGCTGAGAAAAATAATCGCATTACAATATTTTCCGGCGAAAAGACGATTGATTTGTTGGCCTTGCGCGACCATGCAGAGTTGTTTGCTATGCGAAGCGATGTGCCAACCGGGATGTATCGAAAGCTAAGGATGATATTAAAACAAAACGGTCTAGAGTTGGTGCGTAAAGACGATGAAGGTAATGTAATAGAGCGGGTGTTTCCATCGCTGACTGGGAATAGAAAAATAGATTTACTGGCACGCAAGGGTCTTGAAGTGAGGCCAGGAGAAAATCTTTCCATTCAGATTGATATTGATGCTGGTAAATCACTGCATATTATTCAAACAGGTAACGGCGCCTATCGGTTTCGTCCGGTTGTATTCATCGAAGCTGTCTCAGGAGCAATACAGACTAAACTCGTACGGCAATCCGGCGAGCTGACTGAGATTAGCGTAGACGGCGAGAATATTATTGTGTGTCGCAAAGCTGAAGATTCTTCTAGCTGTATGCAGGCAGATATCACATCGGCGAGCATCTTTGACGAGTTAGCGGAGATGGTTGAGCTGACGAATTCCGATGTTGGAAAATATGTAACCGTTATTGGTCATGTTCGAGAGGCTCAAAATGGCGTTAACGGGATGCCTATTGTAGAGGTTGCGCTTGTACAGATTGCCCCTATCGGAAGTTATCACCGCCTTTATGCCAATTTACAGGCTGAGTCGGCAGAGTTGCCAGGTGATATGATGCTGGAAACGTCTGAAGGCGAAATATTACGCGGGCGCCTACAGCCAAATGCCAGGATATTTTCCCGTGCCGGAGCACCTCTCACGGTCGAGAGCCTGACAATCGGAAAAAAGATGAAACTTGAAGGCGTTTTCGTCGATATCGACGGTGAAAGCGTTTTTCTTATTACGCTTATTATTGTTTCGCCGGAGGCGCCTTAGTGATCAGCTCATAGCGTGGTCATACTCGAACTGGACGGGCAGGTAATAATCGGGTGCTTTAAGAAGTTATTCCGGCTAAATAGAGGTTTTCCAACTGAGCGACAGTTGGACTGAATTCAAAGTGACTGGAGTCGACAACAGCGTTTTGAACTATCTTGTCTTTTAGCTGTGTATCTTGTTGAAGTTTCTTTAGTGAAAAATAGATTTCATCACTATTACAGTAGTCGACGACTAATGCATTGTGCTCGTGTTTGATTACTTCATTCGCAATGCCCGAGATGGTGACCACGCAAGGTATGCCTGCTGCCATTGCTTCGATATATACCTGGCCAAACGCCTCGATACGATGATTTATCGGCACGTGTATAAAATAATGCATGGCCTTGTATAAGGCATTCATTTCGGTTTCAAATTCAATCAAAATAATACGAGCGCCGCAATCCATACGGGCGATCATGTTCTCGACTTCTTGTCGTTGGCTGCCTTTCGCGTTCGCGATGACGGCGACAGATGTGGGTTCCTCGTTTAACAGTCTTTCCAGAGCACGCAAGGCGTAATCGACTCCCTTTAATGTCATCAGACGACTGACCATGCCATAGACGATACCATTGTCGGGTATACCATAGCGTTCCCGGATGAACTGTATTCTCGAAGCCTCGACGTGACGAAAATAGTCCAGTTTGAATCCGAGGTAAATGATGCTGATTTTTTTCTCGGGTACAGCCTCCTGATTTACTAGTATGTCGTGTACCAGTTTATCGGTGGCGACTATGTGCGTTGACAGCCGATTGATGTACCGATCATATTTCACCGCATGTGGGTGATAGTCATGATGAAAGCTGGAATGATGACGCGTATGTATTCGATTTTTTATCCGAGTTATCCACGCAGCCGTGAGCCCTGCCAGAGAGGCGCCAAATAAGTGTGTGTGCACGATGTCGGGTCGAGTGCGAAGAAAAAGCCCGATCAGGCGTAAAGTGGCTAAAGGCAGGTCTTTCTTTCCGCGATAGCTTATGTAGTGAACGGGTAGACCTTTTGCGCGTATATACTCGGCTGTGTCTGATGTTTGGGCATTTAGGAATACAAATGTGAAAGCGATATTTGTTCGATCGACCTCGTCGACAAACCACTCATATGCAGGCGCTTTCGTCATGTCGGAGAATACGATAGTCACCTTGAGTGGTTTACTCATAAATGACACGCCTTTTTGTTACGATGACTATTTTGAGACATTCCCTGTTTATCTGGATAGATAGTGACTGAGCAGTTCAGTAAACGGTTGTGAAAATCATACGTCTAAAGAAAAGGCTGTAGCGAATAATGTGCCAGTAAGTGCGTGAATGAGTACTAGGATATCGGTCTAAATATTTTTTGGAACGCTATAACGTGAACAGCGACATCCCTGTTGCACCGTTTAAGGCGGTAAGGTAAACGGGGAAACCCAGCGATGAGATGCCTCAGACGAGAAGCCGGGAGAAATCTCTTTTAGAGAGTTATCTTGCAGCAAAGAATAGGCGAATAGCTTTTGGCGCTCAACTGATAGCTGTGTCTCCACCATACCGACAGTAAAACCAGGCATGAGGGTTACACGTGCCGACATGGCCTCGTTCTTACCCGAAATCTCGCCGAGTATAGCTGTGTCCTGGGCCAGTGCAGGATTGAAGACACGGAAACTATCCGTCCAGTTTGTGCCTGCAGAAACCATATTACGTTTCACGACCAGTGTCTTAATAGTTTGACTGCGCGCAAACGGGCTGTATTCCGAGGTATATTCCGCTGCCAGTATTCGGCTCTGTTTATTGTCGATATAACTTCCTTGGCCGGACTCATCAAATTGAAAAAAATGTACGTGTGTATCTTGCGTGGTGGGTTTGCGGCAACTCTCCAGGGCGAGGGAGTTACCAAATACCCGTGTGCCACTGGCAATCAGATTGAACAGGCATTTATGTCCGGTAATCGGTGTCACATGCATCGGTTCCAACGAAGTGCTGTTTTTATCAATGAGTACAAAACGGCTGCCTTCGCTGGTGTCCTCCTGGTCGCTGACGGAAAGCACCAGCTTATTGTCAGTTAACAACATTTTACCTAAATCATGAGCGAGAAATTGCGCAAGCGTCTCCGGCATACTGCTGGTTCCTGCGGCCGGAATTCGTCTGACAATAAAATGATACAGCGGCGTTCCGTCTGTTCCTGTCGTAGCAACTTGCGTGTTTCTGATGACGAAATAGAGATAGTTGGAGTCAAATGCAAACAAGGGGTACTGGTTATGTTTAAATGCGCCAAATACCTGAAGTGCATGGTTGCTGTCTGGTACGGCTGAAAAGGATGGCATGTTGCCGCCTGGTGGTGTCACAAGCGTTTTACTTTGGGTGTTATAACGGTGTAAGTGAACACCGTGGGTGGCGAACCAAATTGAACTTCCGTTTTCTTCCTCGCCCAACCACACTATCCAGTCATTGCTGGTATCCGCATCTCCGTTAGTGGTAGGAACAGGTATCGACGTGTAACTGTTAAAATCTCGCGTGTAATGGCGCAAACTACCTGTCGCATCATTGACGACCCAACCGGTGAGTACGCCGCTATTCACGTCATGTACCGGTTGAAATATGGTGCCTGCAAGCTTGTGTGGAATTTCCAGTGGTAGCATGGATTCGCTAGCATTCAAGGCGACAAATCGCCATGTGGCTGAGTTTGCGTCACAGAGTTTCACGCGTTGATTCTTGTCGTTCTGTGACAGCATGGCTTCCTTGTAGACAATAATGGAGTTATCGACATTTTGATAATCCTGACCTACCAGAAGAAACTTGCCTTTGTTGTCACCTTTGCCATTGAGCTGGCACAAATTGCCTACGTTGAAACGTGCACCACTCGAAATGACTTGCGCCGCGCTAGAGCGTGTCTGCCAGATAGGTTGTCGATATAGGCGACTGTTTTTGGTAAACAGGAAACTGTCGGTGTGAAAATTCGTTACATGACGCGTCGAAGTGTCATACTGGCCGTCGAATATGAGTGTCGCATTGTAGTCGCGGTCGCGCACGGGCGGTAAAGCGGTTGTTTTGTCACTACGGTAGTCAAACGCGGTATCGAATAAAAAATCGGGTTTTCCCGAATTGCTGACGATGTCGCCACGAATACTATCGTTGAAGTCTTCGCTGTTTAACAGGCCGATTGACGAAGGTGGCTGGTCTTTGAATGAATTGGCGAAGGGGAGATAGCTTAGCGGTATATCTGAAAAACGAGGCCCATCTGTTGTATCAGGGTTTTTGTCCAAACCCTGGCCACAGGATGCGAGCAGCCCTAGACCTGCCAGTATGGCCAAATGTTTGCCGCCAACCCCAAGCTGTTGTCGAGTGATATGTATCGTCCCCACGTCGATATCCCCGTTTTTTTGAATTGTTAGTATGCGCAATTGTGCTTATGTCGACATTAGACATCTATGAAAATTGTCTGTCGAGACACCTGTTTTCTAGCTTACTAAAACGATTGAATCCAGTCCAGACATTAGTGCCGGTGTTATCTTTTAAAAACATAAGCTTATCTTTTGTCCAAGGCTGTTTGAGTCTGAAATTCCGGGTGTCAGCGAGGCTTGATCGATCTAAGCGTGGACTACCGCGTGTTTTACGTAGAGTGTCTTCAGTGGTTTGAAGCGCAGTAGTGCTATTCAAATGTAGAATGAGGCGATCCATCGGGTAGCTGGCTGATGAAAAAATGAACCAGGGCAACAAGGTGCTCGGAGTGAATCTAAAAGACGTTGCCGGCAATACTAAAAGTGTCGATGGCTTGGCTATCACCATTGGGTTTGCCTCGGTATTGAATGCCCATCGGCGAAGAAGCGGATCGAAAACGGGCCAATACTTCGTTTTGCAAAACCTCTTCTCTGGATAGCTAAAACAGGTTCCAACGAGACTGTAGATGGGGATGCCGCTCGACAAAGGAATTGATTTTTGAGTTGAGAATTTGCCCATAATATTCCGAGGCTCTTGTTGGTAGCTCGTGCAATTGAATGGCTTCAAACTGTTCTAGTGCTGACTCATACCGCTGCAATAAGTGTTGACCAATACCGGGTAGCGATTTGTGAAGATATTCAGCGAGTCTCGGTAAGATTAACTTTCTCGTATCTTCAAAAAACATGTTATGAAAATTCTTAGTGTCGATCAATACGCGTATCGTCTTCGGAGCATCATAAACGTGAGGCCAGATCGCATCAGACTTGAAATTGAAAATTTCGTGTGTTTGCGGTGATAACGTCAGTTTTCCCCAGGCAGAAAAATAAATTTTGAATTGAATGCCCTGCCAAGCGATAAAAACAGGACTATGGTGCAAAAAACGATCGAATAGAGAGTTCTTGACCCCTTTTTCTATTTCGCCTGGTGAAGAATTCAGCTGGAAATGTTCTCTAATTCTGAGATCTGTTCCATCGATTTCTGCATCTGACAGCTCACTGGTATCTATCACCAGTGTGTCGTCCGTTTCTCTACAGATCTGTTCGATACGATCAAAGCAAATAAAATCCGATAGAGCGCTTTTCGAAATGAGCCAGTCAGTGACATCCGCGGGTAGGGGCATTCCCGCAATAATATCGCGGAATAACCACATATTGGCGAGAGACATTGCCAGTGCCGAGGGGTTGCGCACCATATGTAAGGATTTTACCGTAGGTGTTTGCTGTATGTATTGCGACCAAAGATCGAGTTCCCGATGTTTATGAACAATGAAGATCGTTGAAGGGTAAACTTGCTCATGGATACGTAGAAAGAGATTGGCCTCGTTCCAGTGCGGAAGAAAGACGCCTTCATAGCGGGATAGCAGATTACACATTGCAATAGTGCCAACGCTGCCGACAGAAAAAATTATTTTGTTCAATACTCTTTACCTGGAGTCTTTGAGTAATTGCCTTTTGGAAGACTGCCTAGCCGTCGCCCTTGCTCAACGCGATGAAATGCAAAATAGGCTCCAGGCCGAATCAAGCGTATTTTGACTGGCGTGATTGTTGCTCACGTCACATTTATGCAGGGTACCATTTCTAGTTTGACCATCAGTCTGGCCGGAGAAAATTGATGTGACTACGACGATTGCACCGGGTCATGTGTACTGGATTACTGGTCTGGCTGGAGCGGGAAAAACGACAATTGGACGTTTGCTGCATACGCATTTACAGAGCATAGGTCAGGCATCGGTATACCTGGACGGAGACGTGCTACGCGAAGTTTTTGGGCATACACAATCACATAGCCTGGAACAACGGCGACAGCTGGCTTCACAGTACGGAAAAATGTGCCATATGCTTGCGACTCAAGGAATTGATGTCGTCTGTGCAACGATTTCGATGTTCGATGATGTTCGTGCCTGGAATAGGCAAGAAATTCGTCACTACCATGAAATTTATTTGAAAGTACCCATCGACGTATTGGTGCAGCGTGACCAGAAAGCGCTATACAGTCGAGCAATCGCTGGACAGGTATCGAATGTAATGGGCATCGATATTCCTGTGGAAGAACCAAAATGTCCAGATCTCGAGTTGTTGAATGATGGCGCTCTATCGCCGTTGCAAATTGTGCAACATATCGTGGATCACTTTCACCTTGAGGAAAAATCGTGAGAGCAGAAAAACTGGCGCCAGGTGATTTTACCGGGCTGGCTACAAACTATTCCAAGTTTCGTCCTGGCTATGCAGAAGCGGCACTAACGGCCTTGTTGAGCCAGGTTCGACATACCATCGATGAAATAGATTTTGTTGATGTAGGTGCTGGAACCGGCATCTGGACCCGAATGGTGGCCGAACGTGGTTGTGCCTCGGCGATTGCCATAGAGCCAAATGACGATATGCGCGAGCAGGGAAAAGCCGATAGTGGCAATTTAGCGATTACATGGAAGAAAGGCAGTGGTGAAAACACTGGACTAGCCAATAATAGCGTCGACCTGCTCACGATGGCATCTTCTTTTCATTGGGTAGACTTTGACAAAGGGATATCGGAATTTCATCGCGTATTGCGTCCGGGCGGACAGATGGCCGTATTGTGGAATCCGCGCTACATTGAGGCAAATCCTTTACTAGTTGAAATCGAACAGGCGCTTTACAAGATCGCACCCAATATTAAACGTGTATCCTCGGGACGGTCTGGCGTTACTGAACAACTTTCTGATCGTCTAAATACCAGTTCTCTATTCGAGGATGTCTTGTATATCGAAGGCCGACATACGGTACAGCAATCACCAGAGACATATCTAGGGGTATGGTGGTCAGTTAACGATATCCGGGCACAAGCAGGAGAAGAATCCTTCGCTCAATTCATGAACTATGTCGAAAAGAAAGTGAGTGGACTGGACGTGATTGAAACAACGTATCTGACGCGTCTATGGACGGCGCGAAGCAGAATATAGCGCATATGTCTCAGGTAGCGTTCGGTACGAAAGCGGAAAATCTCGCCACATTGTCGGGAAAGCTCGTAACCGGAAACCTGCTGCCACTTATTCTCGTAGAGGTTGGTCAGTGGCGAAAGGCGAAGGAAAACGTGCTTTCGCAAATAGAGTCGTCAGGGTGGTTTGACAAGAGTCTCATCGTCCGTAGTAGCTGCCTTCTAGAAGATACTCAGCATAGTACTATGGCAGGACACTTCAAATCGTTGCTGGATATTAGAGGCAAAGAGCAGGTTTCCAACGCTATAGATGCCGTTATCGCTTCATTCGGCCGAATCAATGATAAAGATCAGGTATTGATTCAACCCATGTTGACAAATGTGGTACGCGCTGGCGTCGCGTTTAGCCGAGATCCGAATTCTGGTGGACACTATTATGTAGTGAATTATGATGAGGGCAGTGGCAGTACAGACACGATTACCGCCGGGACATCTAATGATGTAAAGGTTGTGATAGGCATAAAGTCTAAAAGAAACAGACCGAATACCGCCTGGCTTCAACGACTTGCAGATTTGCTTGACGAACTTAGTTCGCTATTTGACAACGATGCTATTGATATTGAGTTTGCCGTCACGGAAAACGACGATCTGTACTTGTTGCAAGTTCGGCCTTTAGTATTACCCAATTCGACACATCTTAGTTGCGAGCAACAAACCCGGTTGCTGTCGCAAATAGAAAAAAAACTGGCGATGGCAATGCAGCCGCATCCGTATTTGCTGGGATCTCAGGCCGTATTCGGCGTGATGCCAGATTGGAACCCAGCGGAAATCATCGGAATACGTCCGCGGCCTTTGACATTATCACTTTACAAAGAACTGATTACCGATGCGATTTGGGCCTATCAGCGTGCCAATTACGGCTACCGAAACCTACGGAGTTTTCCCTTACTAAAAAGTTTCGGCGGATTTCCCTATATTGATGTCAGGGTAAGCTTTAATTCTTTCATTCCTTCCGATATCGAGCCTGGACTCGCAGGGCGACTGGTTGACCACTATCTGGATCAGCTGCGAGAGAATCCACACAATCATGACAAGGTGGAGTTTGAGATTATTTACTCCTGTTATACCCTTGATATTAAAAATCGAATAGAAAAACTGGAGCGTCACGGTTTTGCACAAGGTGAGCGCAATGCGCTTGTCAATAGTTTGCGGCGACTAACCAACCGTATTGTTGATCCAGAATCGGGTCTGTGGAAGGTAGATATAGAGAAAATTGCTGAACTGGAACAGCGACAACAAAAAATACTTGATTCGGATCTGGATATCCTGGAAAAAATCTATTGGCTTTTGGAAGACTGCAAGCGTTACGGTACATTGCCATTTGCAGGATTGGCCAGAGCAGGCTTTATTGCTGTACAGATGTTGAAGTCGCTAATCAATGTCGGCGTTCTTAGTGAGGATGACTATGAACGATTTATGAGTTCATTGAATACAGTGGGCTCGCAAATTAGCACAGATTTTGAGTTACTCAGTCGTGACGCATTCTTACAACGCTACGGACATTTGCGCCCCGGGACTTATGATATTTGTTCTCTTCGTTATGACGAAGCGCCGGAAAAGTATTTCGACTGGTCCACGCAAGGAACACTTGGGCGTAACCATGAGCGACGTGAATTCCGCATGTCTCTGGAAAAGATGAATATGCTGGAAGAACTGATGGCACAGCATGAGTTGAACCATAGTGGATTGAGTGTTTTGAATTTTATAAAATCCGCTATCGAGGGACGTGAGTATTCCAAATTCGTCTTTACGCGCAGCCTGAGCAATGCCATGCAATTGCTCCAATCGTATGGTGAAGAGCAGGGATTCGATCGCGAGGATATGTCGTATGTGGATATTGGCGTAGTGAAATATCTTTATGGTTCCTGGGAAGAGCCGCGCAATATTCTTGAAGAAAGTATCCGCAAGGGAAAGGCGGTTTATGAAGAAACCCGCTCTCTGGTACTTCCCCCGGTAATAACCGATCCCTCTCAGATCTGGTGGTTTAAGTTGCCGCGAGACGAGCCCAATTTTATTACGCTCAAGTCAGTCGAAGGAAAGGTCACGAGCAATCTTGACAATCGTCAAGGCCTGCGAGGAAGTATTGTTTTTATCGCTAGCGCCGATCCTGGCTATGACTGGCTGTTTGCAACTGGTATTGCGGGGCTGGTAACGATGTATGGCGGCGTTAACTCCCATATGGCAATTCGTGCAGGAGAGTTGGGTGTCCCTGCCGTCATAGGTGCGGGTGAAATGCAGTTTAGAACCTGGGCTGAGGCTACACTTCTCCAGCTTGACTGCGCGAATCGAAAGGTGATCGTACTGAAGTGAAACTGCTTGCAATAACCCAACGCGTCGCCAACGAAAACGATTATGAGGAGAGACGCGATTGCTTAGACCAGCGGTGGACGATGTTTCTACAAAGCATTGGTTATCTTCCACTGGTTTTGCCTAACAGCAGGTTTGCAGTGGAAGGGTTGTTCAAGAAAGTTAACCCAGTAGGTGTTTTGTTATCAGGCGGAAATGATCTCGTAACATATGGCGGTGAAACGCCTGAGCGTGACGACCTCGAAACATACCTGATTGAATACTGCATTAACAATAAAAAGCCAATGATGGGTGTATGCCGAGGCATGCAGGCAATACAACACTATTTCGGTGTTTCGCTTGTGTCAGTCACGGGACATATCAATGAAAGCCACAGAGTTTCGGGTGATGAGGCGCGTCATTCAGTAAATAGCTATCATCGATTAGCGGCCCGGCATTCCGTTTCGCCATTGAAAATTGTGGCGCAGGCAGAAGATGGTGTTATTGAAGCAGTCCAACACGAAACATTGCCCATCATGGGAATTATGTGGCATCCAGAACGTCAATTACCGACCGATCAAAAAGATGTTCTGCTATTTAGAAAGTGGTTTGATGGAGTGAAGAATTGAGGGCAATAATTCTTGCGGCGGGTAGAGGAAGTCGAATGAAGTCGGCAACGTCAGACCGCCCGAAATGTCTAGTCGAATTGGCCGGAAGAAGCTTGCTCCAATGGCAAACGTCGGCATTGCGCATGGCGGGAATTGATGAAATAGCCGTTGTTACTGGCTATAAAAGTGAAATGATAGAAGACCAAGGCCTGAAATGTTTTCACAATTCCCAATGGTCAGAAACCAATATGGTTGCATCTTTGTTCGCGGCCGATGACTGGCTGAGTCGGTCACCGTGTATCGTATCGTATGCGGACATATTTTATCCCGCTGCGACCGTAAAGAGATTGATCGAAAACACTCACAAATTTCTGATTTCCTATGATCCAGACTGGCTGAGTTTGTGGCAGGGACGGTTTAGTGATCCTCTGTCGGATGCCGAGACCTTTCGTCAAGACGACACCGGCAGGCTGATTGAAATTGGAAACAAGCCTGACAATTTGTCTCAAATTGAGGGGCAATATATGGGCTTGCTAAAACTAACACCTCAAGCCTGGCAATCTGTGAAGACATATGCTTCAGAATTGAGCCACGAGGAGTTTAATCGCCTCGATATGACGGGGCTATTGTCACAATTGATTGCGCGCGGTGAAAGAATATACGCAGTACCTACTGATCCAGGCTGGGGAGAAGTAGACAATGAAAATGACCTGGCGCACTATCAAGACCTCATCCTCAATGGCAAACTCGTAATGCCTTCATCAGAGTGAATGCGAAAATTAACTAAACTATGGTGCAACTTCTATATCGCAAATAGTGTGGAAGTATTCCTCTGGTAATTTGTATATTCCCTGCTAATGTTGATTCAATGTTTTGGAAAAACATAACGATAAGGATCATGTCCGAAACTGAGCCTACATCTGAATGTTATGAAGGAGAACGGAATGAAAGTGTTCTATCGCCTGTTTTTACTAGTGGTTCTATCGTTGTTGGGAATGCAGGTCTACGCTGCGGATTATACAATCAAGTATTCTCATGTGGTAGCTCCCGGAACGCCTAAGGGGAGAGCTGCCGATCTATTTGCTGAACTTGTAAACAAGCACACCAATGGTCGCGTTAAGGTAGAGGTGTTTCCCAATTCGCAGTTGTATGATGACAACAAAGTTCTGGAGGCAATGCGACTCAGTTCCAGCAAAACGACGGGGATTATGGCTGCGCCCAGTTTGTCAAAATTTGTAAAGTTTTCCCAAACGCTTCAGGCATTCGATCTGCCTTATCTGTTTGGCGATATCGCCGATGTCCATAAATTAGTGGACTCTCCGTTAATGGATCGTCTGACCACTGGCCTAGATAAAAAAGGCTTGCATGCGTTGACGGTATGGGACAATGGCATGAAGGTGTTCTCTACCAAAGGTGATAAGCCCCTGCGTGCTGTTCCAGCCGATTTTACAGGCAAAAAATTTCGCATCCAGTCTTCTAATATTGCCGCTTCTATGATTAGTCATCTCGGTGGAACGCCGCAAAAACTGCCATTTAAAGAAGTGTACACCGCTTTGGGTCAAGGTGTAGTGGATGGACAGGAAAATGCCTGGTCAAATATCTACTCAAAGAAATTTCATGAGGTTCAGGACTACATCAGCGTATCCGATCACTCTTATTTAGGATATCTCGTTGTGGTCAGTGATGAATTCTGGAAAAATCTGCCGGATGACATTCGCAAGCAAGTCACAAAGGCGTTGACTGAGGCAACCGATGCAAATCGTAAATATGCAGCGGAGGCCGATGTAGGTGATCGCAAGAAAATCGAAGAGGAAGGCTTTGCCAAGGTCGTAGAATTGAGCAAAGCAGAAAAGGCCGCATGGCGTAAGGCTAACGAGCCAGTGTGGAGCGAGTTTCGTGACGAGATAGGCGGTGATTTGATAGATGACATCAATAAGCTACTCGGCCGATAATCCATTTGAAAGGGAGGCTGCGAGCGCAGTCTCCTTTTACAATGACAAGATGTTTTATGTATTTACTTAATCGATCTATCGATTTATTCGAGAAATTTAGCATAACCATATTTTTCGCTGCGGCAACCATGTTGTTGTTTACGAATGTTGTATTGCGCTATCTTTTTGATACCGGATTAATCTGGGTTCTGGAGTTAGTACAGTATCTATTTGCCTGGGTAGTGTTGGTTGGTGCCGCTCATGGTGTTAAGGTCGGAATCCATCTCGGCATTGATATACTACTCGAACGTCTTTCTGATCACTGGCGTCGTGTTGTTCTAATCCTTGCGGTGCTTTGTTGTATCGTATTTGTTGCAATCGTAGATTATCATTCCTTTGTGTATACCTATCGAATCTATGAATGGGGTGATCTGACAGAAGATCTGCAAATTCCTCAATGGATACCTTATGTGTCTATTCCGGTTGGATTGTCTTTGATGCTATATCATTTTCTTTTCCTGGGCTGGGAAATTATCACCGGAAAACGCAATGCGCTACACGTTCACGAAGCGCATGTCATCGAAAAGACGGAGCGCTCCTGATGGCGGTAGCCGGATTATTTATCGGTTTACTGATACTGCTATTGATAGGCGTTCCCATCGCTATCAGTCTCGGTTTGAGTTCCTTGTCTTTTGTTATGTTCGGCTCTGAAGAATCGCCGACGATCATAGCGCAAAAACTGTTTAGTACGATGGAACACACCACGCTGCTGGCAATTCCATTCTTTATTCTTTCTTCGCATTTTTTGACTAGCGGCGGTGTATCGAAGCGCCTGGTAGAGTTCGCCAAATCCCTGGTGGGTTGGATGGACGGTGGACTAGCAATGGCCGGCGTTATTGCCTGTATGCTGTTTGCCGCGATTTCCGGTTCATCACCCGCTACGGTGGTAGCCATAGGCTCGATTCTGATTCCTGGCATGATACAGGCCGGGTATGACAAACGCTTCGCTGTTGGGGTCATCGCCACGGCTGGCAGCATGGGGATTCTGATCCCGCCCTCTATTCCGATGATAGTCTATGCCGATGCTGTCGAAGAATCTGTAGGTAAGATGTTTATTGCAGGAATTTTACCCGGCATTCTGGTGGGGGTTCTGTTGCTGCTGGCAACCTGGGTAACTGCGCGACGGCTGAAAATGCCACGCGATGAATGGCAAGGTTTTAAACATATTGCGATCAGTTTTCGTAACGCGTTTTCGGGTCTTTTTTTGATTTTTGTCGTGGTTGGTGGAATTTATGGCGGTGTATTCACGCCCACTGAGGCAGCTGCAGTTGCCGCTGTTTATTCCGCGTTTATTGCCTTATTCGTTCACAAAGACATGGGCTTTAAAGACGTACCCAGGGTAATGCTCGATTCGGCAAAAATGACCGCTGTTATTATGTTCATTATCGCCTGTGCGATGTTGTTTGCGCACGTCTTAACGGAAGAACAAGTCCCACAAGAATTGTCCAAAGCGGTAATCGAGCAGGACTTAAACCCAGGCGTTTTTTTATTGCTTGTCAATGTCATCCTTTGGTTTGCTGGCGATTTTATGGAACCATCGTCGATACTGTTGATTCTCGCGCCTCTCTTTCATCCTATTGCGGTTAGTTTGGGTATTGATCCCATACATCTCGGAATCATCATGACAACAAATATGGAGGTTGGAATGATAACGCCGCCTGTAGGGCTGAATCTCTATGTCGCCGCAGGTCTAACTGGAATGTCTTTGGGGCAGGTCACTCGCGCCGCCTTGCCGTGGATGTTGGTGTTGATAGTGGCGCTGATGATTATTACTTACGTGCCATGGATCAGCCTGATTCTGGTTGAAATGCTCTTTTAATTTCCCACTAGCAAATTCTGGTAAACCACATGTTGTTGGAGTTTTCGACTTCACAAATTTTGCTGACGCTGCTGATCTTTGTCTGGTCCGGTTTTGTGCGCAGTGGGCTTGGTTTTGGCGGTGCGGCTCTGGCACTACCGCTGATGTTGCTGATATACGATCAACCCATATTCTGGTTACCTATCATTGGCCTGCACTTGCTGATATTTTCTGCGCTTACACTGCTTACGCGTTTTCGCAACGTAGCCTGGTCATATATGATTCGCACCCTGCCTATTATTGTTCCTGCGGCTATCGCGGGTGTATTTGGCTTGATTAGCCTGCCAAACAGGGTAATGCTTATCTTTATCTATTCGGTTACTCTGTTCTA
Source organism: Gammaproteobacteria bacterium (assembly GCA_029881255.1). Taxonomy (NCBI): domain Bacteria; kingdom Pseudomonadati; phylum Pseudomonadota; class Gammaproteobacteria; species Gammaproteobacteria bacterium. The sequence continues at coordinate 74,063 of JAOUMY010000001.1, read as the reverse complement.
TGCGTTTACTTGGATGACCGGACTGGTGATAAAAAGTAGCAATAAATGGCTTGATCGATTTCTGCTCGGAACTGGCGCCTATATTACGGGGGCTTCACTAACCGGAGCACCACTTATCGTTGCTGTATTCTCGCGCAACGTCGTTGCGCAACAAATGAGAAATACACTTTTGGTGCTTTGGTTTGTCGTGGTAAGCATCAAAATAGCTACGTTTATTTCTCTTGACGTTGAGCTACAATTGGATACCGCCTTAATGTTACTCCCGGTTGTGGCTGTTGGACATTGGCTCGGGTTAAAAGCACACGATTACATTATAGAAAAAGACAAGCTATTTAAGCAGGTAATCGGTGCGACACTCGTGTTAATAAGCCTCATAGGTCTGCTACGAATGTATTAAGTGCGAAGGGAACTTTTTACTGTTTTTGCGTCTATATGCTATAGACACCCGTATGGTGTAGTTGATATAGCCGATTGTTGAATGTCAAGTCGTATAAGGGAATGGCAATAATGAAAAAAACTATTTGTGGTTTGACTATATATGGCGTGTTTACGTTTCTATGCCTCGAAACGCAATCTGCCCTGGCAGCTGTTAATGTTAAAGAGAAACCGGATGTCTTAGAAATCGTCAGTCGTTGTGACAATAAAAATCCTGGATCGGATCAGCAGTCTCGCATGAGTATTACGATTACTGCAAAAAACGGTCAGAAAAGAACCACCACCTATCTGCGTCTATGGCGCGATATGAAAGGCGATCAGGGTTTGCTGGATAAAATGGTGTTGTTTACACTGTATCCACCTGACTCAGAGGGGACTGGGTTTATGCGCTGGGGCTATGACCACAACCAGGAGAAAAATGCACAACAGTGGGTGTACCTACCGAACCTGCGCTCTTTGAGACGAGTGTCCGTACGCGATCTCGGTGAGAGTTTTCTTGGCTCCGATCTGACCTATGGTGACATTACCCCCCGTCTGCCAGAACAGGACAAACATGAATTGCTTCGGATAGTAAAGGATAAAGACGGAGACGAATTTTACCTTGTTGAAAGCATACCTATCGAGACAGACAGTATCTACAGTCGCAAGGAGTCCTGGTATAAGAAAACTGCGGACCCGAAGGAATGCGTAAAGACGCGAATTGACTACTACGACAGGAAAGGCGCACCGTTAAAAAAACAGACCTTATCCTGGCAGAGAATAAACAATGCCTGGATGTGGAAAGAAGTGTCGGTAAAAAACGCCCAGACTATGCAGCAATCGTTGTTTGAAATCGATCATGTGAAAATTGACCAGGGAATAGACGACGATATGTTCTCAGAAAGACGTCTACGCTTGGGCATACGATGAGCGTATGCCCTCTCAAAAAATTTATCTCTCCCCACTCATGTGGTTTCGATCCGGTCTAATTCTAAGTATCTGGACGACGTTTAACTCAGCTTTCTTCTAAAGCACATTAAGTGTAAACATTTTCACACTTTGTGCCGATAAGTCTTGCGAGTTAAGCCGGATATCCTCCGTTTAAATCATCTGGCGAGCAAAATAAGCCTGTTTGTATACACTTCGCACCAGTGGTCCGGATAAATTGGTGCTCTTTTGCTCGAGCCATTCATGGAAGACGTATCAATATGACCAAGGAAGTCTGACGTATATATAGAAAATAGGAAAGAATAGGGTGAAAACACCTGTTTTTAGGCTGCTACGAAATTGCCAAAGACAAGCATGGCTTAGTCTTGCCGCTTTGCTTTTGACAACGGGCATGGATACCGTCTCTGCTGGCGAGGCGATTTTTGAGCACATAAAAGTTGGTGTACTTGCGCTCCGTGGCGAGGAGCGAACCTTGCGCATGTGGGGACCGACGGCTGAATACCTCTCCGAAATGATTCCTGGCTTCCACTTCGAAATCCTGCCTTTGAATAACGATACATTAGCCGAGGCGGTGCTGAAGAAAGAAGTAGACTTTGTTTTGTCTAACCCGGCCTCCTATGCTTCGCTCGAAGCGACTCATGGCATTTCCAGAATCGTCACCCTGAGAAACAAGCGCATGGGTGGTACGTATACAAAGTTCGGTGCACTTATCTTCACTCGCGCGGACCGTGAAGACATACGGTCGCTGGATGATATAAAGGGGAAATCCTTTATGGCCGTTCATCCCTCTGCCTTTGGCGGCTGGTGGATGGCGTTGAAGACATTTTATAGCCATGACATTCGTCCAGAAGATGAGTTTTCGGAGATAATTTTTAACGGACTTCCACAGGACAATATCGTTCTCGCTGTTTTAAAAGGTAAAGTAGACGCGGGGACTGTGAGAACAGATATCATAGAGCGTATGGCGAAAGAAGGCCGAATAAATCTCAATGATTTCTTTATAATTAACGCTCAAAATACCCCTGGGTTTCCTTTCGCGCACAGCACCGAGTTGTATCCAGAATGGGCGTTCGCTACGACCAAGCATACACTGGAGGCCCTGGCGCAGCAGGTGGCCATTGCGCTATTGCGACTCCCCCAAAATCATGAAGCAGTGCGTGCTGCAGACAGCGCAGGCTGGACAGTGCCTCTGGACTATCAGCCTGTACACGAATTGATGAAGGAATTACGCGTAGGCCCCTATAAAGATCTCGGAAAATTCAGTTTTAGTGATGTGTTTAAAAAATATGCGGCATGGATCATCGTCGATATTCTTCTTCTGGGAGGTATGGCGATTTTCGTTTTCTATATTTATCGTTTGAACCATAAAATTGAACACTCAAGACACTCATTGGAACTGTCCAAGTCGGAACTGGAAAATGAAGTCATTGAGCGAAAACGTGCGGAAGAATCGGAACACCGACAGGCAGAACAAATGCGAGCCTTGCATGAGGTTGCGACAAAATCAGGCCTAACGTTTGACGAGCAAATAGATGAACTATTGAAATTGGGTTGTCGGTTGTTTGGTCTGGAAATTGGCAGAGTTTGCCAGGTTGATACCGAAAAAAACGAAAACACCATTGTTAATGTGATTGCACCAGAAGGTGTGTCTTTAGAAAAGAATCAAAAATTAAAACTCTCTCAGACGATGTGTGGCCTGACGTTCGAACAAAATGATGCGCTGTTGTTAAAGGATGTATCAAAAACCGACTTCGCCAGTCATCCAGGGTATCTGGCGACACGATTGGGTGCATACATGGGCACGCCACTGCGTGTAAATGACCAAAAATTTGGGACAATCAATTTTGCCTCTTTCAGGCCAAACAAAAAACTAAAGGAAACAGATAAAGATTTGTTGGGACTGATGGCGCAATGGGTAAGTGTCGCTCTCGAAAGAAAGCAAGCGGAACTAGAGCTTCAAAACGCCAAGGAAGATGCGGAAATTGCGAATCATGCCAAGAGTGCGTTTCTTGCAAATATGAGTCACGAGTTGAGAACACCGTTAAATGCGATTATTGGCTACAGCGAAATGATACTGGATGAGCTTCCTGCAGGAGAAGCGCAGCTTCGCGGGGATGTGGACCGGATTTGTAATTCAGGAAAAAATTTGCTCAGTCTAATAAATGCGGTGCTTGACTTGTCTAAGATAGAAGCAGGAAAAATGACAGTTTCAGCGGAAGACTTCAATCTAGACGATTTGATTGGCGAAGTGGTGTCCACGGTGAGACCTATGGTGCTTAGGAATCGCAATCGTTTGGAAGTGAATGCGCCCGATAAAAAAATTCTGATGTATGCCGACAGGGTAAAGCTAAGACAAATACTGCTGAATCTATTGAGCAATGCCTGCAAGTTCACGCATGAAGGTACAATAGGCATCAACTTTTCTGCAATAAAAGAAAAGGGCGAGTCTCTTGTTGTGATTTCCGTTAGTGATTCTGGCGTGGGTATATCAGAGGAGGATGCAAAAAGCCTCTTTGATGAATTCACTCAGGTGGAAAAAGCCCAGTTTCAGGATCATGCAGGTACGGGCTTAGGTTTGGCAATAAGTAAGAAGTTTTGTCGGCTTATGGGCGGTGATGTTGAATTAACAAGTGAGTTAAATAAAGGGTCGGTATTTACTATAACATTGCCAAGAGATTTTGATGATGGTGTGGCAGAGAATGGAGATGAAAGCCGGGCTGCTGTTAATCATTAATCACTGAGTGTGCCTACAGATCTTACAAAAAAAATCAGCCCCTGCAAAGCAGGGGCTGATTCGTTCGAAGATTCAGATTATGGCTGAACCATTGCGTAACCTCTCATCTGAAGATCAGCAAGAGCAGTCACGCCAGAAGTAGTAAACCCGATTCCAGGAATCATGTCATAAAGACCGATGTGCTTGGAGCGAGCAGTATTCTGACAAAACAGAACTTTTACGCCTTTATCCAGCAAGCCCGCAACTGCATTGCGGAAAGGATTTTTAGCTGGATCGTCTAGAACCAAAGACCAACCAGCGCTGTGGATAACAGCAACAAGTTCGTAATCGCGACCACGAACCATTCCGTGTAGGTTTTCGTAATCCTTGATTGCGTTACCGATGTTGCCTACCGCATAAGGAGCGGTACAAGTAGCATCTTTACATTTCGTGTTGATTTGATAAACGACTTTCACATGGCTCTTTTTAGAAAGACAACGTGTAAGATCTCCTGAGCCAGCACCGAATTCGGCATCAATCGCCCATTTCGCTTCGTCAGAACATTCTGTGTGTCCACCACTCTTGTCTGCAAACGCCGCTGGTGCCACAAACATACTCAAGATCAATACTGCTGATGAATAAAGCTTCTTCATAACAACTCTCTCTATCGTTTAATTTATAAGACTCATGTAATGAGTGCTGGTACGACTTGCTTAGTTAACATATATGAAAACTCTTCAAGAGACGTCGAAGTAGATCTCAAAACAAACGAAGTCTTGTTAGACAGAATTCAATTTGAGTCACTTCATCCAGCTGGGGAATTATTACCCGAACTTGCCGATGCGATCAAAGGGTCTGGGGGGGTGTTGTATTGAATGTGAGAAGCGCTATACGAAATAACACGACTTTAAAATAATTATTGAAAAGTGTCTCATCGAAAACGCAAAAAATGCGGTAAGCCTTGTTAGAAAAAAACACTATAGGCGTTCTAATTGTGCATTCTTTTGCATGATTGAATCTATGCCTTCGAAAAGGAATTCAAATAAATGCTTATATCGAAAACAGCGCATGATACTGGTTTATACCATTGTGAAAACTGAGTGTATGTAGAAGAAGTTTTAAATGTGACCAGTGACTGCTGGCAATGCGCGAATCCACTTAATGATAGAAATCTACACCGACTTACATTGGCTCTAATTCTGTGTAGATGCAGTACATGTTATGCTGTCGTTTTTGATATCGATGAAAAGACTTTATGGCCAAGCTGTTTACCGTCACCGCGCCCCTGACGATACGTTCGCCCAATGGAGATAAGCGGGTTGCAGCCGCGCTTTATCCCCACCCGGAAGGCATATTGTATTTCGAACTGTACTGGGACGTGGTCGCTCAAGAGCAGGGGATCGAGTTCGCTGCGCATGTGATCCGCGGGGAGATTAAAGGTGAGGGGCCGTGGAAGGTCGGAGACCATGTCCTGCATGTACTGGGTTGCCACGGTAGCGAGCCACAGCTAGCCCACCTGTTCGAGTGCTGGCAACAACATTGTCAACAAAAGGGGTATGCGCAAAACTCCCGCGAAATGCTTATCGAACACGCGCGTAAAATGGGCGCTCTATGTTAAACAAAAACAAGCAATTAACGGAAGATTGATAAAAGCTCAAAATATCTCCGCTGGATGTCGATACAGGTACGGGAAAAAGTAACGAATTCAAGTCACTGGTGGACATTCAAAGCGAAAAACTGGAAGAGCTACGCAATATCACTCGAACCATGGCGATTTGGGTGGCGATGCCGTTGTTTTTATTGTTCTGGCTCTTAGACTGGGTACACGCACCTCACCTGGTTTGGCATTTCCTCGCGATACGCTTGTTATTTATTCCCCTCGCGTTGCTGATAGTGGCGTGGGTAAAACGCGCCCGTACACAGAGGTCGATCGAACGCGCAGCGCTGGTGTTGACTGCGGCAAGTGGCCTGGCCTTGACGACTATGATTGCCATGTTGGGGGGCGCCTCACATTATTCGATCAGTTTGAATCTGGTTGCGATTGCGGCACTGTCGTTTATCCCGTGGTCCAGGCGTTATTTCTTCTATGCGCTGCTATGGATTTATATGCCATATGTCGCGGTCGAGTTTAGTTATTGGAGCGTAAAAACTTCGAACCTTATCTATGTTTATGTTTTCTTCGCGATGGCGGTTATGGTCGTCACTTCCATTGGGCACTTTTCCTATATCAGGTTGCGTGATCGTGAGTTGAGAATTCGGCAGGATCTCGAAACTGAGGTGGAGAAACGCAAAAAGACGGAATCAGAACTTATCGAGGCGCGAGATCAGGCTATGGTTGCCAATAAAGCGAAGTCCGCTTTTTTGGCCAGCATGAGTCACGAATTGAGAACGCCATTGAATGCCATTATTGGCTATTCGGAACTGGCAAAAGAGGAACTCAGAGAATCACACCCTGATTATGCAGTCGTGGATCTGGAGCGCATTAACCATTCGGCAGTACACCTTTTAGGATTAATTAACAACCTTCTGGATTTGTCGAAGATTGAAGCAGGAAAACTCGAACTGGAAATGAGTGACGTGTCTCTAAAAGATTTACTGGAAGATGTGGATGCATCCACAAGACCTTTAGCAGAGAAGAATCATAACCAACTGGAGATTGTCAACGAATCACGAATCACGTCCATACATTCTGACTATGTCAAACTCAAGCAATGTTTACTCAACCTGATCAGCAACGCCGCCAAGTTTACCAATGACGGAAAAATTGTCATTAATGTGGGTGACGAACAGCACGGACACAAGAATCGTTTGGTGTTTACTGTCAGAGACAACGGTATTGGAATGTCTGCAGAACAGCAGGCGACAATTTTCGCCGAGTTCACACAGGCTGACAGCTCAATCGCATCGCGCTATGGTGGCACAGGGCTTGGTCTTGCCATTACCCAAAGACTTGCGCACCTTCTTGGCGGTGACGTCAGTGTTAGTAGTGCTCTGGGGAAAGGGGCACAGTTCAGGCTGTGGTTTAATGTAAGCTGATATTGCGATAGTGAGTGGTAAATTACTCGAGAGTATGGATCACCCAGTGGTATCAAATGGTATAAGACTTAATAAGCTGTGAAACCAGTTCGAGAAAAGATTCTTCTACGCGATTCAATTCTTTCCCAAAATGAGAAAAAATCTGGCTCGCTTGTTCTCTACTCAGGCGCTTATTACCAATATTAAATTCCAATTCATCTAGCTTGCGTTGGTCTCGCGGTTCTATATTCCATTTCACAAATTCTGAAATCATCTTATTAAGCTCGTTCTGAACATGCTGGCAAAAGTCATCAATCAGATCCGCCCCATTCGGTCCGAGGCAACCGGCTTCGAGTCGGTATATGACGTTGAGTTTGCGATTCTCCGGGAGCTGTTTAATAAATGATTCCATTGTAAAAATCCATGAAAACGTTCGGGTGATGGATTGCACTATAGGATTTACCGCGTCCAGTACTATTACGATGTATGGGACGAAATACTTTAAATTCATTCCAACTCATGCTTGCATAGGCGTATAGGCAGATCGAGGTGGATATCGTGATTTTTAGGTCGAGTGGAGTTACGAATTAACCCCCATTCTTGACGGAAAAAATCCCAGCTATCTATGGGTAGTAACTATCCTGCTGATTCTAGGGGCAAAAAAAATTTCCGCAATTTAAACCCAAAACCTCTCTTTGCGCGTTTACCTCTCCTGAATAACGCAGAGTAAGGAGAGATATTATGAAATTATGTACATCGTCTATTTTGTTCAGTCTAGTTGCAGGGGCCGCGCTCGGCGCCTGTACGACACAAAGCCCTGTAAGCGAAACTGGGGCGCGTTTGGCGGCACCAGTGGTGACGCAGGAGCAGGAAATCAGTCACGACAGTGAGGCTCAGCGAGCGATCCCTGAGAAGAAAACGCCAGATGAATCTCTGGCTGCGATTGCCCCGGAAAAAGACTGGGACAGCACGCATATGGATATGGCTGGCGGCCTCCCTGCAAAGGAGCTTATTCACCAGGAAGAAATCGTAACGAGTACGACTCGAACCGAGCGCATGCCGAAAACGCCGACAAAATCGGGTGATATGTTTCGACGTGAACGGGTGATCAAGCCGCATCATCCTATTCCCTACCAGGCGCCAGTCACCGTAGACAGAGAGAATTATCAGCACTTCGAAGATAACGGGATACGTCTGGTGGCAGAAGCGCCGGTTTCAACTTTTTCCATTGATGTGGATACCGGCAGTTACGCGAATGTGCGACGGATGTTGAACCAGGGTCAGGTTCCGCGTGGGGATGCTGTGCGTATCGAGGAACTGATCAACTACTTTGATTATGACTATCCCACGCCTCGTTCGCGTAAGCAGCCGTTTTCCGTTACGACGGAATTGGCGAAAACACCCTGGAACAAAAATTCCGTTCTGTTGCAGATAGGTCTGAAAGGGTATGAGCAAAAGCTTGAACAATTGCCACCGGCAAATCTTGTGTTTCTGATTGATGTCTCAGGTTCGATGAACGCCCAAAACAAGCTGCCGCTGCTAAAACAGTCATTGCGTTTATTGGTGTCACGTATGCGTGAGCAGGATCGTATCAGTATCGTCGTCTATGCAGGGGCATCCGGTACGGTATTGGAACCTACCTCAGGTGCAGATAAGCACAAGATACTCTCAGCCCTGGAGAATCTACAAGCTGGTGGTTCCACTAATGGCGCCTCAGGTATCAAGCTGGCGTATGAGGTAGCAAACGCTGCTTTTGTCAAAGGAGGTATCAATCGGGTATTGTTGTGCACCGATGGTGATTTTAATGTTGGTACGGTCAACTTCAATGCGCTAATGGATATGGTTGAACAAAATCGCAAATCCGGCGTTGCTTTATCGACGTTTGGTTTCGGTCAGGGAAATCTAAACGATCATCTGGCGGAACAACTGGCGGATAAGGGAAATGGAAGTTACAGTTATATCGACAGCCTAAAAGAAGCACAAAAGGTTTTGGGTCAGCAGCTAAGCGCATCGTTAATGACGATTGCCAAGGATGTGAAAATACAGATCGAGTTTAATCCGTCCAAAGTAGTCAGTTATCGCTTGATTGGTTATGTTAATCGCAAACTGGCACGCGAGGATTTTAATAATGACAAAGTGGATGCGGGTGATATTGGCGCGGGACATACGGTGACCGCGCTGTATGAACTTGAACTGGCCGGACAATCGCATACCTTGATTGATGCGTTACGTTATCAACCACAGGCTGGGTTACGCGAAGAAGCGGAACTTAGGGAATTGGCGTTTGTGAAATTGCGTTTTAAACAACCCGATGCGGATCAAAGCGAATTGATCACTGTACCTGTAATGACGGAAAGTCTCAGTGCCGAACCCTCGCATCGGCTTATGTTTAGTGCCAGTGTCGCAGCCTTTGGACAAAAACTGCGTGGCGGAAAATATTTGCAGGATTTCGGCTGGGAAGATATTGCTGCGCTGGCCCGTGGCGGTAAGGGTCGTGATGACAATGGTCATCGTGGCGAATTTATACAGCTAATCAGTCTTGCGCAGGCGCTTGACGTCCCGTCAAGACATGCACGAGTGGAATAAACCGCTAATGGAAGTTGTTGGGCCGTCCTTCGGCGGCCCAACGATTGTTCAGGAGGAATATTGATAAGGGCAGGCCAAGAGACGGACGAGGCGCTAATCAAGGCGTTTCATGAAGGCCGCAATATGGAGGCCTTTGAGATGCTCTACCAGCGCTATCGCTCACCCTTATACCGTTATCTCAACAATCGTTTGTCTAATACAGATGACACGGATGAACTGTTCCAGGATATATGGACAAGTATTATTCACGGCCAATTTACGCATACCGGAAACGCCAGTTTTCGAACCTGGTTTTATACGGTGGCCCGAAATCGTCTATATGATTACTACCGCAAAAATCGGATCGGATTGGCCAGCGTCGAAGATGTTAGTGAGATGGTTGATACTGAAAGTCCCGATATCCAATTGGCGCACAAGCAGGAGAGCAAGGCCTTTCAACGTCTCGTGGAGCAGCTACCGCCACGTCAGCTTGATGTCTTTTTGTTGAAAGTGGAATCCGGGCTAAGTTTGCAGGAAATTGCCCAGGTGTGTGGCGAAAATCTGGATACGATTAAAAGTCGCTACCGTTATGCAGTGAACAAACTTTCTCAGTTACTGGAAGATTGATATGAGCCAGGAGCAAACATTTGAAACCCGCGAAAAGGCTGTTGTCGACGCCTATCATGCGTCTAACAAGTCCGAACCGGGTAAAAACCTGGACGCGGCGATTATGCAAATCGCTCGCGAAAAAGCTGAGGCAACGGCTCCCTTAGCGCATACGCATCGAATTTCCTCAAGTCGTATAGCGAGTTTATCGCTGGCGGCAACCATTGTTTTAAGCGTCAGTGTTGTATTGGTTTTACAACGGGAGGCCCCTAAGGAGATACGTCTTGGTGAAACTGAGATCGCACTGGAAGAACGTGCGCCAATTAACAAAAGGCAAGCATCAGATGTGCAGGCACCGTTTGAGCGCAACTCCTCGGGTGGTGCTGAGTCAAAAGCAGAAGTTCCTGCGCACGTGAAGCAAGCGCCACCAGCTGCTCCCCTTGAAAAAAGCCTTTCTGCGCCTGTTTCAAACAAGCCCAAGGCAATAGAGCTTGAGGCTGCATCAGAAATGTCAGAGCCGTCTATGGCAGCGTCTGGCTTATCGCTTGAAAGTGAAGCGATGCCAGAACGTATGGAAGAGATAGCATCGTTTGGGCAGCGATCGACGGCGGAATCAGACGCGGCACCTGCGTCGGCAGCCACACCGGCAGCGCCGCGTGCGCGAATGATACAAAAACCCGCCAGAATATTACCCAGAACCTATGCGCCGCCACTCGATTTCGCTCAACTCGTAGCGGGTCTGCCTGTTGGCGACGAAAGAGAGCTTTTGAGTGCCTTTATTGAACGAAGTAGCAAGCGTAGGGAAGACTGGTTGTGGCTGTGGTCCAAGTTTGCGCAAGCCGTAGTGGGTGACTTGATTCAATCAGACAAACAATGGTCGCATATACAGATGCAAATTGCGCAGGCAAAAGTTATTGCAAAAATTGACGAAGGACATCGACGTATTTATTTATTCGACAGAGAAATCCTCCCCGTGTCCTCAGGAGATGCGGTATTGGTTGTGAAACAGGGAGACAGTTACAAGCTGGATTATCTGCGGCTTAGAAATAAATCGTTGGAAGACACGCTACAGCAATTGAGAAAGTAACCGTGTGACGTGTGATTTTTTATTAAGCTGTAGCCTGTTGTTGCGATGGCTCAACTGCCGGCATCATAACCACAAAAGTCGATCCCAATCCTGGCGTGCTCGTTGCGTTGAGACTGCCTCCCATCATTTCGCACAGTCGTCTTGATATGGCCAGGCCCAGACCGGTTCCTCCGTATTTTTGCGCGATCTTCGCGTCGGCCTGAGTAAAGGCGTCGAAAACTTTATTCAGCTGTTCGTCGTTCATGCCTATACCGGTATCGCTAACCGCGAATCGAACACTATTTGCAACGGGCTCTACATGGATTTGTATATTGCCATCTTTGGTAAACTTCGCTGAGTTGCTGAGCAAATTAAACAAGACCTGCTTCAGGCGCAAGGGATCCGCGTATACCTTTTCAGTTCCCGTGGCGATGTTGATAGTTAAGGCATTGTGATTTTTTTCCACTAGAGGCGTTATCGAGGCGCCGACTTCCTTTACCAGCCACGAAACATCGATCAAATGTGGTGTCAGTTCCAGTTTGCCAGCCTCAATTTTTGACAAATCAAGCATGTCGTCGATCAAGGAATTGAGGTATTTGGCGGAATTTTTAATCCGATCCAAGTCTTTGAGATTCTGTTGCGCATGGGTATCCACGGCATCTTCTATCAGAATTTCACTATAGCCTATGATGGCATTTAGCGGTGTTCTTAACTCGTGACTGACATTGGCAAGAAAGGCGCTTTTGGTTTCGTTTGCGGCGCGGGCATTGTCTCTTTCACGTATCTGTATCTCCAGCTCCTGTAACCGATCAACCAGTTTGTCCGACATGTCCTTGAACGAACGCGCCAGGTCTCCCACTTCGTCGCCGCGGTTGAGAATCTTGTTGTCTAGCACCAGGTGCATATCTACACCATTGCTATTTACCAATTGCGTCAGCTTGACCAGGTGATTGGTAAAGTGTCGCGTAATAAGCAAGCTGCCTAGCGAAAGCACCAGTAGCGTGCCTATAATGATCTCGGCCAAATACTTCTGTGTTTCGTTAGATATGCTATAGCTTGTGTCGGTGTAATATGCGAGATGAGCATTGGCGATGTGTTGCCCGGTGGTATCCAGGGGAAACACAATTTCTTTCAATTTACGCTGATTCTTTTCTATATCAAGAACTCTGACGCCTTCATTGTTCGACACCGTAGCAATATGACTACCAACAAGACTCATGTCTGAATGGCTAAATACTAATCCATCGGGGCGAACAATAGCGGCATAAGCATATTGTTGTTCAGACTTTGCTACGTTCACCAGGTTTTCCAAGGCCGGGTAATCTCTTACTAATAGAGGTTCTTCAGCATTGCCTGCGAGAGTTCGCGCCTGAGCGTTTGCCTGTAACAAGCGAAACTCATTCATGCGTAGATTGGCGTCGCGTAGTAACACTATGCCTAGACTGGCGAGAGAAATTACAAACAAAGCAATCAGGCTGGCGAGTACCTTGGTGTGCAGGTTGAGTTGAACGCGCATGAGCATGGCGGTGATTCTTTTTTATGTGCCGTCGATTTTCGTCAGCCCGGCCTGACGAATGAGTTTGTTCAGTTGAATCATAATGGCAGGATCAAATTCGATGAAATTACCTATCTTCATTTCGTTTAACGATCGTAAAGCCTCGTTCTTACGGGCACTATCGGCGAGTATGGCTTTCTTAAAGAGTTTTGCGATTTCAGAGTCCTGCTTGTGCGGTGTAAACATAATCGCTTCTGGAAACTGCTCTGTCGTATCAAAAAATTTTAAATCGCCGGTATCAATCCGTTTCGAAAGAATCTCGTAATTGACTTCGCACATGACGGCGGTGTCAGCCTCGCCAAGCATGACCATATAGGCCGCTTTTTTGAGGTTGTTGGTAAATTCGACAGTGACATCTTTTTCTATATCCAATCCCTCTCGCGCAAGACTGGCGCGTGGCGCCAGATACGAGCCGGCACCAAAGCGACTGATCAGGGCAATCTTCTTGCCCTTGAGATCTTTTATGCTAGTGATGTTGCTGTCGTTTCTTACCAGAAATCGGCCGCGACTCAAGACGCTATTGCCGGTGTTGCGCATCTGCGCTATGGGTGTAATTTGAAACTCATCGGCAAGTATTGCGTAGAGATAGGCGTTGGCGTAGACAAAGTCTGCGTCTCCCAGAGAGGTTCTGGCTTGCTCCAGGTTTCTGGGTGTCGAAATATGCACCGTTTTGCCTAAGGCCGTGCTTAGGTAATCAGCCAGCGGTTGCCAGTTCTTGTGAATAATCTTGGCTGGCGCTGGCATAAGTATGGCGAGATTAAGCGGTTTTTCTGCGCTCCACGAGGCGGTACAGAACACGGCTAAAAGTGTGCTTATTCCAATTTTTATATTTGTTTTCCAAAAGTCTTTCATTGCACATATACCTGTCTGGTTGTATGACCAAATTTAAGACAGACTCCGACTATTTGTTCGGACTGTTTCTTACCACATAATGAGTCATGGCTTTCCTTGTTATCGGGGAGGAATCTTGCTTACTTTAACTGAATAAAATGCTCAAAATTGAGTCCAGGTATTTGTTGGGAAAGTCTTTCATGAAGCGCGCGCGACCGAAAATTTATGGGGACGTGACTGTCTGATTTGCGCTATGGGCGCCTAGTTCCTAAGTAGTAGCGATACAAATGTTAACAATGTCTTCTTATTATGCTAGCGAGACGGACCGATAAATCTACGAGACGTGAGAAATAGTAGGTTTGTAGATGTCACTGCAAGAAAAGCTCGATGCCTTAAAAGTCAGACTTTCCAGCCAGTATCCGCCGGAACTTTCGAAAGTAGTCTCGGATTTCGAAAAAGAAACGCTTATGATGTTTCTTGAAGATAAGGCGTTGAAAAGAGGTGATACCCTTCCCGATGCCTTCTTTTTTGACGGCAATATGAGAAAAGTAAAATTACGCGAGTTGAACAGAGATAAACATCTTGTGATCAGTTTTTTTCGTGGTACCTGGTGTCCCTACTGTAATCTGGAACTCAAAGCACTGGGCGATGTTCACAAGGAGATTTCTGCTAGAGGAGCGCTGTTGATCGCGGCCTCGCCAGAGTTATTTACTTTCACAGAAAAGCATATCAAGGACCATCATCTTGACTATCTAGTCATGACCGATCTTAACAACGAGGCGGCAAAGCTATTTGGCCTGGTGTTTCAGTTGCCAGTGTCCCTGCGTGAAGTCTTCCTTCAGGTTTCGCTTGACTTAGAGAAGAGAAATGGCGAAAACAGTTGGCTATTGCCCATGCCTGCGACATTCATCGTTGACAAGAACGGTACGATCGCGTCTACCTTTGTCAACGCGGATTACACCAAACGTATGGAACCAGACGACATACTTGCTGAGCTAGACAAGCTTAGCCAACCTGCACCGAGAGTTCAGAACGGTTAGCCGTTGATCGCCTTTCGCAGTAGAGTTTCGTATTCGTTCACTGAAAACGAAATCGGGTTACCTCCTGCCGAAGGATCTTTCTCCGCTTCCTGTGCAATATAGCTAGCCTTGCTATCATCTATACCGATTGCTGCAAGCGTGTGCGGTATACCTAAGGTCTTACGCAAAGACAACACCCAGTCAATCACGGCTTTCGTATCGCGTCCCGGTAAATCGAGACAGGCGGCGAGACGCGCCATTTTGTCCTGTATCGCCTTTGCGTTGGCTTCGAGCACATAGGGCATCACGATCGCGTTGAGCATGCCGTGATGGGCGTCGTAATTGGCGCCAAGCGGATGCGCAAGCGCATGCATGGCGCCCAGACCTTTTTGAAACGCGGTAGCACCCATGCTTGAGGCCACTAACATATTTGCCCTCGCCGTCATATCGTTTCCGTCTTTGTATGCAGCGGGAAGATATTCCTTAATCAAACGTATGCCTTCGATAGCAATGCCTTCGGCCATAGGATGAAAACCAGGTGAACACAAGGCCTCAAGATTGTGCGATAAGGCGTCCATGCCTGTGGCCGCAGTAATCGCCGCAGGCAAGGCGCAGGTGAGTTCTGGATCGGCAATCACGACTGGTGGCAACATGCGTGGATGAAAAATAATAACCTTGCGGTGTTGTGATTCTTCGGTAATCACTGATGCCCTTCCGACTTCAGAGCCTGTACCTGCTGTGGTAGGAATGGCGATACACGGTACCATGCCGTTCTCGATCACACGCGTCCAGTTATCGCCAACGTCTTCGAAGTCCCATAGCGCGCGTGTCTGTCCTGCCATTAAGGCGATCGCTTTGGCTGCATCCATCGCACTGCCACCACCAAAGGCAATCACGCCGTCACAACTGGATTGGCGTAGACAACGCACGCCTTCATCCACATTGCTACCCGTAGGATTGGGTTTGATGTCGGAAAATTCCTCGTACTGAATGCCATTATCGTCGAGTATTTTTTTCACCCGTGCGTAAACCGGTAGCGCGACCAGACCTTTATCCGTTACCAGTAGTGGTCGACTCATGCCGAGTTTGCCCACTTCCTTGGCCAGATCGTTAATGCGTCCAACACCGAAACGTATGGTGGTGGGATAATTCCAGTTGGCAATAAATTGGCCGCTCATAGCTTTTCCTTTCAGCGCTTGAGGTGAAACGATTTGGGACGTGTCAGGTGTTCGAAACCAATCTCTGAAAGCGTGCCGCCGCGTCCGGTGTCTTTCACGCCATTCCAGCAAAGATAGGGATCGAGATAGTCACAGCGATTCATGAATACGGTGCCAGTCTCCAACTGTTGTCCGAGACGTTCAGCGACGTCCATGTCTTGCGTCCATATCGAGGCCGTCAATCCGTAGTGGCTGTCGTTCATTAATTCTACGGCCTGTTCGTCGTTGTCGACGGGCATGATACCGATCACCGGGCCGAAGCTTTCCTCGCGCATTACGTCCATGGAATGATCCACGTCGATCAATACCTGCGGCGCAAGATAAGGCGTGCCCTTGCCCGATTTCGGAAAATGTTTTTCGTCTATCAATGCCTTCGCGCCTTTGGCCAGTGCATCGTCGATTTGTTTACGCACGTGTTCTGCCGCAGAGGCGCGTACCATCGGACCAAGCGTGGTGTCTGGCTTGCTGGGATCATCGAGTTTGTATTTGTTTACCTCGGCGACAAAGGCATCGACGAAGTCTTTAAATATGGCGCGTTGCACGTATATGCGTTCGATACCGCAACAGGACTGTCCGGAATTGAAAAACGCGCCATCGACCAGATTGACCACCGTCTGTTCTACCGGCGCGTCGGCACGCACATAGGCGGGATCTTTGCCACCGAGTTCCAGTCCCAGGCCGATAAAACGACCTGCGAGTGCACGTTCAACCGCCGCACCGCCAGAGACAGAACCGGTAAAGCCAACGTAGTTAATCGGCGCCTTTTTCAAAATCGATTCGGTTGCTGCGTGATCCAGGTGTAAAAACTGAAACACGTGTTGCGGTAATTTAGCGGCATTAAATGCATCGGCAAAGATTTCTGCGGTTTGTGGTGTTTGTGCTGAGGCCTTCATCACCACGACATTGCCCGCCAATATTGCCGGAACCACCACGTTTACCGCAGTAAGAAACGGATAATTCCACGGTGTCATGGAAAACACCACGCCGAGGGGAACGCGCTGCATGTAACGCTTAAACCCTTCCTGGGCCGGGACGTCGACATTTTGTAATTTGCGTGCGGCGATTTCAGTCATTACCTTTGCCCGGTCCGCAGTGCCACGGGCTTCACCCGCAGAATAGGCAATCGGCCTACCCATTTGCCAGGTAATCGATTTGGCTATGGAATCCTGGTTGGCCTGAAAGTAATCCACGAGCGCGGTACAAATCTCGATGCGTTTGGCCAAGGGCGTTTCGCGCCAGTGGGAAAACGCGGTATTTGCCTGCGCAAATGTTTTGTCGATGTCGGTGCTACTGGCGTAAGGACGTTCCAGATAAACTGAACCATCAATCGGCGAAATAACGGAAAAGGTTTTTGCAGTAGTCATTAAATTATCTCGAAGTAACGATCCAGTTCCCAATCGGTAATTGCGCGGCGGAACTCCCGTTCCTCCCATTCGCGACTGGCGGCGAAGTGTTCCACAAAGGCGTCGCCAAACCATTCCCGCGCCATCTCAGATGCCTTGAGTCTTTGTGCTGACTCCCACAGATTGGCGGGTAGTCGCAACTTGTCGTCAAAGTGTTGATCGTAGGCATTGCCTTCGACCATGGCTTGCGGCTCGATGCGACGTTCGATGCCATACAATCCCGAGGCCAGGGCCGCCGATAAAATGATATACGGATTGGCATCGGCAGCGGCGACGCGATACTCCACGCGCTGAGATGTTTCACTACCAGGAATCACGCGCAGCGCGCAGGTGCGGTTTTCCACTCCCCAGGTGCTATGTGTCGGTGCCCAGAAGCCGGGTATCAGGCGCGAGTAGGAATTGACGGTTGGCGCGACCATGGCCAGTAACTCGGGCATTAACTGTTGTTGTCCGCCTACGAAGTGTCGCATGGTTTCGCTCATGCCATGTTTGTCCTTCGCGTCATAGAAAAGCGATGCGCCTTTCTTGTCCTGTAACGAAATATGGATGTGACCCGATTGACCGGGCCAGTCCGGCGACCACTTGGCCATGAAGGTTGCCATCAGGTTTTTGCGTTGGCAGGCGACTTTGGCGAAGGTTTTAAACAGAGATGCTTTGTCGGCAGAATTGAGCGCGCTGTCGACTTGTATCGCCGCTTCCATGACACCTGGACCGGTTTCCTCGTGTAAGCCCTCAATGCCGAAGTCCATTGCCTCACCGAGGTCGAGTATCTCCTGATAGATTTCCACGTCTACCGAATTGCGTAGCACGGAATAGCCAAAAAATCCCGGCGCCAGTGGCGTGAGATTGCGATAGTGTTTTTCGCGTATGCTTTCGCGGGTTTCCTGAAAGACGAAGAATTCATATTCAAAGGCAGAGTAGGCCTTGATACCCATATCGGCTGCGCGTTCGATAACGCGTCTCAAGGTGCCACGCGGGCAAATAGGCTCGGCTTTATCCGCGAACTCGGCCAGAAAGAACAGGCCGTTTTCTTCGTAGGGTAAATCGCGGCAGGTGTCGGGCAGGATGCGTGTCGGCGCATCGGGATAACCGGTGTGCCAGCCGGTATAGTTGACGTTGTCATAGAGCTGGTCTTTTGAATCCCAACCCAGGACCACGTCGCAAAAACCAAAACCCTTATCCAGGGCGGAGAAGAATTTTTCCTTCGACATATACTTGCCGCGTAAAATGCCGTCGGCGTCGAATACGCCTACCTTGACGTGTGCTAGCTGACGTTGCTCAACGATTTGCTTGGCCTGGGCAACGGTTTTGATCTCTCTGGCGTTCATAGGCATCCTGTCATCCTGCGTGCTGACGTTTTGAACCGGTGTGCGGCAAAAACAGACTGACGGTCTACTCCTTTGCCGACCAAACCATAACGACCAATTCACTGTGTTCCTGTAGTGAGCCACCTTATAATGGAACAATTCGACGGCAACAGGAATAGGCGTATATGAAAATCGGTATCTTGCAGTGCGATTCCATACTGGATCAGTATCGCGACCAATATGAAAACTATCCTGAAATGTTCAAAACGCTATTGTCCACGGCCGCACCTGCGGTTTTGTTCAAGACTTATGATGTTGAGCATGGCGAATACCCGGTGCAGATCGACGAGTGTGATGCCTATGTCATCACCGGCAGCAAGGCCAGCGTCTATGACGACGAGGAATGGATACGGGTGTTTTCGGATTTTCTGATTCGCCTGCATGAACACAAGAAGCCGTTAGTGGGCATTTGCTTCGGCCATCAATTGATTGCCCAGGCCCTGGGAGGTGAGACGAAAAAATCACCCAAAGGCTGGGGCGTAGGCGTACAGTCTTACGAAGTAGTCGATCACAAAGCCTGGCAGCAACCTCCGTTGGAGAGTGTGTCTATCGTTGCCAGCCACCAGGACCAGGTGATGCGTCTTCCTCCCGATGCTGAGCCAATATTGCGTAGTGAATTCTGTGAAAATGCGGCCTTTCAAATCGGTGAGCACATACTGACTTTTCAGGGGCATCCGGAATTCAGTAAGTCTTATTCAGAAACGATGATGAATCATCGTCGCGCCAAACTGGGTGAGTCAGTGTTTGAGCATGGCGTCGACTCGCTGTCAAAGGATACCGATTCCCTGCGCATGGCGCAGTGGATGATGCGGTTTCTGCAACAGAAAAAATAGCGTCAAGGTGTGAGCTTTCACACTGATCATCTTGCTGCCAGGCAGTATTGTTACCCTATAATTTTTTTCAAGGTAACCTCGCCGAGGAGGATGCTATGAATCGCGCAGTTTTCTATCTTACTATCATCGTCGTGAGCATACTCTGGGGTGGCGCGCCTGTATTCGCAAGTATGCCATGGCTTCCACTTTACGCGGCGACGGTCGCGGTATGCGTGAGTATGGCACTAATGATTTCTTCGATCTGGTATGGCTTGCTTACCCGATCGACCATGCCGGCTTCTACGCATCGGCGTTTTTCCTCTGGTAGTGCATAGGCGGTTAGTCCGATAATGGTTTGTTCCGGTTTTATGCGCAAAATTTGGCGGGTACATTCGAAGCCATCCAATTCGGGCATCTGAATATCCATCAACACAATATCAATGTCTTCCGCCTCGCCTTGAACAAACAACTTGATGGCCTCTACACCGTTTTCGGCTTCGACTATTCGGGCACCTTCATTCTGCAAAATCTCTTTGAGAAGAAAGCGATTAACGGCAATGTCTTCAACAGCTAAAATCTTTAAACCGGCAAGTCGCTTCGAGCCTGTCCTGGGTTGAGAAATCTGCGCAGGCGCGTCAGTTACAGACAACGGCAGACTCACGCGAAAAGTGCTTCCCACATTCTCTGTGCTGTTGACGTCTATATTTCCACGCATCAACTCCGCCAGGTTTTTACTAATTGCCAGGCCCAGTCCTGTGCCACCGTATTGTCGAGTGGTTAAACCCTCCTCCTGTTCGAAGGCTTGAAACAGGCGGCTGAGCATTTCTGCGCCGATGCCAATGCCGGTATCGCTGACCTTGAACACGATGTTTTCACCATCGCGAGATACGTCTAATGTCACCTTTCCGCGCGGCGTAAATTTAATGGCATTGCTGACTAGGTTAAGCACGATCTGAGAAACGCGTAATTTGTCGCCTATTACCCAGGGTGAAACGTGCTCATCTATCGCAATGGTAAAATCAAGGCCCTTCTCCTTTGCGTCACGGTCTACTACAGCGCGGATATTTTCGATAGTCTGCTGTAGAGAAAATGGCGCAAGCTCAATCTTCAATTTTCCAGCCTCGATCTTGGAGAAGTCGAGAATATCGTTAATGATGGCGAGCAAGTGATTGCCGGCGTCCTGAATTTGGCCAAATAGTTGTTTGTCATCGAGTTCGTTTTCAGGTTTTGTACCTAAACGTGACAGGCCGAGTATGGCATTTAATGGCGTGCGAATTTCATGACTCATATTGGCGAGAAACACGCCCTTGGCATGAGATGCCGCTTCCGCCGAATCACGCGCGCTGGCAAGACTGTTGTTCGCATCTTCCAACTCCAGCGTTCGTTCTCTTACGCGCTCTTCCAGTTGGGAATTCAGTTTGAGTATTTCTGCTTCGGCGAGCTTACGCAGAGTAACGTCACGATTACTGGCTCTGCAACCGAGATATTCACCATCCTCGTTATAAACAGTCAGGCAATTATGTTCTAACCAGCGTTGTTCACCGCTTTTCGTGGTAATGCGAAAGTCGAAGCCACTGCCAACCGGACAATACTGTGATTTATTGCTCGTTTGTAAAAACTTCTGCCGGTCATCAGAATGCATGATTTGGTAAATCAAATTCGGGTTCTCGACAAATTCGTTCGCTGTATATCCGGTCAAGCGTTCGCAGGATGGTGAAACATAGCGCATTTCGCCGCCGGGCCCGACCCAGTATTCCCAATCATGCGTAAAGTTGGCAACTGTGCGATATTTCTCTTCCTCGCGACGTAACTGTTCTGTGCGCTGCGCCACTTGCGATTCAAGGTAGTAGCGTAGTTGAGCGAGTTCAAGATGGGTACGTACTCGGGCACGTACTTCATCAATGTCATAGGGTTTGGTAATGTAGTCGGCGGCACCTATTCTGAACCCGGAAATCTTGTGTTCGAGGGCGTTGGCGACAGAAATAAAGATGACAGGGATAGCGTTACCTAATGTGCTTGATTTAATTCGTCTACAAACTTCATATCCATCCATGCCTGGCATGACGACATCGAGCAGAACAATGTCCGGCGGTGAGTCGGAATTGACGATCTCCAAAGCCTTGGCGCCATTACCCGCAACCTGGATCTGGTAATCAGCTTTAAGCGCTTCGATAAGTTCGTGCAGGTTTTCCGGAACGTCGTCTACCAACAATACTTTGGGTAGATTCGTGTGTTTGTCCGGCAATCGAGCCTGTTGATGGGTGAGTTGACGTTGAACATCACGCAAATTTAGCTGTGTCCTGACGCGTAGTCGTAGAATATCAGGCTCCACCGGCTTGATGATATAGTCGACGACGCCGAGTTTAAGGCCTCGCGCAACATCTTCGTTTTCACTTAAGGCAGTGACAAAGACGACGGGAATGTCTGTCGTCTCTTCATTATTCTGCAACTGATCGAGAACGCTATAGCCGTCCATGTGTGGCATTTTGATATCTAGCAATATCAAATCAGGGTGTGGTTTTCGACGGGCCATTTCCAGGCCTTTTTCGCCAGAGGTCGCTGCGGTAATCGTGTACTCATCCCGTAGCACGCCCATCAGTGAATGTATGTTTTCAGCTACGTCATCAATAATTAGAATGTTTGGACGATGAAAACGATGCTTCATTACGCGTACTCCTCCGCTTGCGCATTGAGTTGGTGTTGAAAATTCGTTATGAGTGTTTCTGCTTCATCCAGATCAAAGGTGTCTATGAGTTGCGCGATCTCGTTTACCGCAGTTGTCCATTGCGCATGATCGATGCCAGAACGTAGACGTGAAAGCAGGTTTTCCACAGCGCCCAAATCATTGGACAATACAAAACTCAGTTCTCGCAATAAGTCCTGGATTTCATCGGGCTTCAATGCCTGTATGGCCATAGTAGGTTCAGGGGATGGTGAAAGAGAGTCAATATCAGCTATCACTTCCTGAAATCGCTGTTCAAGATTGTTCAACAAGTTCTCGTCAGGTACGCGCAGTCGCTTCAATAGCGCGTCAGCTTCACTTAGCACCTGGTGTAGTCGCGTCGCGCCTATGTTTCCCGAAACACCTTTAAGTGCATGACAATACAGCTCGGCCTCCTGTGCGCCTTCTTCTTCAATGAGTCGACGCAACTCTGTTACCGCATTCACATAGCGCTCGCGAAAGCGTAGCAACTGCCGTCTGTAAGCATCGCTTTTTCCACCTATGCGGTGTACGCCTCCGATAGCATCAAGGTGTTTGAGGGCGAGCAGATCTTGAGAGATGTTGTTATCATGAGGTACGTCGACCCGTTTCGCGTTGGTTTTATTGTTGCGAGGTAGCCACTTTGCAAGAACGTCCATCAGTCTTTCCGGTTCAACGGGCTTAGTGACATAGTCATTCATGCCGGCATCGAAACTGCGTTCAGCATCATTCAGCATCGCCAAGGCCGTCATGGCAATAATCGGAAGTTGCGCGAGATGTGAAAAGTTAGGCGTCTGACCCAAAGCGCGTATCTGACGTGTGGCCGTCATACCGTCCATGACGGGCATTTGTATGTCCATTAAAACGCAGTCATAGTTTCGCTCCTGTATCATGCGAACTGCTTCTTTTCCGTCCCGCGCCTCGTCAACCTCAATGTTTTCGCTACGCAAAAGTTCGCCGGCGAATTCACGATTTATTTCGTTATCTTCTACCAGTAATAGTTTGATTCCAGCGAAGTCATGACTGCGTTGTATGCGGCGGGTCGTATACGACTTGTCATGGTTTTCCCAGACTCGTTCACGCCCTAGCGCCGTCAATGTCGCGTCGAGTAAAGACGACGGAGAGACAGGTTTGACCAGAAAGCCGTTAGCACCGGCGCGTTCGGCCCCGAGTAAGACGTCTTCTCTACCATACGCTGTCACCATGATAAACTTGGGAATCTTGCCGCCTGGATTTTGCCGACGAAATTTGTTCATGACCTCGTCTCCGTTCATGCCGGGCATGTGCCAGTCAAGCAAGACCAAATCATAGGGTTGCTGAGTTTCCAGACGCGCCAGAGTTGCCGCGCCACTCCGCTCAATATCAATTTCCATCTTAAACTCACGTAACATTTCAGCGAGGATCTCGCTTGAGACTTCATTATCATCGACGACTAGCGCACGCATGTCTTTGAGCAGAGGACCTGCCTGGTTGGCAACGGCCTGACGATGGCTGTTTTGTGCCTGTGGCGCAATACCCAGAGGCATCATGAAACAAAACGTTGTGCCATGATTAGTCTCTGAGCGTTCAACCCAAATACGCCCGTTCATCATTTCAACAAGACTTTTGCTAATGGCCAGACCCAGTCCGGTTCCACCAAATCGACGCGTGCTTGACTGGTCCGCCTGCGTAAATTTTGTAAACAGACGTGATTGCAGTTCTTTAGACATTCCGATTCCGCTGTCCTCCACGCATGCGCGTAGCGTCAACTGAGATTCATCGGCACTGTCGGCGTGAAAATACAGGGTGACCTGTCCCTTCTCTGTAAACTTAACCGCGTTGCTACACAAATTGATTAAGACCTGCCCAATACGGAGTGGATCGCCAATAAGTGTCGGCGGAATATGCGTATCGTATCGAATAAGAAACTCAATCTCCTTCTCCGTTGCTTGCGGCGCGATGATGTCGGTTACCCGCTCCAGCACATGATCCAGGCCGAATTCAATACGCTCGATATCGAGTTTTCCGGCTTCTATTTTCGATAGATCTAATATGTCATTAATAATACTTAACAGTGAATGCGCTGAGGTGCGTGCTTTACCAAGCTGATTGCGCAGATTGGGGGGAAGTTCGTTACGCAGCGCCAGGTAAAGCATGCCTAGAATGGCATTCAATGGAGTGCGCAGCTCGTGACTCATGTTTGCGAGAAAATTGCTCTTTGCTTCACTGGCAGATTCGGCAATATTCTTTGCCTCGACTAATGCTTGTTCCGCCTGTTCTTTTGCGAGCTGGTCCCAACGCGCGACAATAATGCGGCCAACTGCCTCAATTACCGGTTGCAAGGTTATTAGCATGGTCTCGTCATAACCATGCACACGATTGGCAAGCCCGATTTCGCCGACCATTTTCTCGCCATACCAGACAGGTATGCCAAGAAAATTATTCAGCACAGGGTGGCCTGTTGGTGTGCCACCCTGACGTGGGTCATTGGCAATGTCATTGGAGATAACAGGTTCCCGATGTTTTATCACATGGTTAAATAAATTATCTCCGGCATCGCGACGAAACATAAATCCTGTGCTGCGATGTTTTTCAAAGAATGCCAATGTGTTCTCATCTTGCGGAATATTGTAAAAGGCGTAATCCTGAAGGAATTCGCGATGTTCATAATCCTGTTGGACATCGCCAATGAATCCCAGGTCGCTATCGGTTAGTTCAACAAACTCTTTGACTATCTGTCTAAACAGTTCAGCAGGGTTGGGCTCACGTATGAATTGCGCCTGCATGCGACTAATGGCTTCAAAAAGACGATTCTTGGTTGCGATATCATTCGTTCGTTCTTCAACCAGTTTTTCGAGATGATAGCGGTGTTGTTCAAGTTCAATTTCGACCAGTCGGCGTTCGGTGATGTCTTGTATCGTGCCCACCGAGCGTAAAGGTAAACCTTCATCATCGTAATAGGTTTCGCAATACTGATGTACATACTTTATGCGTCCGTCAGGCATAAGCAGACGATGATCAATATTGAACACCGCCTTATTGCTTATGGAGCGTGCATAGACTTCTCGGACATAGTCTCGTTCATCTGGATGAACGATTTCGAGAAATTTGTCATAGCTAATGGATTGTTTGTTTTCGCGTTTGATTTCGATGATACGTAGTGCTTGATCCGACCAGAACAAGGTGCGACTTGGATAGCGCATTTCCCAGTCCCCAAGTTTTGCGATGCGCTGTGCTTCTGCAAGACTGTTTTCCTTTTGTGATAGAGCCTCATGGGAGTTAAGTAGTTGATGCTCACGTTCTGACAGACGATCGAGCATGCGATTGAATTGCCGGGCCAATGTTGCCGCCTCGTCGTCACCCTCCACTGCGGCACGCTTGTCCGCCTTACCCTCGTGCACTGCGTCTGCCGTTGTTTGAATAGCGTATAGGCGGTTGGTCATTTTTTTTGCCATTAATGCCGCTAATAAAGACCCTATCAAAATAGCCGCCAGGGTATAGTAAAGACCGTCGCGAATGATCGCGTTGAGTTCGGCGTCGGTGATCTCCTGGCCAATGCCAATGCGTACCCAGCCAACTTGCTGATCTGCCAGAATGGCGGGCGTTGCGATATCAACCAGATCACGGCTGCGACTGAGTATCGCCTTAGTAGGATTCAGTGGGAGATCAAGAACCGCCTGTCCGCGGCGCGTTGGATCTGTGTGCGCAAAGACTTCGCCATCCAGCCCGGTCACCATGGCGAATTTCAGTTCGGGATAACGCTTCTGGGCATCAACAATTTCTTGTATGCCGGCAAAGTCCCGCGCCTGTACCCATATGGCTACCGAAGTCGCCACGCTTTGTGACAATGCTGACGCCAGACGTGTTTGCTGGCTTAGTATCATTTCCTGCTGTCGTACAGTTAAATCCCAGATAAAAAGACTCATCATAACCGCATGTATCGCGGCAACGCTGAAAAGTAGTCTTCGCCGCAGATTTCCTGCTAGTGCCTTTTGTATAGCATGCCACATTAGATTTTTTCCTCTACGAGTCTGACGTTCTTTTCAAAACTTTCAACAAACTGTCGGACCTTGTCGTAGCTGTCATCGTTGGCGGCATGAAAACGTGCAGTTTCCATCCCCTTAAGGATGCGTAGCCCTTCATCTGTTTTTTCCAGGGAGGTCAGCAACTCTCTTACCCGCATGCGAATTTCCGAAGGTATATCGTTGCGCGCCATTACAGAGTTATTGATGAGTGGTGGTGTTTCCCATATGACCTGTAATTGCGCAGCTTCTTCTGGGTGATCTTTTTGAAACGCTCGCCAGGGTGGTGGCCAGGTGGCGCCCGCGGCAGTCTCTTTCAAATAGACATTCATGATGGATGACTCTTGCGAGCCGACATAATGATTAATGACATCTCGGGTGGCGTTGAGTCCGTTGTCGTGAAGAAATTGCTGCGGCATGATGCACGCTGCTAATGCTGTAGGTGAGGGATAACTGACGGCTTTGCCCTTGAGGTCGCGAGGTTGATGAATATTTCCATCCTTACGTACGATGTAAATACCTTTAAAGTCCTCGGCGTCACCTGCCATGGCCATAACGGAGTAGCCAACTTTCATAGCCTCTAATGTTTGCCACGGATTAGGCAGCAAAAACTCTGCTTCCTTATTGCGGAACTTCGCTTCATAGGCCTGATAATCACGGGATGCTTCGACCTGAAAACGTACGGTCTTTACATGTTCATTTAGATAGTCGATGAGCGGTTGATAGGATTCGGTTAGCTTTTTGGGATTGTGTAAGGGGTGAATCGCAAATCGATAAGTAAGGATTTCGCTTTTGAGGGCTTCGTTGGCGTATTGTGGGCCTTCGGTTCCAGTCTGTTGATTATTACAGCCAAGTAAGGCAAGTATAAGCATGGCAAAAAAAATTACACTGCGATGTTTATTTGAGAAATCGTTGTAACTATCGCCAACTGGAAAGGGGGTGGGTTTCATGCACAAGCTCCTTTTATGATGAAATAGAAAGTGCCCGATCCTGCGGTTACAGATGCAAGCAAATAAGTATTATTGTGTATGTCCCCACAAAAACCATAAGTTGGAGTGTTGTTATAGGTTTACAAGTTATGTTCAAGCCAGAAAGTCATATCGGCGAGACCACAGCGTTAAACGCCAATAGATATATACTAGAGGGTGTGTTCAGTCGTTAAAAAAGCATCGTATTTAACAAATATTTACAAATTACGGCATCAGGAGTGTGAAATGGCGGAAATTAGGCTGTGTCAGACGATATCTTTGTCGATGCGAGGCTTCTTGGTACGCAACTTTGCAGCAAAATAGAATACGACGACGCTTAACGCCGTTGCCAGCCATAGCTTAACGGTGTAGTAGCCCACGAATAGTAAATTCTCAGAAAATGACCGGGAGTCATTCTCGATATTTTCCTGTAAGGTGATATTAAAAAGTATGACGCCTACGATTTGCGGAATCAGTGCTCCCGTCAACAAGTAGTCGCTGAAATATTGTAAGCGCCAGAAAGGCGTCTGTTGTCCCCGGTGCTTAAGCGTGATGAGCAAGGTGCAAAGCAGCAGTGGCCAGGTAATCCAGCACATCAGTATGAACGCATCCCAGGCACCGCTGCTAATATGGCCGCTGATATTGAGCGTCCATGCGGACAGGGCAATTGTAATCAGCCAGAACATCTTTTCTTCCAAAAAATTCAAATAATGTCTGAATTTGTTTCGTTTCTCAAATGTTATTTCTCATTCAATACTCGCCATCCTCATGGCTCACTAGACATATCTGCTCTGGAGTGTCGCTTAGAAACGACGTTATAATTCAGGGAAAAAGTACGGTAACGACTGCGCATGGCTTTTACAACCGTCACGGGGAGCGCGACGATCAACTTAAAAGGGATGTTATGACATTGAATAGTAGATTTAGAAAGTGTGGCCTGCTATGTATGCTTTTTGCCTGTTTTCTCATTTCAACATCGAGTCTCAGCGCTGACGCCGATACCAGTTCCCAGCAAGAAGTGCCCATAGCGCTCGCTATCAGTGGCGCGATCAGTCTCGGTGCCTATGAAGCCGGATACAACTGGGCGCTCATCAATATATTGAAGAAGATAAAGCAGCAAGGTTTCCAAAATCGTAATTATCCCGAGTTAAAAGGTGTGTCGGGCACGTCCGCCGGGAGTGTAAATGCTTTGTTCAGTGCCATGGTGTGGTGTATGGACGAGAGTAAACTGGCTGCATTGCCTGGCGTACTTTCGAATGTCGACAAGCAGAATCTATTTGAAGCGTTATGGTTGAAAACCGGTATCAGGGAGTTGATGCCAGAGAATGATCAATATGAGGAAGACGAATTTCTGCTGTCGCGGAAATTTCTGAATCGCGTTCTTGAACTCCTGCAGACGCATATGGATAAGGATATCTGGCAGGATGGCTGTGAAGTGCCCCTGGCATTTGTCATGACCAGGGTCAATCCGGATAAAGTCGAGCTAAAAGGTATTTCGCTCAGTGTCTCCCGCGTTGCCGTTAGTTTTCGGCTAAAGACGCTGCGTGAAAAGGGCAAGTCACGCGCCGTATTTCTATCGAATACCAAAAATACAACACATCCCTTGATAGGGCGCGTGGTATATCCGGTAGGTGTAAGGACGCGCGATGGACACAATATTCCAGTCGAAACCATTGTTGAATTTGCAAAGGCCTCCAGCTCTGTGCCCGGCGCCTTTTCCGCGATTCATCTCGACTACTGTTTGCCGGATGAAAATGCCAGCTCATCTGGTGTCGATGATCCACGTTGTCCAGCCGCGCATATGCAGGTGCGCAGCGGAAGCTTCAAAGATGGCGGTTCATTCGATAACAAACCGCTAGGCCTTGCCAGCGCGATTGCCGAGCCCTGGCAATATGATGTCGATACGCGCAGCCGTTACGAACAGGAAGGACGGCGCTATAACTATATTTATATGGAGCATTCCAATCTGCGTGGTGAGGAAAACCAACGCCAAAGTAACGAACATGCGGGAATAGTCTCTGATGGTCTGATCGGGCTGGCTCAATATATGGTAGGGACGACGGCGTCTGCGGGAGATCAGGAGTTATTTAATCTCTATCGTCGCGGTGACTGGTCAGCCAATACCCAAAGCGCAGTGGAAGCGACATTGGCCAAGCTGGAGAGTACAGGCGCCAGCTTTGGTGAAATTGATTTTGACGCCCTGTTCCAAACATTGAGCAACACCGGATTGATGAATGCCTGTCGTATAGCGCTGGATAATGATGTGCATTCGCTGACCGCATACTGTCTCGCCTTTGAAAGTGCCGTGCTTGAGTCCATGTACCGGGGATTCCGTGTCAATATCGAGCCGGACAGATCGCCTATTTTTGGCAACTGTCCCGGCTACCTCATGAATTCAACACATCGCATCTCGTCAGATATCGTGATGAAACAACGCCAGCGTGTTATCTGCATGTTGGAAAAAGTCGCAGACAAGCTCGGTGAAGATTCGTTGAAATTGCGTGTTGCACGTCTCAATGAAAACAAGTTTTCCGATCGCGTCTTGTTTCGTTCCGATCGTTATGTACCATTGACTGGAAGTTTTCTTGGTCATTTTGCTGCCTTTCTTGACCCGTATTTTAGGGAGTTTGACTACTATGTGGGTGTATTCGATGCCTTATTGAATCTGTCGCAATACTATTGTTCGAAATCCGGTAGTGAAATGCAGAGTCAGTTGTTATCGGGATTTGAAAAAGGCGGGCGCACGGAAGCCTGTACCCCCGCTTTTTTTCGCGCGTACTTTGATATGCTCGGCTTCGTCGATGTAAGAAAGGCGTCATTTCTGTTCCAGCGCTTTGTTAGGCTTGAGAGACTCAATACCGGTGCTCAGCAAGCCAGTTGGCGTTGGCTACAGGAGCGAGGTCTAGGTAACTGTCACAGTACATTAGTTGACGCCTTCCAGGCGAGCATCGATCAACGGTGTAAAGGCATCAAGGCTGGACCAAAACGTAAATCTTGCGAAACACAGGCACGCCAGGATCTCGAAACCCGTGTCTACGATGGTCTCGCGCAAGGCAATAATCTTGCGTCTCACGGAGTTGCAATTTTTGTGGACACGACTTCGGCTGCGACGTGTTCAGTGGATGATCATAGCGATGATCAGTATCGCAAACTCGACCTGATTTTCTCGGCGCTGATTGATCTTGACGATCAGGGAAATTATAAAGGTGCGGCCGATTTCAAGCCTTTTCTTGCCAGGCTGAAGAAGCGTGGGTTTGTCGATGACAGAACCGATTCGGAAATTCGAACTATTATCAATAACAGTGATGGTTATGTACTGACCTGGTATCAACCACTGTTGAAAAAAATCAGCGACAGGATTATCGATATTCAGGATAGAGAAGCCGAGGTTCTTGCCCAGGCGCGACGGGACAAAAAGAAAGGGGTTGCTGGAGAGCAGATCGTTAAGACAGTGGATACGATTTCATTTCTGGCCATACTCATGGGTAACTCACTGGCGGGAAATAATAAGAAACGGTCGTGGACGCAATCTACCGCGCCGTACGCTAACTACAATCCCATGCACCTGGTTCTACCATATGAGGCGAACTACAACATCTTGAGTGGTGGATACGAGTTTAGCTGGGAGCCTAGCTATCGTCTGACCGGGCAGCATCATATTAATCTGAGGTTTACGCCGCTTGCTGGTCGACGTGTCAACGGTGCCTGGGAACCATATTACCAGGCCAGTGCGAATTACGATTTTCGGCGTTACAGCGTAATGCTTGGGTCGATGGGTGCGGGCTTGACCTTTAATATGCAACGGTCAGAATCCGAATGGTTACCTCATGGCGATAAAAATGTGGGTTTTCGCGTCTACGCCAATTTGCTCGCAAATAAGATCCGCGTGAGTTATGGGCAGCGTAACTTTGGCGGTGACTGGTTTGGTGACGATGCCTATATAAACGTTGGTTTGATTGATTTACCGGGAACGACGTATTGGGCGGTGAGGGCAGGTTATATCAATACCAGATCACTAGCGAAACAGTTGTGGCGCGTGGTTTTTTAAACGCGACCAGATTGCCTACATCGAGACCGATAACCACAGCCCCATGTTGTTTGATGAATGGATATAGGGTAGAAATTGCGCGCGGATTTTTCTTGAGTGACGAAGCGAATGCGTGCTGTCGAAACGCTCCCGGTATTCTTTTCCACGTTTCAGCACGATATTCGCGACCAGATAGCCGGTCGCCAGCCCCAGGGGATAATCTCCGGCCCAATGCACGCCGTTGATTATCATTGCCAGGCCTATCATGGAGGTTAAGGTGTAGCCGACTGGCTTGATGTATTTGTATTCAGGGTAGTTGCCTGCGAGTATGTGGGTTGTGGCCATGGCCGTCGCCATATGACCCGCAGGCATAGCGTCATATTTTGCTACGTTATAGGCATAGTCAATCTGGTTTGGAAATAAATCCCAGGCACCGCCTGCTTCTGTTCTTTGAAAAGGTGATTCGCGTCCAAAACAGCGCTTCATAATCTGAATGAGTATACCGGTAGCCAACACGCCTTCGGCCACCTGGCTGGCGGCATTGCGTGCGCGATTGTTGTCATATATTGCGCCATATGTTGCTAGCCCGGAATAGATGGCGATATGCATCGGTGCATCACCCATGAAGTACAAAGACGATACCAGGTTTTGTGGAATCCGAAACGGAATATCAAAGCCGCCGACAGATGGATCAAATACGATGCGTGCCTCGCGTCCGTGTTGCGTGTCGGACAGAATTCCCCATTTATGCGCAAGACGCTGGACATGTTGAGTAATGGCTTCATCATGAGCAACCAACAAAAGTGTTGTTGCGGTCAAACCAAGCAGTGGCAAGGCGTTGTCGACGGGATTGATTTCAGTTGTAAACTGACCAAGATCATCCCAGATATTTCCCGCCAATTGGCTAAACGAAGGAGAGGGCGGGTAATGTTGTGTCGATGCTTCCTGCGTGGCCAGCGTGATAGTTGAATACGCTATGCATAGCATAGAGAGAAATGTCTTCAGAATAATCGCCACCGAAAAAATCTTATGTAGTTAGTCGACACGAGGGATTATAACAGTCGTTACCGACGGCGAGATAGCGAAGTAACCGCAATTCGAGTGGTTAAATCATGAGACGAAAAAAACCAGAGAAGCTATAAAGCGAGTTCTCTGGTAATTTTGACAGGGAGAGGAGATCTTATCGATTCGCCCAGTCGTTATTGATGCCCAAACGGCTGGCTTCTTGTTTGACTTTACTCTTAGTGCCGGTTGATGAGTATGATACTCCGCCATCGTCATAGAACTTAGTCGATAAGACCACGACGCCACCGATAATCAATACTACAGCTGCATAAAAGACAAATTGTTTCATTGTAGACTCCGCCTGTTTCGAGTTTTCCTTATATACCCCTGATGTCGTCCTGCAACGCACTAAACTCAAGGGGTAATTGGCGTCAATGAAGGTAGAAATTGTGATAGGGTTCTCAGTTTATTCATTTGTACGTAAAATTGCGTTTAATACCACGGAAAAAATGATAGAAAAATGCGTCTTTCTTTGTTTAAGTGTCGGGTTGCCCTCGTTGTCTGGCTTCTGTTTACTCCGGGATCGCTTTTCGCGGCTAAGCCGATCGCGTCCTTCGATTACTATGTGCTGGCCTTATCCTGGCAGCCAGCGTTTTGTGAATTTCATCCACAGAAGAAAGAATGTCAGGGAAGCTCGACCGATGTTTTCAGTGCTGAACAGCCTGCGCTTCATGGTTTGTGGCCGAATCGCCTCAATGATCCCAAACATCGCTACGCGTATTGCGCGGGTAAAAAGGCTAAAGGCGACTGGTGTGAGGACAAAATCGCGGTTGATCATGCCAAGCTGGAAAAGTACATGCCTGGCGTCGCTTCGTGTCTGCAAAACTATCAGTGGCGTAAGCACGGTAGTTGTAGCGGACTCACGGTTCAGGACTATTTTGAAACCTCAATAACGCTGGTTCAGGACTTCGCTACGACCGCTATAGCGCAGGAAATTCGGCGAAATATAGGTAAAGTGGTTAGTTCTGAATTGCTATTACAACGTTGGAATGAAAATAATAAACAATCTGATGGTGCGATAGAGCTGGTGTGTCGTCGTCACAATGGTAAGGCGTATTTGCTGGAGGTTCGCATCGCTCTGTCACGCGAGATAGAATCGAATGCGTCCTTAAAATATACCTACAACGCTGGTTTTAAAGGCGCGAATCGGGGATGTGGCAAAAAGATTTATATTGATGCGGCAGGAATTGGAAACTAACCAAGCAACTTTGAGCATGAGCCGCGAGTACCGGTGTTGAATATATTTTGCCTGGGCCAAGGTAAATATCACGTCCCTGTGATAGCGCTTCCTTGAGTAAACTTTACACCTGCTGCTCTACAAAAATCTTCTGGTCATCCTCTAGGGATTTTTCCAAAGCTTCACGAAACTCGGTGATCCGTGACAGAATCGAAAGCACGGTTCTTTGTAAATCATTTACCGGAATGTTTCCGTATTCGTCAGGCAAAACAGGTTCTATTTCGGCAGTCTGTACCGGAGTAGAACTGCTTTCACTAAATCCTTTTACGTTCTCAATCTGCTGATCCGTAAAATGACTGAAGTTGAAATTCTTAATTAATTCATCGCCGAGATTCAAGCTGGCGGCTATTTCCTCGGCGCTTTCACCGTTGTCAAAACGATCACTGGCGTCGGTTAGCTGGCCAACGAGTTTGGAAATAGATGCCTTCTCTTCGTCGCTCAGGTCGCCCTCAACAGTGATTTTTACGTCTATGCTTTGGGTATTCTCGCCACTGCGTACGTTAACCTGAGACAAGCCTTCGCCATACGATACGCTGCTGTTTGTTTGCTCATTTAACTGTTCCAAGGAGATGGTAACTCTATCGCCATCGGCGGTTTCAATTTCAAATTGCGTTGAAACTGAGGTGCTAATACGTTCACCCTGAAATAGTAGTGCCGATGTGTTATCCGGGTGACCGTTCAGCGGTGCATGTTGATACGCGCGGTCAAGCAAATCGCGAACATCCCGTATACTTGATTGAGTGTCTTCGTCGAGTTGACCAAATACACCAAAGATGTCGAGCGCGTCGCTGTATCCGCTATCAATTTGTTTGCGGATATCATATGCGGCAGCAGGGATACCCATTTCGGGCGCCAGCTTGCGCATGGCATGATTGGCCAGTTGAATGATTTTATTAACGACGCCTGCCGCACCGCTGGTCTCATGACCAAAGCGTTGTTCATTTAGCGCTGGCGTTAACTGGTAGTTTTCATTTATACGTTTGCCCATATGTTGAGCAAGAAACTCGGTGGCTTGCGACGGGCGCAAGGTGTTTAGAAACAACTTGTCCAAATGCGGCGTGCTCTGTGAGCCGCCTTCGCGATTGACATCT
This sequence comes from Gammaproteobacteria bacterium, assembly GCA_029881255.1. NCBI lineage: Bacteria > Pseudomonadati > Pseudomonadota > Gammaproteobacteria > Gammaproteobacteria bacterium. The sequence goes on along the minus strand of JAOUMY010000001.1, from coordinate 39,442 downwards.
GCGCGAGTCTGCAGACTGTCAGCCGATTGTCTGGCCTGTCTTTGGATTTCCGTGTCCAATACCGGAGAGTTATAAATTTTCATAATTCTCGAAACTGTCGCCTAGTTCTCAGAAAAAATGACTAAAGTCCTTACGTCTATAACGATTGTCGACAGTCTGGCGAAAAGCTTTAGGTTTTTTTTTCAAGAAAATACTGAAAGAAATATGCTTGAAAAACGGTAGCTTAAAGAAAATGCATGTAATACGATTGCTAAATGATGAAAAATCAGGAAATTTTCTTTTTGCAAAGATCCAGATTGGGGATGATGGCGTGTTGTCCGTCGACCAGGATGTAGGCGATAGCAATGGCGTGAGTGTTGGGTGGGCGGGTATCTTCCGTTACGTTGTGCATGTTTGCCTGAATACTACGTGGAAATTGTGATGCGGGAATCGCGAACAGTTGATTGTCTTCAGGGGTGCGAACAATCACGGTAATAGTAGTGTTGTCGCCGGTATGCGCCCGGCGTCGCTCGTCGTATACGGGTAGATCCCTGTTTGACCAGTGGACGAATTCTCGGCCGTCGTCCGAGAGTAGAACGCTAGTTTTGACCACTTCGACGATGGCGCTGTTTGGTATCAGCAGATGGGTTTTCCCCTGCGTCACCAGACTGCAAGGGACTTTCAATGCGTGGTCCATTTACGCGTTTCCTGTTTCGTCCTCCAACAGACGGTGGATGTAACTCAATAGCTGATTTTCCTGATATGGCTTGCCGAGAAAAATATCCACACCGGCTTCATCTGCAGCCTGCTTGTGTGCCTTGCTGGTGCGCGAGGTGATCATGATAATTGGCGTATCGGCATGTGCCGGGTGCTTACGAATTTCCCTTGCCAGTTCCAATCCATCCATGCGCGGCATCTCAATATCCAGCAGGAAGAGATTCGGGCGGGTGTGTTCGAGTATCTCCAGGGCTTCTACGCCGTCTTTCGCCAAAACCGGCTCGAAGCTATTACGCTTGAGAAAACGCTCGGTGACTTTTCTCACGGTAATAGAGTCATCGACAACCATAATATGCGGGCGTTGGTTTGTTTTCTCTTCGATGGAGTCATCGGCGATCGGCTTGGCGACTTTCATGATAGCCATCCGTACCAGGGCAGGTACGTCGAGTATCAATGCAACTTCACCGTCGTTCAATATGCTCGCACCGCTTATGCCGTTAATCTTCCCGAGTTGTGGCCCGGTCGGATTGATCATGGCGTCTTTGATGTCGAGAATTTCATCTACTTGTAGCGCCAGTCGAATACGATTGCTGCGCAGCAGTATCACCGATGCAACTTTATTGCTCTCCGGCAATACAGGCGGGGAATCGTTGAGTAAGGTACCCAGATACCAGATCGGATATTCCTGTCCTTCGACATTTAATACCGGCTTGGGCTGGCAGTAGGTGCGCACCAGACTCTCGAGATCTATAGGGCGCGTACCTTCCACGAGGTTTTGTGAAACCGCGTACAAGGTCTCACCACAGCGGCACAATAGAGTTTTGTTTAGCGTCGAGGTAAAAGGTACACGTACCGTGAACGTCGTACCTTTGTCTGCTTCGGTGTGTACCAGAATCTCGCCACCCAGTCTTTGTATTTCACTGTTGACTACATCCATACCAATACCGCGACCGGCCAATTGGCTGATGTCATTGGTGGTACTAAAACCCGGTTCGAAAATGAACTGTGTTAATTCATCATCACTCAGCTTGTCGTTCTCACGTATCAGTTCTCTGGCCACGGCTTTCTCGAATATGCGACGGATATTGATACCGGCGCCGTCGTCGGAAATATTGAAGACAAGATCGTTGCCATCGCGATCGAAGGTGAAATCGATCTTGCCAATTTCTGGTTTGCCTTTCTGTGCGCGTTGCTCGGGTGCTTCGATACCGTGGGCAATGGCGTTACGTAACAAATGTTCGAACGGGCTGATCAAATGATCCATCATTGCACGATCAACAGCGCCTTCCAGGCCGTGTAAATGTAGTACGGCTTGCTTGCCGGTTTCACGACATGCCTGACGCACAATCATATTCATACGATGGGTCTGGTCGGCAAACACCGTCATGCGAGAGTGGATTAATTCATCGCTGAGTTCTGAGTGCAAACGGCTTTGTTGCTGTATAAGTGTGTCTGACTCGATAGCGACACGCGTCATGGCATTGTGCAGGTTCTCGATATCGCCAACATTTTCCATGAGTCGCTGAGCGGCCTGCTGGGATTCGCTGAACTCTGCCATGTCCAGTTCATCATTGCTATTGCTCGCGCCACCGTGCCCGAATTCAATGTCTCGCAACTGCGATTGAAGGCGACTGATTGCCGCATCCATTTCCGACAGATAGTTGAGCATATCTGAGATATGGCGAGCGGTATCATTGATGAGCGTGCTTTCTGCTTTGGTTTTTTCGACCAGACTGTCGACGGTTTCCGCCGCGATACGCATGGGTTCAGCCTTGCTGCCAGGTTTGGCTTCGACAGGCTTGCGGATGGCAACAATCGGCTTTTCAACGACTGGTGCTTTGCTGACAGGCGCCACGCTTACCGGTGCCTCTTCGACGATTTCGGTTAAAACTGGCGGACTGTCCTCGGTATTGAGTGCTTTTTCCAGCTCAGCAACAATGTCTTCTTCCGAACCTGAATCTTCTACAATGGCCGCGAACTCGCGCGCGGCCTCGTCGCTGTCATCGATACTTGTTTCGCTAGAAACATCGCTGCTAATGTCGGTAGTAACGGTATCCTGAAAGAGTTCGTCTTCGGCATCTATGCTTTCACTATGCGCTTCGTTTTCGACGAGCTCCGCGATTTCAGCTATTGCAGCATCTTCGATTTGCGAGTCTTGGGTGTTGTCAGCCACAGGCGTCGTAAAGTGGTTGATCTGGTCCATCAATTCAAAAGGAATGCTGAAGTCGCTGCCATGTTGCAATGCTTCGACGATTTCCGTCACGCTATCGAACACATTGTGCATCATGCCGAGTAGCTCTGGCGTAATGACGTGCAGGTTTCCTGCAAGTCGTTCCAGTAAGGATTCTGTTGCGTGAGCGATGTTACCAATCGCTGTTATTCCTGCCATGCGCGCGCCACCTTTCAAGGTGTGCAGCAAGCGCTTGAGGGCGTCGATGTTTGCCTCATCGGGTATGTCATGCACCCACTTGGCGAGCAAATTATTAGACTCGTGTACCAATTGTTGCGCTTCTTCGATAAATATATCGATGAGCGTAGAGTCTTCCTCTGAATCGAATGCATATTTTTCCGCGGTGGATGGCGCGTCATCAAATTCGACCATAGTGGTTGCAGGCTCAGCGGTTTTTGGTGCGACCACTTCCTCTTGAACGGTTTCGGCGGCCTGCGGTTCTTTCACCTCTTCCGGAATTTCTTCTATTGCTTCAGGACTTGTTTCAATTTCCGCTTCCGTTGTTATCGTCGCTTGTTCCGTTGCGTCGGACTCAACTTGCTTTTCGCTGCTCGGAGTAGCAGCCGCTTTCTCGGCTTGCTGCGGCTCTTTGTCGAGTAATGGACGGGTAAACAGCTCGCGGGTGGTTGCGCTGTACTCTTCTAATATGTCGAGGGTGTCCAGAGTGATGAGGCCATTACCCTCGACCAGATTCTTCATATAGCGCAGCAGTAAGCCAGTAGTCTCAGCGAATTCACTGGGCTCGTCTTCGGAAATCGTGATGCGCTGTAAATCTGCAATGACTTTTGACAGTGGACGCGCATTGGGGTCCGAGTCGCGACTTTCGTGGTAGTAACGAATGCACGAGTCGAGTTGATCGATCAGGTCGAGAACGACGCCGGTCGCGCCCTGCACAGTGATCTGACTTGCGCGTGCCTCCTCGGTGATTCCCATATTGGCTTGAGTCAAGGCGTCAACGGGTTGCGAGACGTGTCTGGCGGCCTGGTTAATCTCTTCTGAAAGTGAGATGGCCTCTTGAATAATGGTGTTGGCTTTCAGCGGGGGAGGAGCTTTGCGCTGGAAGTTACTTAATAAGAGGTGCAAAATTTCGTAGGCATCTACGAGTAATTTCAACCCACGTTGTTCTAACTGGATCGCGCCGGTAGAAACGCGATTGATGTATTCTTCAATGGCAGCCGCGAACTCGCTGATATCGGTTGCGCCGGCAATACGACCGCTGCCTTTGAGCGTGTGATAGATGTGACGAATATAATTCAGCGCGTCACGATTATTGATGTCACCCTTGAGGGTTTCCAGATAACGCGCCAGCTTTTGGGTTTCTTCTTCGGCCTCTTCGGCAAAAATCTCAGCGACTTCATCATCTGTTTGATCCACATCGACAGGGATGTATACCTGCGATTTATTATCACCAGAACGTGAGGCTTTCGCCTTCGTAATATTGGTCACCACACTTTCAAGAGAAGGATGCTTGCGTTCGGATTGCTTGGGTTCCTGAACCGCATAGCCGATAGCCGCGAGATTTTCGCGGGTGATGGCGAGTATGGTATGCAGCTGTGAACGCCCCTCTGTAACACCTTCTAGAAAATACTCCAGACCAACAATCGCCTCGGCAAAGCGGTCCAGGGTTATTTCATCGGGAGTGGCGGTTTCATCCAAAAGATTTTTTTGTGCGAACGAGATCAGGGCCTGAGTCAGTCGGGCGGCAAAAGGCTGTGAAATTATCACCAGACATCCGTGAACTTCATTGAGTAACTGGGGAATATTCTGTACCAGCGCGTGTCGTGAATTACTCGCAAGAAAAGCGGTTATGTCTTTCTTGACCTGCCCCAGGTTTTCGCGGGCCTGGTGTGCAGCCTTTTGGATGAAGAGGCGATACTCGGTTCCAGGCAGACGATTGATCGGCTGATTGCTGGCGGTATCCATATTTTCCTCCGCGTGACTACGCTGTCGGCGACGTTCGTTGAATTTGCCCGGCTGGTTTCGCACACGTCGTTCATTGCCAATGTTGTTGATGACCGACTCGATATGCAGGATCGTCGATGCGAGTGACATGATGTCATCACGGGTAACGCCGTTTTGTTTTAGCTTCGATTCGAAAACTGATATGTGAGTGGCAAGTGTTTGTCGTTCCTTGCCCAGGCTCATCAAACTCAAGGTATCGGCAATATGTCGCAGTGGCTGAACGATGCTGTTTAATTCCACACTATTTTCAGCGCCACTGAGGATGGACTTATTTTGTCCTCGAACGTATGAGTCAACGACCGTTTTGATGTTGCTGAGATTTTTGTTGAGTTCGCGGGCGATGGCCGCAAAAGTCTCAGTACGCGGGGCTCGAATATTGTCACGCAGGTTTTTTAAATCGGATTCGTCGAGAGTGATCTGGCTAAGGCTATAGGCCTTTTTCAAGGTGCTAACTCTTTCCCCACGACTGCTTGCATGCGCAATGTAAAAAAGAATATTTTTTAACAATTCCGTGGGCGGATTTTTCTCGATGTATTCAAATTCACCGTTGGCAACCAGTTTGATAAAACGATCATATTGGCCGAGCAACAGACGTATAGAAACATTGGTGCGCAAACCCTTGTCGACCAGTGCCTCTACCAGGCCACCGGCGATCCACCACAGTTGGCGTAAGCGCGGCGTCATCGCCGTTGATTCGAGATTACGGATGACGAGTTTAATCTGCTGCAGACTCAAGGTGTCTTTGGAATTGCGGAACCACGTTAATAAGGCGGCGTGGAAATACGGGCGCAATGATTTGGCCGTGTGGGCAAGTGATTCCTGTTTGGCTTCGTCCATCAAGACGTCATCGGGAACGCGGGGAACGATGGACAGATTGGGTAAAAACAAAGAGCTTTCAGTTAATAATGGCTCGTTACGTGCGGCGCGCAAGTCATTGATGATCGGTAGCAGGGCCTGTGGCGAGTCATTCGGGGTACGGCTCAGTCGGTCGAGATAGCCTTCCAGAGCGATGCATGCCTGAACCAGGGATTCATAGGCGTCTTCGGGCTTGTTGGTCAGTCTCGCCAAGAGGCTGCGAACGGTGCGCTCCATGTCCTCAATCAGGAGCGAAGCCCCATATAATTCAAGCATGTGAAATGCGCCGCGCGCCAGTTTCAATTGTTCAAGAATCGGCAGTAATGGCTCGAAATTGGTCAGGCTGTGACCATAGGCCTCAAGGCAGTTCTTGATTTCTTGTATTGTTTTGTCCAGCTCTGGTTTTACCCAGGAAATAGGCTGCTGGTGTTCTTTCCTATCGGCTGCAATTGTCACGCTAAAGCTCCCCGTAATACGCCTTCAGCACAAGACTAGATTTCCGCTGCATATTTAACCCTTTACATATTATTTTAAGATTAACATTCAATTGCTTAAGCCCCTTCCCTGTCCTGATTTCCGTCATCCGGTAAGGTAAATGCCTGAAGACGACGGTTTTGTTCCGCGGCTTTGTTCGCCAGATCCGCCGCCATACGGGCGGTTTCCCGTGTACCGGCCTGGGTTTGGCGGGTGACCTGCTTGATCATTTCCATGCTTTCGCGGGTCTGTTGCGAGAGTTGCCTAAGCTCGGTTGCAGCTTGAGCGACATTATGAATGAAATTCGCCAGATGTGCAGACACAGTTTGCATCTGTGACAGGGCATCACCGGCAGTTTCCGCTAACTTGGCACCGTAGATAACGTCGCCGGTACTTTGTTCCATGGCCTCCACCGCCTTGGCGGTATCCTGTTGAATATTCCGTACGAGAGACTCGATTTTTCCGGTTGCCTGGGTGACACGGTCGGCCAGTTGCTGGACTTCATCGGCAACCCCGGCAAACGCCACCCCGCCGTCGCCGGAGTTTGATGCCTTGATCGCGGCGTTCAAGGCCAGGATATTGGTCTGTTCGGCGATGTCATTAATCAATTCCACGATGTCACCGATCTCCTGTGAGGTCTCACCCAGTCGCTTGATACGGATCGAGCTTTCACGGATATCGTCGACGATGATGTGCATACCCTTGATGGTTTCCTGCACTGCCTGGCTACCGACTTCCACCGATTGCATGGTTTGCCGGGCGATCGTTACCGTATCACTGGCGCTGGTGGTAACCTGGTCGATCTTGTCGCCTATGGTGTGGATATGGATGTTAACCTGGTCGATCTGTTGTGTTTGCAGATCATTGGCGCGATTCAGTTGCAGGGCCATTAGCTGGGTGTCGTCGGCGCTGCTTTCGACCTCGGCAGCCATCAGATTGATGGTGGTGACCAGCTCACGCAGCGCCTCGATAGTAAAGTTGATGGCGTCGGCAATCGCGCCGGTAACCTCCTCACTTACCGTGGCGTGGGCACGCAAATCACCCTCGGCGACCGGCGCAATTTCATCCAGTAGTTTGAGGATGGCGTTTTGTACCCGACGATTCTTGTGTTCTTCACGGAGGAGTTGCTCCTTGGTGCCGGAATTGAGGCGCAGGATTAACATGGCGAGGAAGACCATGCTGACCATACCCATGGCGAATCCACCGAGCCGCATTGACCCCAGCTGTTGTTGCAAGGTTTGGTATTGCCCATCAATGACGCCAATGTGGGCGGCAATCGCCTCCGACTGAGAGGCCAGATCACTCTGCGCCTGTTGGATTTTAAACAGCTCCGGCGCTTTCTCCATGATACGTTGCACCAGCACCTGGATGGCTTCGTAAATCTGCAGCAGTTGGTCCAGCTCCTGTCGAATACCCGTGTCACGCACCTGCTCCAGCCCAAGCTGTTTGTTGCCTGACAACAGGCCGAGGAGAACGTCGCCATATTCCCGGGTGTCAGACTCCAGGCGCATGGCGCTCGGTTCCGCGAACTGGACACCACTCAACAGGCGGTTGATATTGGTGGCGATGCGCTGGCCCAACATCAGCTGGCGACTGGCGAGATAGATCTGGCGTTTTTGCGCGCCCTTGTTAATCAGACCCTGGGCTGCGATTTCCGAGTGTTCATTGAGGCCGGGAATCACGTCATTTACTGCGGTGACAAACTCATTCAGCAGGCGAATAGTGCCTTCGGAACGCTGAATCTGTCGCGCCTGGCCGGAAAACTCCAGCCATAAAACATACATCGCCTGCAGCGATGGCTGTACTTCCATCGGCGAGGGGGGGAGGTTGCTACTGCCTTTTTGCAGTAAATCCAGGTTTTGCTGAAAGCGATCGTGGGCATCCTGCAAAAAGGTAAATGCACTGCTCTTACCCTTGCTGGCGTCGGTGCTGGAACGCAACATTTGCAGCGTCAGCGTCTGCAATTCTTTGGTGAGGTTGGCGTAGTGGATGTAGTTGGTGGCCTGCGAAGCGGTATAGGAAAAAATCAACGCCATGATTAATACGCTCACAGACAATCCTGCCAACAAGGGCACGGGTAGTCTGGAAAACGTGGTCTGAGGCAGACGTTGCGCGTACATAGACCCCTGCTATTTATCCCTGGGTAGCCTGGACAAAATAGGGATCAGAGAAAAGTCGTTCGATATCTAGTTGCATCCACAATTGCCCTTCTATAGTCATAGTCGCGCGGCAGATGTCCTTTAAAGTAGGCGACAGCGCGATATTCCCGTTTTGGCTGGTTTCGGTTGCCGGGAATAAGCCCTGGGCGCTATCGACAATAATGCCACTACGGAAATCCCCGGTGCGTATCAATATGAGTCGGGTTCCAGGGGAGATTTCTGTAGTTTTTTCGAGCAGATAGGTTTTGAGATCAATGACGTTCAGGAGTTGGCCGCGGATGCTGGTCAAGCCTTTATGCCAGGGTTTGGCGTTCGGAATGGCGGACAGCCGGGTCTGGCGACTAAAGGACAGGATCTCTTCGATAAAACGACTTTCGATGCAGAGATTGTAGTCTCCGACATGAATAGCCAGCAGGCTTGCCTGGCGCGCCTGACCCGTGGTCGTCTGCTTCAGAAAGCGGCGGCAGCGCAAGTCTATTTCCTTTAGTAATTGCAGGGGGTTGAGGATAGGGCCAGCCATCAGGAATTCAACAGGCGCTCGATTTCGGCGATTAAGACCTGTTCCTCCACAGGTTTGACGATATAGGCCTGCGCCCCCTGGCGTTCGGCCCAGATGTGGTCGGTTTGCTGGTCTTTGGCGCTAAGCATAGCGATAGGGATATGGGCCGTTGACGCTTGGCCGCGTAGTCGGCGCGTGGCCTGAAATCCATCCATCTCCGGCATGACGATGTCCATCAGTATCAGGTCGGGAAGGTATTGTGCGGCGACAGTCAGGGCCTCGTGGCCATTCTTTGCAATGAGTACGGTGTGTCCGTGCTTTTCCAGCATGCGACTGAACACATGTATTTCCGTATTCGAATCATCAACAAGAAGAATAATGGCCATATAGGTGACCGAGGTTGTGAAAATCAGCCGCCTTTGGCGGGTGCATATTCGTGTACGGCGGTTAACAACTCTTCCTTAGAAAACGGCTTGGTGATGTAGTTGTCGGAACCGACGATACGACCGCGGGCGCGGTCAAATAGTCCGTCTTTACTGGAAAGCATAATGACGGGCGTGTCCTTGAACGCATCGTTGTTTTTGATCAGCGCACAAGTCTGATAGCCATCGAGACGCGGCATCATAATATCCATGAAAATAATGTCAGGCTGATTATCAACAACTTTGGCCAGGGCTTCGAAACCGTCGTTAGCGGTGATCACTTCGAAACCTGCCTTGGATAACAGGGTTTCTGCAGTACGGCGTATCGTCTTACTATCGTCGATCACCATGACTTTCAGTTTTTCGTTATTTGCCTCCCCGGCAGATTTATACGCTTCCACGTGTATATACCTCTATGGTGGTTTGTAATTATTTGACCGCTGACCCATCTATAGTCATTGAAAAAACACGAAGCTTCCCAAGTATACTGGATAGCCTGGTATTAATGTACTCCGCGGCCGATAAATCAACTACAATCGCGGCCACGGTAGCACGTTCGTTCAGCTAGGCCAGAGTCCCACATAGTAGCTCTTTCTGAGTTCGAGACTAACTGTGTGATAATACAACCAATTTATCGTCCAGCGAGTGAAATCCTTAAGCTATGTCACAAAACAGTCCTGTCCCCCATTTGACTACGGCATTAACCGGACCTCTCCTTGAATTGGAGACGCACCTGATTGATAAACAGGCGAAAATCGAGACCTGGTTACGCAGTGAATGGCGCAAGACGCCAGCACCTTTTTATGCCTCGGTTGACCTGAGAAACGCGGGTTTCAAGCTTGCGCCGGTAGATACCAACCTCTTTCCAGCAGGGTTTAATAATCTCAATCCATCGTTCATGCCGCTGTGTATACAGGCAGTGCAGCACGCTGTAGAAAAGGTTTGTCCCGATGCGGCCGGGGTATTGATCATCCCCGAAAGTCACACCCGCAATCAGTTTTATCTGGAAAGCCTGTCGAATCTGCGCGAGATCATCGCCAGGGCCGGTTTTACCGTCAGAGTGGGAACGCTAAATCCTGAGATTACCGAGACCACAACTTTCGAATTACCATCGGGTAATACCCTGACGCTGGAACCGATAGAGCGCAAAGGAAATCGTATCCACGCCGGAGATTTTAACCCCTGTTCGATACTGCTCAATAACGATCTTAGTGGCGGACGACCGCCCATGCTTGAAGGTCTGGAGCAAAAGGTGATACCGCCCTTGAGTCTGGGCTGGAGTAATCGCCTCAAATCAGAACACTTCGCTGAATACCGCCGCGTGGCGCGCGAGTTTGCCGACATCGTCGATCTCGATCCGTGGCTGGTCGACCCCTTGTTTCGCAAGTGTGGCGAAATCAATTTCAAGAAGCGCGAGGGCGAGGAGTGTGTCGAGAAAAATGTCGAGGCATTGCTCAATGATATACGTCGCAAGTATGAGGCCTATGGCGTGGATCGCGATCCCTTCGTCATCGTCAAGGCCGACGCCGGCACCTATGGCATGGGCATTATGACCGTGACTGATCCGGCGCAGATCTCTGAGCTTAACCGCAAGCAACGTCAGAAAATGACAACGGCCAAAGAAGGTCAGGCCATTACCAAAGTACTGGTGCAGGAAGGTGTTTACACCTTTGAAACCTGGGCCGAAGCGGTGGCCGAACCCGTGGTGTATATGATAGACCAATATGTTGTTGGCGGCTTTTATCGTGTACACACCGCCAAAGGCGTCAATGAAAATCTCAATTCACCGGGAATGCATTTCGAACCACTGGCATTTGCCGAACCTTTGAACGTACCGGATTGCTCTCAGTCTCCGGATGCGGCGCCCAATCGTTTTTATGCCTATGGTGTGGTGGCGCGCCTGGCATTATTGGCAGCGGCGCGAGAAATTGCAGGAAGCCCTCGGTGATGAACAAGCCCGTTCGTGTTGGGGTGGTGATGGACCCCATCGAAAAAATTAAGATCGCCAAAGACAGTACGTTTGCCATGATGCTGGCGGCGCAACGTCGCGGCTGGCAGTTGCTTTACATGCAACAAAATGATTTACGCTTGCGTGATGGTCGCGCCTTTGCCCGTTGGCGCGAAATCACTGTGCAGGACGACAAGGACAAGTGGTTTCAATATGGCGCTAGCGGTGACGGCCCGATCGACGAGAAAATGGACGTCATCCTGATGCGCAAAGACCCGCCCTTCGATATGGAGTATGTGTACTCGACTTACATGTTGGAAATGGCGGAGCAAAAAGGCGTGCTGGTGGTCAATAAACCCCAGAGCCTGCGCGATGCCAATGAAAAACTCTATACCGCCTGGTTTCCGCAATGTTGTGTGCCGACGCTGGTCAGCCGTTCGCGAGAAGATTTACGCGCCTTCGTCAGTGAGCAGCAGGACGTAATCGTGAAACCGCTCGGCCTGATGGGTGGTGCATCGATATTTCGTGTATCCGAACGCGATCCAAATCTCGGTGTGATACTCGAAACTATTACCCATATGGAAAGCGAATACGTGATGGCGCAGCGTTTTATTCCCGAAATCGTCAAAGGCGACAAGCGTATTCTGGTAGTGGATGGCAAACCAGTGGATTATGCTCTGGCACGAATCCCGAAATCGGGTGAAACCCGTGGCAATCTGGCGGCAGGTGGTACCGGTGTGGGTGTGCCTTTGAGTGAAAGAGATTACTGGATCGTGGAACAGGTCGCGCCAACGCTGGTGGAAAAGGGTTTGATGTTTGTTGGTCTGGATGTGATTGGTGATTACCTCACCGAGATCAATGTCACCAGTCCAACCTGCATCCGTGAACTGGATGCGCAATATCATCTCGATATCGCGGGAGATTTAATGGATGCCATTGAACGAAGGCTCGCCTGAAAAGTCGCATCACTCTCGGTGGCTGAGTCTGTTGTTCAGCATACCCTTGCTGGTCTCCTGTTCTCTGGGCAATGACGCCCGCGTTCACAGTCACCAGATCTTTGCCTTTGGCACTGTCATCGAAGTCTCCCATTACACCGATAATGAAAAACTGGCCGAACTTGCGCTCCAGAAAGTCGAAGAAGATTTCACCTATTTGCACCGCGCCTGGCATCCCTATGAAGAAGGGCCGTTGGCGCGGGTGAACAGTTTGCTGGAAACCGGGGCACCGTTTTCCGTCGCGCCATCGGTGCTTCCCCTCATTATCAAAGGCAAAGAACTGTCGTCGCGGAGTGAAGGTTATTTTAATCCCGCAATTGGCAAGCTAGTGCAGCTGTGGGGATTTGATCGCATGGAAGAGATCAAAGATATGCGGCCACCTGACAAAGCGGTATTGCAACAATGGCTGGATTCCCGTCCGACGATGGAAGGCTTCGACCTGGATCAATTGACGCTGCGTGGCAAGAATTCAGCGGTAAAATTTGATTTTGGCGGCTTTGCCAAAGGCTACGGTATTGATCGCGTGATTGAGGAATTAAGAAAGATTGGCGTCAACGATGTCATCGTCAATGCCGGCGGTGATTTGCGTGCCATTGGTTCCAAAGGCGGTAAGCCCTGGAATATCGGCATACGACATCCGCGCAATAAGGGTATTGTTGCCAGTATTGCGATTCAAGGCGACGAAAGTGTGTTTACATCTGGCGATTACGAACGCTTTTTTGAGCAAGAAGGCAAGCGTTATCACCACATACTGAATCCCTTTACCGGCATGCCAGCGACGGATTTTCAATCGGTAACGGTGGTTAATATGAATGCTGCGGTTGCAGACGCTGCGGCGACAGCGCTGTTTGTCGCAGGCATTGAACACTGGCAGCGTATTGCCAAAAACATGGGTGTCGAACAGGCGATGCTAATTGATCAACAGGGCAAGGTAATTATCACCCGGGCCTTGCGTAAACGCGTCCAGTTTTACGATGTCGCGGATGAAAACATACAGGTAATAAACGACGAGTGAAAATCGGTATTCTCGACAAGCTGATTGTGTTGATGGCGGTCGGGGCCTGTGTCGTGTCGTTTGCCTGGTTTTGGCAGGGGCGCGGTGACGGCGTGGCGCAATATGTGGAAGTGCGCAGCCCCGGTGAGGTGCGGCGCTACTCACTATTGCAGGACAGGCATATCCATGTGGAAACCCGCCATGGTTCGAGCGAAATTGTGATTGAGGATGGGCGAACACGTTTCCTTCGGTCATCGTGTAACAAGCAAGTGTGTGTACTCGCGGGTTGGCTTGAGCGAGCGGGGCAGATGGCGGTGTGTATACCTAATGGCATAAGTTTGCGCCTCGTCGGTAACCAACAATATGACGCAATTAATTTCTAGTTTCTGGTATTGAGGCTACTTGCCAGCAAGCGCCGCAAAAAAGACCCGTTAATGCTGCCGATAACCAAGCCATACCTGTCTGTTATCGCTCCGCCTACATTGACGGCCAACGTTTTTTTAGGCGAGCGATAAAGTGAAGTCGATTTTCAAAGCCGTGTTTGACGATAACGAGCCAAGATGCAACTGACATTAACACCGACAGCAGAAGATATTCGCATAGCGCGTCTGGCAGCACTGGCGATCGCCATCCATGTGCTGGAGAGTGCCTTGCCCAGCCCGCTTCCCGGCGTCAAACCCGGATTGGCGAATGTCATCACCATCGCGGTGTATTTTCTGTACGGCTTTCGTGCGGCCGTGTGGGTGAGCTTGTTACGGGTATTTGTCGGTAGCCTGCTGCTGGGGACTTTTCTGACTCCCACTTTCGCTTTAAGCCTGGCGGGAAGCATCGCAACCTTGCTGATGTTATTTCTGTTGCAGCCCTTAAAGTCGTGTGGGCTGGGGCCTTTGGGAACGGCGGTGCTGGCCGCGATGTCACATATTACGGGCCAATTCTTGCTGGCATATTGGCTGTTTATTCCCCATGCCGGTGTGTTTACTTTATACCCACCGTTGCTGTTAATGGCAGTGGTGTTTGGCGTGGTGACCGGGCTGGTTTCATTCAATCTGTTAAAACGACTGAGTAACGAGGCAAAGACATGAACAATGGCCTGTCATCCCAGGTGTTGTTTATCAATATCAGCGATCGCTTTGCGATTTCGCTGGTTATTGCCCTTGTCGTGCACGCCTTCGTGATACTTTTCATCGGATTTGGCCTGGGTGAAACGGAAAAAAGCCAATTGCCGCAGGCCCTGGAAGTTACCCTCGTAAATACCCGCACCAGTAAACCCGTAGAAAACGCGGCCTATCTGGCACAGAGTAACCAGGAAGGCGGAGGCACCAGCGAAGATCAAGTCAAGCCGGAAACGCTGTTTCCTTCCATGGCGCCGAGCGAAACCTTGAATGTTACCAATCCGTCGCCGCCGGTCTTTATTCCTCCGCCGAGCGAACCGGTTTCGCAGACAGAATTGCTCACTCAGGATACAGCAAAGAAAACCATCGCCACCGATGAAAAACTCGAAGAAAAAAAAGAGGGCAAGCGAGTTACCGCTGCTGAGCTGATCAGTCAAAGCATGGACATCGCCAGTCTTGAAGCGGAGATTTCCAATGCAGTGGAAATCTACGCCAAACGACCGCGCAATAAGGTGGTAACGGCAGGCACCAAGGAATATCAATATGCGGCCTATATGGATGCCTGGCGTCGCAAAGTGGAAAAGGTTGGCAATCTTCATTATCCCGCCGAGGCAAGACGCCGCAAGCTTAGTGGCAGCGTTACTATGGATGTCACGCTGAATGATGACGGCACTATACGTCGCGTCGAAATATTGCGTAGCTCTGGACACAAAATGCTGGACGATGCCGCATTGTCGATAGTGCACCTGGCCGCGCCTTACGCGCCATTTAGTGAAGACATTAAGAAAGAGGCCGATGTATTACATATCATTCGAACCTGGAAGTTTTTAAGTAGCGGCGTGCAGGCGCGTTAACGCTGCACAAAACGAATGATATGCACCAACAGTTTTGTACGTTATGTCTAACGTATGTGTATAATGCGCCAGACCAGATGGCGAGATCACCATTCACAAAGTGAAATTATCGATATGACTGAATCCCACTACCTGACGGGCCACTTCCTCATCGCCATGCCAGCCTTGAACGATCCCAATTTTTTTCATAGCGTTGCCTATATTTGTGAACACAATGATGAAGGCGCGATGGGGCTGGTAATAAATCGACCCATGTCTGTTTCTGTTGGCGAGGTGTTGAGTCAACTGGGTTTTGCGTGGCCAAGCCAGGAAATTGCGGATCAAATCGTGATGCAGGGTGGGCCGGTGGAAACCGAGCGCGGTTTTGTTATTCACACGCCGATTGGTGAGTGGAATGCGACCATGGAAGTGACGGAAGAAATTGGCGTATCGTCTTCGCGTGACATACTTGAGGCGATCGGTCGCGGGGAAGGCCCTGATCGTATGCTGGTTGCTTTGGGATATGCGGGTTGGGGCCCAGGACAGCTAGAAACGGAAATGGCCGCCAACACCTGGTTGAGTGTTCCGGCGCTAGCCGACATCATCTTCGACACACCACATGAAAAGCGCTGGGAAGAGGCCGCCCGTTCCGTAGGCGTGGATCTCAATCTTTTATCCAACGACGTTGGGCATGCCTGAACCCGTCATCAAAACAGTTCTCGGCTTTGATTTTGGAATGAAACGTATTGGCATTGCGGTTGGACAGACCGTGACGGCAACTGCACGCCCTCTGTGCGTGTTAAAGGCGCAGAACGGTGCGCCACGCTGGGAAGAAGTCAGTCGTGTCATCGAAGAATGGAATCCCCAGGCCTTGATCGTTGGTCGACCGCTGTCTATGGATGGCAGCCCACATGAGATAACGCAAGCTGCACAACGCTTTGGCAATCGCCTGAATGGCAGGTATCATTTACCGGTTTACCAAGTGGATGAACGCCTGAGTTCATTCGAAGCAGAAACCCTGCAACAAACAGGTGTTGGACAGGAGCATGGCGTAGATAGCGTATCCGCCGCGCTCATCCTGGAATCCTGGTTAGAGGAATATAAAAGGAACAATGACTAATCACTATGATGTGGACGCGCTCATCGATGCGCTGGCAGAAAAGGTAAAGACCTATCTTGGCGCCCAGGCCATCGACGAGCCGGTAATCATCGGCATACATACCGGGGGCGCATGGATAGCAGAGAAACTGCATCAAAAACTGGCTTGTCGTTCGCCTATGGGAACGCTGAACATTTCTTTTTATCGCGATGACTTTACTCGTATCGGTGTGCATCCCCAGGTAAAGCCCTCGCAAATCCCGCTCAATGTGGAAGGCAGGGATATCATACTGGTTGACGATGTTCTGTATACCGGGCGTACGATACGCGCGGCATTAAATGAGATTTTTGATTATGGGCGGCCGAACAGCGTGAAGCTGGCGGTGCTGGTCGACAGAGGCGGGCGCGAGTTGCCGATACAGGCGGATTTCGCCGCGACGACGGTCGAGCTTGCAGAAGGTCAACAACTCAAGCTCAGCGGAGCCGATCCTCTGGAGTTGAGTATTATTTCAGTTTAGGAAAACCGGTATGGGTTATCGCGACAATATACAACTGACGGCAGATAAGCAGCTCAAACATTTCATCAGCATCGAAGGCCTGCCACGCAAGATACTGGTCGATATACTCGACACCGCCGAAACATTTAGTAGCGTCGGCCAACAGGCGGTGAAAAAGGTGCCGATCCTGCGCGGTAAAACCATTGTAAATCTCTTTTTTGAAAACAGCACGCGCACGCGCACCACATTTGAACTGGCGGCCAAACGCCTTACCGCCGATGTGTTGAATTTTAATATCAGCGTATCCGCGACAAGCAAAGGCGAGTCGCTACTCGATACCTTACGCAATCTCGAAGCCATGCAGTGCGATATGTTTGTAGTGCGACATGCGCAAAGTGGCGCGGCGCATTTTATTGCGCGTCATGCACCTGAACATATCAGCGTAATTAACGCCGGTGATGGACATCACGCGCACCCTACGCAGGCGATGCTCGATATGTTTACCTTGCGCCGTCACTTCGGCGAATTTGCGCGCCTCAAAGTGGCCATCGTCGGCGATATTTTGCATTCACGCGTAGCGCGTTCGCAAATACATGCGCTGACCACGCTCGGTGTCGACGAAGTTCGCGTTATTGCACCAAAGACATTGATTCCTGCGGGTATCGAAGACATGGGCGTGCATGTCTATCACAATGTTTGTCGCGGGCTTGAGGGTGTGGATGCCATCATCATGTTGCGCTTGCAGAAAGAACGTATGCAAGGCGCGTTTATCCCGAGTGAAAAAGAATTTTTTCAACAATATGGTTTGACCAATGAACGATTGCAATGCGCCAAACCGGAAGCCATCGTCATGCATCCCGGGCCGATAAATCGCGGAGTTGAGATTGCCTCCGAGGTCGCTGACGGAGAACGATCCGTTATCCTCGAACAGGTGACTAACGGAATTGCCGTACGCATGGCAGTGATGTCGATGTGCATGGGAAGTTACAGCGCAACACGGGAGGGTTCGTGAGTAAGATTCGTATCAGCGCTGGCCGGGTAATTGATCCGGCAAACAAGGTGGATAAGCAGGCGGATGTTTTTATCGCCGATGGAAAAATTCTTGCGATAGGTAATGCACCCGAAGGTTTTCATGCAGACGAAACTGTTGATGCGAAGGGAAAAATTGTTTGCCCCGGTCTGGTGGATTTAGCCGTCGCCTTGCGCGAACCCGGATACGAATACAAAGCGACTATCGAAAGCGAAACTTTCGCTGCCGCACGCAGTGGAGTGACCACATTGTGTTGTCCTCCGGATACCAATCCGGTTATCGACACACCTTCGGTTGTCGAATCCATTACTCAGCGTGCGCGTCAGGCTGGTTATGCGCGAGTGTTTTGTCTTGGCGCCCTGAGTAAAAATCTGGAAGGTGCGCAAATCAGTGAAATGGCCGCGATAAAAGAGGCGGGATGCGTGGGCGTGAGCAATGCCAATCGCACAATCAAAAATACGCTGGTAATGCGGCGTGCACTGGAATATGCGAGCAGTCACGATATTACCGTATTTATACAGCCCTCTGATCCCTGGTTGACAGGAAATGGATTTGCACATGAAGGGCCGGTGGCGACGCGTTTGGGTTTGATTGGAATTCCTGAAATTGCTGAAACTATCGCTGTTTCGCGTGATCTTGCATTAGTTGAATTGACAGGCGCGCGTGTGCACTTCTGTCGACTTTCATCGGCAAATGCCGTACGCATGGTTGCACGCGCGACATTCGATGGTTTGCCAGTGACTGCCGATGTTGCCGCACATCAATTGCATTTACTCGATATTGATGTTGGCGGATTCGACAGCAATTATCATGTTATGCCACCGCTACGCAGTGCGCGTGATCGTGATGGTTTGCGTAAAGGATTAGCCGATGGCGTCTTGTCTGCCGTGTGTTCAGATCATCAACCACATGACTTTGATAGTAAAACCGGGCCACTGGCGGAAACTGCTGCGGGAATTTCGTCGATTGAAACGCTATTGCCATTGATGCTGAAACTGGTGGACGAAAAAGTATTGACGCTATCGGAAGCAATCGCCTTTGTTACGCACAAGCCTGCGGGTGTTATCGGTGTTGATGTAGGCACCTTGGGTATTGGCAAAGCCGCCGATGTTTGTGTATTTGATGCGGATGCCTACTGGATGTTAACGGCGAATAGCATGTTAAGCGAAGGCAAGAACTCGCCATTTGTGGGTCGCGAATTATTGGGACAGGTTGATTTAACGATATTGAACGGCAATATTGTTTATCGTCGCGAAGCATGAAGCGCTATTTAAAATAGATACACTTATTATTCATTTTCATTTCACGCTTGTGTCAAATAACACAGTCTAAGTTACTGCATTTCAGACTAAAAACTGTTTCAGTTCAGCAAGATTTCATTGACCTCCATCACTATGGCCCCACGCATGGACAGTATTGGATCGGGAAAATATTGTCTGGTTCGAATAATTTATAAGTATGTGGGTTGTGGAGGGGAATCATGCGGAGTAACAGATCTGCTCTGGCGTGTGTGCTGACTTTCTTGTTGGCGTTCAGCTTGTTCAGTGGTTGCGGAGAAGTTGTCGCACCAGGAAATTCAAACCAGAAAGAAAGCGAAAACAACTCGCTGGAAAGTCGCGCAAAAATACGGGCACGCACTATTGAGTCGTGGACGATTCCCGAGTTAATTGGAACTGCTTCTTTGCAAAATGCCGCCACTGGCTTTTTTCACGGACCGATGGTTTCCACCAGTGCGAATGGCAGCACCTTCGTACGCTGGCGCACACATACCGATCTCAATCCCTTCACCGGACAATACATGGGCGGTGTTACCGCCGTGCTAACCAAGGGTAGTTTTGGTGCATGGCAACCGGAGTCACCCGTCCCTCCACTGCAACAGTCTTTTTCCACGCTGCCTGATATCGTAACAGACAATGTTTCCGGACAGGCTTACGCCGTCTGGGTTCAGAATCAAAGTATTTATGCCAGCGTTTATTCCGCAGTCACACGCTGGAGCCAACCTGTTTTGCTGGGACAAGGCAAACAGGCCTGGATAGTCAGAAACGCCCAGGGTGGCGCAGCCGCCATGTGGGTGAGAGAGACTGGAATCAATCAATTTGTGATCGAGGCGAAACGATATCAGACATCGAATATCTGGTCTCAGGTGTTCACCTTGACGCGCAACGGTAGTTTCGTGAGTTCCACGCGTCCGCAAATGGATGCCAGTGGCCAGATACTCCTTGCATGGCAGGAAGAAATCAGCGCATCACGCGGTATTTATAGCGCGACGCTTTCCTCGTTTGGCTGGAGTAACGTGATTGTTGCGCGTCCACCTATGCCATTGGGTTCAGAGCTCATTGCCGGTTTGGAGTTGGTCACTTCAGGTCAGCCGGGCATGGCGCAAATGGTTGTGCATGTGACAGACGCGATCAGTGGTGATGGTTTGTTCGCTTATGATTTTCAACAAAGCTTCTGGTCTACCGGACAGAACATTGATGACAATCTGTTCAATAACGATCGTACCCAATTAGAACCCTTCGCGCTTGCAAGCAATGCGCGTGGTGATGCGGTAGTCGCGTGGGTGGAAGAACAACGTGACAATATCAACACCTATTCTCTTATTTATGTCAGCCGTTATATCCCGATGCAGGGATGGACGCCACCGGAAGCGGTTAGCGCACCGGTTTTTCGTGGTCCCATCGGTACCGCGCCTGGAAATCAGATACCTACTTATTTAAACAGTCTTGATGCTGTGGTGGATAGCGTCGGCGAGATGACACTTGCCTGGGTAGAGAACTCGCCGCAGACCAGCGAATTGTTTACGGCGCACTTTATGGCTAACACCGGTTGGAATGTTCCGGAACTGGTAACCACTTATCCCGGTCCTGTTGTTGTAGCGGAAGAGCCCGATCTTGCTCTGCGCGGCAACTCGCCGGTCATCACCTGGAGAAAAGCCAACCGAACTGCGCAGGCTGTGTTATACGAAATGTTTTTCGCGGGCAAACTCGGTGGGCCAGGTTCGATTATTACACCGTCGCCTATCAATCCAACACAGCCAAAACCACCTGGACATATCGCATCGACAAATCAATGCAACGCCTGTCATTTTCAAACCGGTTCTGTGATTGTCGATCACACGCAAGTCATCGGTCCGTGTGAGTCCTGTCACTTCAAGAGCGTCAGTCATTTGCCGACCACGAGTTTCTGCGCCAGCTGTCACATGACGACGGCGTGGGTGCCAGCGATCAAGGTCGATCACGCACAAGTCGTCGGTACCTGTGAGAGCTGTCATAACGGTGTGTTGGCAACAGGTAAGAGCGCCTTCCATATTCCGTCATCGAACCAGTGCGCGCAGTGTCATAGCACGTTGAACTGGTTTACGACAACCACGCAACCGGGCACACCTGTGGGAGTGATTACGCCAACCACGCCTCGTCCGGCCAATCATATTCCGGCGACCAACCAATGCTTTAGTTGCCACATTGGTGGTTCGCCTACAGTACAAGTCGTGGATCACTCGCAAGTTATCGGTAGCTGTAGCAGCTGTCACAACAACTTTGTGGCGATGGGTAAATCCATCGCGCATTTACAAACCACGGATGTATGCGAAGCCTGTCACTCCACAACAATGTGGATACCCGCGATCATGTTTGATCACAACCAGGCATTGGGTTCATGTTTCCAGTGTCACAACGGTGTAACGTCTACAGGAAAGAGTCCGAATCATATTGCTTCATCCAATCAATGCGAACAGTGCCACACGGTACAGGCATGGTTTCCAGCGATAGGTGGCACGCCGATCAACTCGGGGCCGACGGGTAACTGGTCGATGCCGGTCAGTGTGTGGTCGAGCACCACAGTTAACAGCAGCAATGATTATGTTCACGGGCCACAACTAAAGGTGACCGATAACAATCTCTATTTGTCGCTGGTGAAGCATTCGCAATTTAACGGATTTACCGGGCGCTACGAGCTGGGCGAAAACCATGTCTATTATTCTTCTGAAGGCACGGCCTGGCGTGAAAAACTGCCCGCGCCACGCGCAGAAATGTTGAATGCGAGCATGGTGCAGATTCAGGTATCGCAGTTGACCGGAAACACCTATGCCTTGTGGAGCAAGCAGGGCGAGCTGTTCTTCAGTGAAGGCACGAATCAAGGTACATGGACGGCGCCAACGCGTGTAGGCGCGGTCGACGGTCAATACTATCTGTTGTTGAATAATGAAGTGCTTACTGCGGTTTGGCGCAGACCGTCTGGACCAAATCAGATCAATCTCAATGCGCGAGTCTATCGTAGCGGTACCATCTGGGGTGAAACCCGTACCCTCGAAGTCAGCGACTCGGCACAGTTCAGTCGACCCGTAGTCGATGCTCAGGGCCGCGTTTTTATCGCGCGCCAGGAGTTGTTAAATAACAGTTCGGGCGGTATGACTCTGTATGTTTATGTTAACGATTTCACTCAGGCGACTGGATGGAGTCAGGACAAAGCATTACCACAGTTACCGGTCCAGGTTACGGTACCGATTTCACTGGATATCGCTGCCACTGGTCAGGGACAGGTGTTTGCAATCGCGGGTATCAATGGTGTAGTCGGGTTTAATGACAGCGGGCTCTATGCCTATGCGCCAAACAATCCGTTTGGCTGGCAAAACCTGATTTCTCTGCCAAACACATTGTCTGGCAAGCCGAAGATCGTTTCCAACGTGCAGGGCGAAGCAATGGCTGTGTGGGTGCAGGGGCAAAGCCAGGGATTGAGTGGTCCGCGTTATAACGTGTATTCCAGTCGCTTCAGTCCGATGCTGGGGAACTGGGAGCCTGCTGCTCGCTTGGGTAATCTCAATGAAAATTACGAGTCTGATCCCACATTGTTAATGCGCCCTAACGGTGAGGCAATCGCTGCATGGGTAAGTGATGTAACAGGCCAAAGCGTTCTTTACACCAAACACTACACGCCACAAATAGGCTGGGCTTCTGCGCCTCAGCCTGTGGTAGTCAATCAACTGAATGTGAATGGATACACCGTTGCGCCGGATATAGCGGTCACGCCCATGGGCGCAACCTATATTGCCTGGAAGCAAATGTTAGTCGATCAAGCCAATACCCAGTACAGCATCTGGGTCAGCAATTCGGCGACATTGCCTTTCTAGATTAACGATATCCAGGGGTTGAAAACTTTTCTGCCGGGCGTCGCATCATGCGACGCTTTTTTTTGCCCAAAGAATAAAGTTTATACCTTTAAATACCGATTCTTATTGCTGACAGGTATTAGAAGTATTCTACTTCGTATAATAAGGAATTGAGCCGTGGTGAAAAATAGTCACAGCGTGTCAGCAGGCGAGATGGCGGCACATTTGAGTGTGAACAAGACGCAGGTTCGGGTCGACCGACAGCTGGTTGTCGTAACCTGGGTGTTGATGTTGTATTCCCTGGCGTTGGCCTCGTGGCATGACACCTGGAATGCGGCACTTTGGATAGGCTTGCCGGCGGCGCTGGTGCCAACAGCTTTGAGTATATTGGTACCCGGTAGTCAGGCCATGCGTGTGTCCATAGCCACCAGTTTTATGGTGTTTTCGGGTCTGACTATTCACCAGGCCCACGGCATGATCGAAACCCATTTCATCATCTTTGCCCTGCTTGCTTTTCTGCTCGCCTATCGTGACTGGTTGACTGTTGTCGTTGCGGCGGGCGTCATCGCTGTGCATCACTTGGCATTTAATTATCTACAGGTTGCCGATTTTGGTGTTTTCGTGTTCGAACAGAACACAGGATTTGGCATCGTGATGATTCACGCGGCATTTGTGGTGTTTGAAACTGCAGTACTGGTCTATCTGGCGCATCAGTCACAAAAAGAAGCGCAACAGGACGAACAACTGCGTTTACTGGCTGAAATGTTACAGGTGAAAGGTGGGGTGGTGGATTTGTCTCCTCGCCTTGACGGCCATACCGCTTTTGCCAATCGATTTAACGAATACATACACACGATTGCTGAAACAATTAGTAATGCACGTTCGACGGCAGAAAATGTCCTTGAGGTCACGCAGAACGCGGCTGAGATGTCTACTCGCTCAGCGGAAGGGGTAAAGCGTCAGCATCGTGAAGTTGACCTGGCGGCCACGGCGATAAATGAAATGGCTGCTACGGTACAAGAAGTGGCGCGTAGTACCAATGATGCTGCCGATGCGGCAGAAGAAGCGGCCAAGCTTGCAAAAGACGGCAGCTCAGCGATGGGTAGCGCATCACAACGTATTTCTGAGCTGGATCGCGAAATACAACGTGCCTCGGACGCGATGAAGATATTGGAAGCCGATAGCAACCAGATTGGAGCGGTGCTTGATGTTATTAAAGGCATTGCCGAACAGACAAATCTGCTCGCATTGAATGCGGCGATCGAAGCGGCACGCGCGGGTGAGCAGGGGCGCGGTTTTGCTGTCGTTGCTGACGAAGTACGCACGCTAGCCAGTCGTACGCAGGATTCCACTAGTGAAATTCAGACCATGATCGAAAAATTGCACAGCGGAACACGTCACGCCGTCAGTGCAATGGAGGCCGGTCAAAACCAGATGCAGAATACGCGTGAGGAAACTGAATCGGCGCGTTCTAAACTTGATGCAATTGTTTCTGCGGTTATACGTATCAACGATATGAATCGCCAGATTGCGTCGGCAGCAGAAGAACAGAGTTCAGTTTCGGAAGAAATCAATAAGAACGTGGTCAGCATACGCGACATCGCCGAGCAAACTGCGTCGTCAGCCATGCACAGCCAGGATGCCTTTAGTCGTCTTAATTCTCAGGGCGAAGAGATGCTTAATCTCGTGAATCGCTTCAAGACCGAATAGCGTTTTTTTCGCGTCGACGAGAGTTGGTATTCAAATAAATCAGCCCTGCAAATAGTAAAAATGGCAGCAATGGATCGATGTCACCGTTTCTTGTTGCTGCACACCCAAACCCACCACTGGGACTTTGCGCTGTTCCGCTAGCGTCTGCCTCCGCAGAGTCATTTCCACTGTAGATTTCGCTACTTGTTTCAGGATCGCTACTGGTGATCGATGGCGTGCTGGCCGGCAGGCTAATCTTTAGCGTGGCCGAGTTGTTCGGCGTCGGACCGCTATCGATGTTGTCGCCGCTGGCGCTAATCTCGATTTCGTATTCTGCGGCGACGTTTGCGCCGAGGGTTACGTCAACGGTCAGGCTTTCGCCAACGCCAAGTGAGTTGAGCGTGCACTGGACGTCAGTTTGAATTTCGCAGTTACCAGCGGAAATATTGATCGCATCGACACGCATATCCTGCGGTATGGTGGCGTTAACAACGATATTGGGCGCAACGTCAGGGCCGCGATTGATAATACTGAAACGGGTTGTGGGCGTTGACGTCTGAGCGCGTCTATGTGGTTTGCCGGATGGCGTGGGCAGAATTGCTACGGCCAGATCGCTACTGCTGGTGATGCCCGTCGGCGTCAGTACAAAAGCACTCAAGATACCGCTTTTCTTGCCTATACCAACGATCTGTCCACCGTTGTTTATGGCGTGGGCTCTTTCCAAATGCCAATCGCCCAGGTTTGCGGTGATCGGATTCAGATTGATGGCGATACTATCCTGCCATAGCACGGCAATACTGGTAGGCAGGCGCAAACGCCAGCCGACGATCTGGCCGCTGTCATTAATGTCATTTGCCCAGGAGGTAGCCGGATCGTTCGGCATCAGGTCTAGAATACCCGTCGCCTGTTGCCAGAGATAGGCATGGGCCACGCCAAAACAAAAACGCGTGCAGGAATTTGCATCGGTAAATCCCCCGCCGACGACGTCGCCGTTTGCGTTGAGTGCAGTGCCGTAGCTTGCAAAACCGCTGTTGTTCAAACTGCCTAACGGTATATTGTCGTTTACTGCTCTGGTGAATATGGCACGGTCGATTGAATCGATAAGTGAGGTGCCGACAACAAATCCATTATTCGTGTCTTCGGCAAGCTCGGCGACACTGTCGCTTAGGGCGTGAGGTGAATTCGTACTACTGGACCAGACAAAGCCGTGTTTTTGATTACTGCTATCGGTGTAAGTACCGACGATATTGCCGCTATTGTCGATCGCTGTGGCCTTGCCGCTGATTTGTCCGACGATGGCAGGAAAGGTTTCGCTCCAGCTGAGATCAGGATTTTGCGTCCACATTACTGTGACATTGTTAGTCCCAACCCTGGCCCAACCGACGACTTGCCCGACATCGTTTATGCCCCGCGCCTCATCCTGGCGCGTGGAATCCGTGTTCAAATCCTGGCGGCCATTGCTGCTGTCCCAAACAAAGGCCTTGAAACCACCCGGTGTAGGGACTCGGTAAGTGCCCACCACGACGCCGTTGTTATTGATATCAAACTTGAGTTTCTGTTCGTCGTCCTGTTGTAGCTTAGCGTTGGTCTCTAATAGCGGACCGAGATCTGTGACCGTGTATTGGTCGACGGCGTATGCCGAATTAGTGGCAAAAATGAATCCCGACAACACGGACCAGACTTTGACAGACATGAGAATTCTCTCGGGTGCGGAAAGCGCCCATTATTGCACCATGCCCAGGGGCAGACAATGTCGTGAAAAACCGAAGTGTTTTGTCCTTGTTAATAGCGACGCTAGCGTTTTTCGAGCAGCGCAATACGTCGAAACTTTGTGGCGGCGGGTTTGTGTGGGGTGTTGAGTTTGATCATCAGGCGCAATTCATTCGCCGAATCGGCGTGAGTAAGTGCTTCTTCATGACTGATCAAGTCTGCGCAGACCAGCTCGAACAGGGCATGGTCCATTAGCTTCATACCCAACTCGGTGGACTTCTGTATCGCTTCTCGCAGATAAGTAATCTCGCCCTTGCGTAACATGCTTGCCACCAGCGGGGTGTTGATCAGCGTTTCCACGGCGACGTGACGGCCTTTATGATCGCTGGCCAGGACCAGACGTTGCGCGGCAATCGCACGCAGGTTCAGAGACAAATCCAGCAATACCTGTGCGCGATTATCCTCAGGAAAGAAACTCAATATACGTTCGATGGCCTGGGTGGTGTTGGCCGCATGTAGCGTCGCAACGCAAAGATGCCCGGTCTCCGCAAACTCCATGGCCTGTTGCATCGTCTCACGACTGCGAATTTCACCGATGACAATCATATCCGGCGCCTGGCGCAGGGTATTGCGCAAGGCGGATTCATAACTCTCGGTATCGATGCCGATTTCACGTTGGGTGATGATGCACCCCTCGGGCTTGTGAATAAACTCGATAGGGTCTTCGATGGCGATAATATGCCCCTGACTATGACGATTGCGGTGTTGAATCATCGCCGCCAGGGTGGTGGTTTTACCGGTGCCGGTGGCGCCAACGATGAGCACCAAACCCTGTCGATACATCGCCAGCTCGGCCATAGTCGGTGGTAGCCCCAGGCTTTGCAGATCCGGGATCTCGGTTTCAATGCGGCGCAAAACCATACCCAACTGGGTTTGATGGCGAAACACATTCACACGAAAACGTCCGGCGTCGGGCAGGCTGAGGGCAAAATTCGATTCTGAGGTGCGTTCGAAATCGCGCTTTTGCAGCGGCGTCATGGTGCGCAGAATAATATCGCGTGCTTGTTCCGCAGACAGACTGGTGGTCGAGACCGGCGTGAGTTTGCCATCAATTTTGAGACTGGGTGGGAAACCGGCGCTGATAAATAAATCTGACGCGCGGCGTTCCTTCATAAGTTTAAGCAAGGACATAAAGTCCATTGGTGATACCCCGAGTTTTCCCCAATGAATTCCGCGCTCTGGCGCGATATTTTTTATTGAAAGTGATCTTTATTGGCCGCCGACGCGCGTGCCTCGGAAGGCGCGACGATGCCGCGGCGTACCATGTCATGCAATGTCTGATCCAGCGTCTGCATGCCCAATTGGTTACCGGTCTGGATCGCAGAATACATCTGCGGGATCTTGTTTTCGCGTATCAGGTTACGGATGGCTGGTGTACCGATCATGATTTCATGTGCGGCCACGCGTCCCCCACCGACTTTTTTCAGCAGCACTTGCGAGACGACCGCGCGCAAGGATTCGGACACCATCGAGCGCACCATCTCTTTTTCACCGGCCGGGAAGACGTCGATGATACGGTCGAGGGTCTTGGCCGCAGAACTGGTGTGCAGGGTACCGAAAACCAGGTGACCGGTTTCGGAGGCGGTCAAAGCGAGGCGTATGGTTTCCGGGTCACGCATCTCACCGACGAGCACTACATCCGGGTCTTCACGTAGGGCGGAGCGCAATGCAGTACTGAATCCGAGGGTGTTACGGTGCACCTCACGTTGATTGACGATGCAGCGCTTACTGGTGTGTACGAATTCGATCGGGTCTTCTATCGTTAAAATATGGCCATAACGGGTTTCGTTGACATAGTCGATCATGGCCGCGAGTGAAGTCGATTTACCCGAGCCGGTTGGGCCGGTCACCAGTACCAGTCCGCGAGAATATTCGCAGACATCTTTAAACACTGGCGGGCAGCCTAACTCATCCAGGGTGAGGATGCGCGTGGGTATGGTACGAAAGGCTGCGCTGGCGCCGCGATACTGATTAAAGGCGTTTACCCTGAAACGGGCCAGGTTCGGAATCTCGATGGAAAAATCGGTCTCCATGAATTCCTCAAAATCTTTACGTTGTTTATCGTCCATAATGTCGTAAATCAGGGCATGGACTTCCTTGTGATCCAACGGCGGCACGTTGATGCGGCGGATATCGCCGTCGACACGGATCATGGGAGGCTCGCCAGCAGAGAGATGAAGGTCAGATGCCTGGTTCTTAACACTAAACGCGAGCAACTCTGCTATATCCATTTGAAATCCTTAACGGGTTGAAATGCTGAAGGAAAAGACCATATCGACAAAACGGCGCCACACAAAATTAGCGGCTGGGCCGGTGTTTTTCTTTAGTATGTCCAAGGGTATGATGTGGGCTGGAAAAATGAAAGGAATTAAGTGGTTTCGAGCATAGCGAGCAAGTTGCAGGCGGTAAAACAGCGTATTGAAACAGCAGCGCAACAGGCCGGGCGCGAGCAAAACGAGATACAGCTGATTGCGGTGAGCAAGACTCACCCGGCGGAAGCCATTCGTGCCGCATATGAAGCAGGCCAACGGGTATTCGGTGAAAGCTATGTTCAGGAGGCGCTGGACAAGATTGCGCAGTTGGCGTCGCTGAATATCGAGTGGCATTTTATCGGCCCGATACAGTCAAACAAAACACGCGCGATTGCCAATGCGTTTAATTGGGTGCATAGCGTTGATCGACTGAAGATTGCGCAACGTCTCAGCGAACAACGTGCAGAGGAACTTCCTGCGCTGAATATATGCGTGCAGATCAATATTAGCGGCGAGTCTACTAAATCCGGGGTGTCAGTGGATGAGTTACCTGCACTGGTGGAAGCAATAGCACTACTGCCACGTCTGCGCTTGCGCGGATTGATGGCGATTCCACAGCCGGAAAAAGATGTTTCGAAGCAAGGCCTGCCATTTGCGCAACTACGGCAGTTACTTGCTGGCATCAATGAGCAATGCAAACTACAAATGGACACTTTGTCGATGGGAATGTCTGATGACATGGACGTAGCGATTGCAGAAGGTGCGACCATGGTGCGCGTCGGCACCGACATTTTTGGTCAGCGAGATTATCGTCGCTAAACCTGCGGTAAATCGACAGCAAGTGATTTTTCAGCGAAATTCTAATAAAGTGGCACACCAGTCGGGAGAATGAAAATGAACAAGGACAACATCGGTTTTATAGGCGCGGGCAATATGTCAGCAAGTTTGCTCGGTGGATTGATAGCCGATGGCGCTGATCCAGGTAAGCTGTGGGTGTCAGATATCGACAACAATCAGCTCAACAAATTTGAATCTCGTTTTGGCGTGCGCACAGTTGTCGATAATGCGGCACTCATTGATAAGGTCGATGCAGTGGTGCTGGCGGTGAAGCCGCAGGTGTTTAAAGATGTCGCCAAACAAATTGCTGGTGCAGTCGAGAAGAGTCAACCGCTGGTGATTTCTGTCGCTGCCGGAATACGCACTAAAGACATGCAGCGTTGGTTAGGACAGAATGTTGCTATCGTGCGCACTATGCCGAATACGCCAGCATTGGTGCAGACCGGCGCGACGGGTTTGTTTGCCAATCACCTGGTCAAATCCGAACAGCGAATTTTAGCGGAAAATATTATGCGCGCCGTAGGCGTGGCGTTGTGGGTGGAAGATGAATATCAAATGGATATCATCACTGCCTTGTCGGGTAGTGGTCCTGCGTATTTTTTCTATGTGATGGAGGCGATGGAAAGGGCGGCCAATACCTTGGGATTGTCGGAATCAACGGCACGGTTGTTGACTATACAGACAGCGTTAGGCGCGGCCAAGCTAGCCATGGAAAGTAGTGATGAGCCAGCAATTTTGCGAAATCGTGTGACCTCGCCAGGTGGGACGACAGAACAGGCGATTAGAACACTACGTGAAAACGGTCTGGAAGAGATCTTTAGCAAGGCGCTAAAAGCCGCAGCGGATCGCGCAGCGGAACTGGCGCAACAGTACGGAGCAGATTGATGGGAAATTCTTATGTGAGCAATGCGGGCATCTTTTTGGTGCACACCATATTTGGTTTGCTGCTATTGGTGTTTATGTTGCGTTTGTTGATGCAACTGGTGCGTGCAGACTTTCATAATCCTGTTTCACAGTTTATCGTCAAGGTTACCAATCCTGTTCTACGGCCGCTGCGTCGTTTCATTCCCGGTTTGTTCGGTATCGATATGGCGTCGGTATTGGTATTGATCGTATTGCAATATCTTGAGCTGTTTTTGACCATGGTATTGCTTGGTGCACAAGCCTCGCCCTTGGCTACACTGGCGGTGAGCGTGGTGGAGTTACTCGATTTTACGCTCAAGATATTCCTGTTTTCCCTGATTATTCAGGTCATACTCAGTTGGGTTAATCCCCAGACCTATAATCCGGTGGTAGGTGTTTTATACGCACTCAACGAGCCGCTATTGCGACCGGCACGGCGTATGTTGCCACCCATTTCTGGTTTTGATCTTTCGCCACTCATTGTGGTGGTGTTTCTGCAATTGACGAATTTTCTGGTGGTCGCGCCATTATTTGATTTCGCGAAGTCGCTCAGCTGATATTTTTACGCCCGAACGAACAGTAGTTGTAAGTGCTTGAATAAGGCCAGGAATGGTTATAGTCAATTTGTGCTAATAAACCGACGGCGGTGGACGATATTACGAGGGTTACAGTATGGTAATTTTTGCGTAATTTCGAATGAGTTCAAGACTAATTATAAGAGCCTCACATTTACTTGCATCCTTATATAGAGGGATGCAGGCGTAATGAATCAGCGACTAAAGTGGCTCCTCATTTTTTCTCTCGTGACAACCACCGTGGTGGTTGCGTTCGCCTATCTTTCATTTGATGCTACCCGCGAATCAGGCGTTGAAAAACAACTTACGGTGCTTAGAGGGCTGCTGTCCAACACCCTGAATGATATCGACAACACGCTCACGCAAAATGGCGATATCAATGAGCTTATTGAGCGAATCGAGGCCAAGGAACCGGAAAATATCTATTTTTACGTCCACAGTAACGAAGGCACTTTGACCTATGTACTGTCGCCATCCAATGAATTCCCCAGCCTGTATTCCTTTATTGGTGACCAACGGGAAAACGGTCAGCAGGTAATCAACGACAAACTCTACACCTGGTTTAATACACCGGTTTCTTCTGCGAATTCCTACATCACGGCGGTGTATGTCGAAGACGCAAAAGAGGCCTATTCCTTTATGAAGGAAATGGGCGTGTCGCTGGCTTTTGGTACATTGATGGTGGTTTGGTTGTCGGCGTGGCTGGCGATGTATGTTGCCGGGTTGTTGCGTAAGCTCGGACAACAACGTGATGCGCTAACGCATCAATCCATGCACGATTCCTTAACGCTTTTGCCTAATCGCAAACTATTACTGGATCATCTCGATCAAGCC
This sequence comes from Gammaproteobacteria bacterium, assembly GCA_029881255.1. NCBI lineage: Bacteria > Pseudomonadati > Pseudomonadota > Gammaproteobacteria > Gammaproteobacteria bacterium. The sequence continues at coordinate 7,674 of JAOUMY010000001.1, read as the reverse complement.
ATTGCCATGGGTAAGCGTAGTGATCGAGAGCATGGCGTGTTGTTGGTGGATCTTAATGGTTTTAAAGACGTAAACGACGCCCTTGGTCATCATTATGGCGACGATTTACTAAAGCAGATCAGTAGCGTGCTGACTTCCGTGGTGCGTGATTCAGATACCGTGGCGCGAATCGATGGTGATGAGTTTGGTATCCTGCTTTACGATACGGACGATTATGGCGCAGAGATTGTCGCGCGCAAGATCATCGACAAACTGGAACACGAACTGGTTGTGGGTAAGGAGCGATTTTTTATCTCGGCATGTATCGGTATTGCGATGTTTCCACGCGACGCCAAAGAAAGCGTTACCCTGGTTCATCACGCAGACAAGGCACTGGATCATGCCAAGATTTCCGGTCTGAATTTGTCTTTCTACACTGATGAAAATGTCGATGAACAAACCGAATTGATGCTGGTAGGCGAATTGCGCGATGCGATTGAAAATGACGCACTGACTCTTGTTTACCAGCCCAAGTATGATTTACTCCATCGTTCCGTAGTCAGTGCCGAGGCACTGGTGCGTTGGCACCATCCGAGTCGCGGTATTTTGCCGCCGATGCGCTTTATTCCGCTGGCGGAACGTACAGGTTTGATGGGGCGTTTGACGATGTGGGTGTTGTGGCGTGCGTTCCGTGATTTTGCCTACTTCTATAAGCGCGGACACGAGTTACATCTCTCTGTGAATTTATCAGTACAAAACTTGAATGATCCGCGTTTTGTCGAGCAAGTTATCGAACTGGTGAAAAGGACAAACGTGAATCCACGTCACTTTACCCTGGAAGTAACCGAAAGCGCTATCGTGCACGACACTACGCGCGTGTCGCAAGTTCTGACGAGTCTGCGCGACATGGGCTTCCGAGTTTCCATCGACGATTTTGGAACAGGTTATTCGTCGTTCGTGAATTTCAAGAAACTACCGATCGACGAAATCAAGATCGATCGCTCATTTGTGTATAACGCGGTGAATAATCAGCAAGACGCCTCGATTATCGAGGCGACTGTGAATGTGGGCCGCGCATTTGGCTATGGCATAGTTGCCGAAGGAATCGAGAACGAAGCAACAGCGGGTTTTCTGCGCCGCCTTGGTTGTCATATGGGGCAGGGATTCTTCTTTGCCAAGCCGATGGAAGTGGAACACTTTACCAACTGGCTGACACAGTTCCAGAACGAACAAAACGATCTGGACGCCGCCTCTTAAAGAACGCTGTCGTAGTCTATGGTTAACGGCGCGTGATCTGAAAACCGCTCTTCCTTGTATATCTCCACTGCTTTTACTTTATCTCTTAGCCCCGGCGTGATCGCATGGTAATCAATACGCCACCCGACGTTCTTGGCCCAGGCCTGACCGCGATTTGACCACCAGGTGTATTGTTCAGGCGCCTGATTCACCACGCGAAAGGCATCGACAAAACCGATAGGGCCAAATAACTGATCCAGCCACGCGCGCTCCTCGGGCAGACAGCCGGAGTTTTTCTGATTGCCCTTCCAGTTTTTGATATCGATTTCCTTGTGCACGATATTCCAGTCTCCGCAGACAATAAATTCGCGCTTTTTCTTGCGCATGGATTTGAGGGTTTCGGCGAAACGATCAAGAAAGCTGTATTTCACCTGCTGACGCTCGTCACCGGACGAGCCGGAAGGTAAATACAAAGAGATGACGCTGATATTGTCGAAGTCGGCCTGAATATAGCGCCCCTCGGCGTCCATATCCTCAAAGCCTTCGCCCAGACCCTTGGTGACCTTGTTTGGCTTCTGGCGGCAATACAACGCAACACCGCTATAGCCTTTTTTCTCCGCATCGAAGTAATAACAGTGATAGCCCTCGGGATAGTGCTCGGCCTGGGAGAGCTGGTCTTCCTGCGCCTTGGTCTCCTGTATGCACACCACGTCCGCATCCTGTTTTTGCATCCACTCAAAAAAGCCTTTTTTGGCCGCAGAACGAATGCCGTTGACGTTGGCGGTGATGATGCGCATGAGACTACCCCTGGTTCTTATTGAAGGCCGGCTATGATACCGAAGTTTTCCTCAGGGGTCATATTCGCTAGAATGGCGCCAACTCAAACGCGGGAGCAATCATGCGCGACTATCAACGGGAATTTCTCGACTTTGCCATACACACCGGCGTGCTGAAATTTGGCGAGTTCACGCTCAAATCCGGGCGTACCAGCCCCTATTTCTTCAACAGTGGCCTGTTCAACACCGGTGGCAGTCTGGCTAAACTCGGAAGATTCTACGCCGCCGCCATGGTCGACGCAGGCCTGCAATACGACGTGCTATTCGGTCCGGCATATAAAGGCATCCCGCTAGTTGCCGCTATTGGCATCGCCCTGGCCGACCACCACGACCGCGACGTGCCCTATGTCTTCAACCGCAAAGAAGCCAAAGACCACGGCGAAGGCGGCACCCTCGTCGGCGCAGAGCTAAAAGGCAAGGTCTTAATCGTCGACGACGTGATCTCCGCCGGTACCTCCGTGCGCGAATCCGTCGACATCATCAAGGCTCAGGGCGCGACACCGGCGGGGGTGATGATTGCCCTCAACCGCCAGGAAAAAGGCACCGGTGACAAGTCCGCCATCCAGGAAGTGGAAGAATCCCTGGGCATACCCGTGGCCAGTATCGTTAAACTCGAAGACCTGTTGAGTTATCTTGATGGGCATCCCGAACTTTCTCAGCATGCTGCGGCTGTACAAGCATATCGAGACAAATACGGCGCCTGATCCTCGCGAATTTGATCAAGCGGGCTCTGACTACCTGCAAAGTGTTGCCCTAATACGTGGGTATAAATCTGCGTCGTCTTGACATCATTGTGTCCGAGCATCTCCTGGACAGAGCGGATATCTGTTCCGTTCGCCAACATATGGGTCGCAAAGGAATGTCTAAAGGTATGAGTGTTGACGCGCTTATAGTCGATACCGGCTTGGCGAACCGCAATTTTTACAAACTTACGCACTACGGTGTAGTGCAAATGATGTCGACATAGCTCGCCGGTGTATGGATGTGCGCAAACCGCTACCGTATAGCAATTCAACAATCAAAAGATTACGCCCCGAAAGTTGATCGAGAATTTGCTTCACTTCAACCGGTGTCAAAACACTTGGCAGAATTCGCTGACGTGTCGCCAGTTGAAAACCAAGATCACCGAGTTCAATTTTTAGGTGTTTTGCATACAAAAAATTGAGTGCGTTCAACGCCGATTTCTGCGTATTGATCGCCACGTTTTTCTTGACGGCTAAAAACGTTAAAAAAGCTTTTACGCCAGCTGCGCCAACTTCACTTGGGTGTTTGTGCTTTATAAAACGTATGTATTGACGAGTCCATTCGAGATAAGTCTTCTCTGTTTTTATACTATAGCCACGCAAACGAATTTCTTCACGCAGAGCTGTCATAAATGGGCTAGCTTTCTTTTTCATTCTTTTTCCTTTCGATGTTTAAAGTACTGGTTGTATATACAGCCATCTGGATCAGATTTCAAGGCGCAAAATTTTTTGCGCTAGCCACGGCTTGATTTAGCCTTGATTGATTGGGGATTTTTATATTAAATGAGGGAGTTAGGAATTTAAGCGGCTAGATAGGGGGCGATCACCGTGTTGGGATAGGGGGAAAAACTAGCTATCCTGATTTTGGAACTAAGGTGCTCTGTTGGATATCCCTAGTTCAAACAATAAGTTGCTCGCAGATTATGATAAAAGATCGAGATATCTTAAGAAGGGGCTACTGATAAAAATGTTATATGCATGAGAGCAGTCGATGACTAAGTATATCGTAGTTGCAATAAGTTCTTTTCTCGTTGGATCCCTGGCATCTTTGCTGATTATTGTCGATTACGCAGGATATGATGTTTTTTCCGTTTACCACGGTGAACCCTACAGTCTTAAGCGTTCAATAAAGATACTAGACGCAAAGAATGACAAAATAATAGAGTTTCAAGAAGGCTTGGTTGTTAATTTAGTTAAAAGCTACAGTAGTCAAGCCACAGTATCTTTTGAGTTTATTATTGACTTAATTGATCTCGATACAGTCGCCGAAAAACAAGAGCATATGTTTCCTTATAGATACTGGCATGTGCAAAATTAGGATAGCATATAACCAGTCGCCTAAGGTCGCTATGCTCCCTCGGACCGCCTCCTACGTCGGCGGCCTCTTGGCTTAAACGTTAAGCGCGCAGGATAAATATTTCGATATGGGTGTTCTTATAGAAACCGGAGAAAGTAGTTGTTAAGTTGGTTGTCTGTGCGGAGTTTGCAAGCGTTGATGTGTATTATTTGTGCCGGTTGTTCGTTAGCGACTCCGTATAAGCCTCTGGGTAGCGTTGTTCCGGAGGGATACCGTAATGAAAAACTCGATGAGAAAACATTTTTGATAACGTTCGAGGCCAATCCGAACACATCAAAAGAATTAGTAGAAAGTTATTGGCATAGACGAGCAACTGAACTTTGCGGTTCAAATGCTTATATTTCGGAAATGGAAGTTAAAATGCGTAGTGGGCAATTTAGCGCAAATAAACGCAGTAAATACCCTTACGCAACAGGAACTGCTACATGCAAGTAAAGCGCTTAACAAAAAGACCAAGAGCATTCGCTGCGCTCATTCGGACGCTTCGCGTTGCTCAGCGCCGCTTGTCTTGGCGTTATGAGTATATATGAGCGATAAGATGCTACCTCAAGATGCTGAGTTGTTTCGTCGTGTAGAGGAGATAGTTCACTATGTATGGGATCCTATCGGAGTAAGAGGTATTCCAGAAGCGCGTGACGAATACTATAGCTATATGACAGCAATCTATGGCCGTGTGAAATCAGGAAATATTGAAGACATAGTTGAGTATCTTCGATGGGCAGAATCAGAAAATATGGGCCTCTCGTTTGAAAAAGAGAGAGCGTTTGATGTTGCTAATTTAATGCTCAGATGGAAGTCATATATCGATGAAAACTCATAACAAGGCGGCCCAGATTGTTCGCTATCGCTCACTGGGACGCTCGCTCTGCTCGCGCCCCTGGCCTTATCGTTAGAAGGCAGCCCGAACCATATGACGGAAGAAGAAAACTATATCGAATGTTGTACTCATGGTAAGCAGCAAGCTACTTTTGTGTGTCAGCACATTGTTCAGACATTGAGTGACGGAGAAGCAAGGGGTTTTTGGTGGGCCAATGATCCAGAGAACTCTAGGCCTGATGCATGGTGCTCAGCATGTGAAAGTATGGTGCAGAAGACAAACGGTGAATGGACTGACGATAGTGAGGAATTTGCCGGTGTAAAGCTGCTGTGCGGGGCGTGCTATGACATTGCGAAGAAAATCAACTTAGGTGAATAGAAATGGTGCTAGTTGTAAAGACAAGCCTTCTAACAATCAGCCCAAGAGCGTTCGCTACGCTCACTCGGACGCGTCGCTCTGCGCCGCGCCTCTTGGCTAAGCGTTATGCGTAAAGGAATATGGATAAAGAAGATAAGAAAAGGTTAAAGGAACAATTCAAGAAGAATGAAGAAGATGCATTAAGGGCCTCAATACCAATGAGTATTGAGGATTTAAAGGATCTTCTAAGTTATTTGAATCGCGAATCAGCCCCAGAGTGTGATCATACTCTTAAAGAGGCGATTGATTTTATTGAATCTCGTGAATTAGATAAAAACAAAATCATACCCTGGTTAATTGATCATGGTGGACATTGTGATTGTGAAGTTATTTACAATGTCTATGATGATGTAGGGGATATTGTAGGTTGGCATCTAGATGAAGACGCATAACAAGCGCATCTTGGCGGACAGGTTTTTCGCTGCGCTTCAAACCGGCCGCAAATGCGGGCGTTATGTGACTAAACAATATGGCTAGAATTATTTCTGAATATTGGTTTTTAACCCTTATCGTAGTTTTAATCTACTTTGCGGGAAATATTGTTTATGGTCCATTCGCATATATTTTTGTTGCGCTATTTTTATGGCTTGCGGTTAGAAAGATTCTTGTGTTGAAGAAAAATGGAAAAAAGTTCGAGCTATTAATTAATGTGTTGCTGGTTGTAATATTGTTAATAGCTCTTTCTTTGCCAATTTGGGGTAATCACCCAAGTATTGGGAATGATGAATATGGTAGGCCATATCCACGCCATTCTCACTATATTTGGGAATTTAATCATATACATTGATAAAGAAATACGTCAGACGCATTATTAAAATTGAGTAATGAACAGAGCGGAGACACATAACACGCCGTTCGTGGTGGACAGGCGCGGACAACGCGCCTGCCACACAACTGAACGTTAGTCGTATACGAAGATGAACAAACAACTACTCATTAAAATAAGTTTCCTAGTCCTAATCACAGCAAATGTAGTTTCTGTTGCCTGGTTCTGCGTAGAAGGCGGGTTTGAACCAGCGATTACGTCCTTATTAATATTTTCCGCCATTATGGGTTTGTTTGTTGAAAGGTGGATAGCTCAAAAAGACAAACGGAAAGAGCTACTATATTCTTTGGCGCATGAGCTATATCTCAATGTTGGCACGTTATATGACGCAAAATTTATTGCAAAAGGCGAGGAGCTGGAAAAGCCAGTAGTATTCCCGAGGCTAGTTGACTCCGTTGTAGACGCTTCCATTTCCTCAGGAGTCTTTATCGATTCAGGAGACAAAAAGCTTTTCAATTTTTTGCATTTATGGAGGAATATGGTTCAACAATTCAATCAAAGATTGATGGTAACTGAGCATGCAACTTTCGCAAACACATCAAAAGATAATGTAAAGCTTTGGAGAGGAAAGTTGTCTGAAGGTCGCGTATTGAAAGATGCGAGAAATTTATCGAAGGAATTTCTTTCGTATTTAGTAGAAAACTATAAAGATGAATCAGGAATCGATGAAAATACAATATTGTTTGAGGAACCAGGGGAGTAAACGACTAACAATGAGCTCTTGTTCGCCGCTATCGCGGCTGGGACTGCCTACGCTGCGCTTCGGCAGCCCCAAAGCTGAGCGTTAAATGCATAGAAGAATATGAACCAACTAGCTGTTACCGCAGATCTCGATGACCATGCAATTGGATTGAAAGGAAATCTTGTTGCTAACGGATTTACGGGATTTGGAGAGGGCTGGTTTAATCCAAACGATGTTTTTGAGTTTTGTGAAAGGCTTAAAGCTCTTGCCAGTACAGTCGATGGCAAGGCAGAGCTAATAGGTAGTCAGTCAAAATCTGATGGTTCGGAGTACTTGGAGCGATTTGGAATACGGTGCTATGTAATATCCAAAACAGGAATTCTGGGTGTTCACGTAACTCTTTCGGAATACCCTTATACTGATTGCCGTGTAGAAGAAATATCAAAAGTGTCGTCTGAGCTTAAAGTTGATATTCAATTGGCACTTGAGTTCGCCGAAGGGCTAAGAGATTTGGCAATGGGTGATTTGAAGAAGGTAGAGCTTGTTGGTCGAGAGTAAGCATTTAACAATCAGCTCTTGTTCGCCGCTATCGCGGCTGGGACTGCCTACGCTGCGCTCCGGCAGCCCCAAAGCTAGGCGTTAACTTTATAGTTTAAAGATTGCGTGTATTAAAAATTTAGATGTGAGAAACAAGTGTTAAAAAAAGCATTACTACTTTCGCTTGCATTAAGTTCATGTGCGAGTGTGAATGAGAGAACTGATGAGTCAGGAATATGGGTTG